>NZ_JABWPQ010000026.1:0-91469 GCF_013366255.1 Pseudoalteromonas sp. McH1-7 | reverse complement strand
TGTCCCCTTCGTCTAGAGGCCTAGGACACCGCCCTTTCACGGCGGTAACAGGGGTTCGAATCCCCTAGGGGACGCCACTTACTTTTGGTAAGTAACTCGGTTAGCAAGAGAATAAACCGCTAAAAAAGTCCTAGTGACACATCTGTGTCCCCTTCGTCTAGAGGCCTAGGACACCGCCCTTTCACGGCGGTAACAGGGGTTCGAATCCCCTAGGGGACGCCATTTCTTATTTTCTCCATACATCATATCTCATTGATAATTCTCAATATCAGTCGTTATATTGCCTAACAAGATTAATCTGCTAATTTATATATTAACTTCCTGCTGTGTGTTTAATAGCCAAAATAGTGATATCCATGATCTTGATCAGTTTCTGATGCTTTTCTTCACGACGTCTTAGAAAGTAATAATTTATTATTGCCTTTTTATAGAGAGTGCACAATGAGCAAAGGTAGAGCTGATTACACTGGTAAAGAAAGAGATTATCCAAGTTCTTATAACTTACTTTCGACAACAAATGTCAAAGGACAAATTAAGTATGCAAATGCGCAATTTTGCGAAGTTGCAGGGTTTTCTCTAGATGAATTAAAAGGTAAGCCACATAATCTCGTAAGACACCCAACTATGCCAAAAGTGGCGTTTAAAAACTTGTGGGATTATATTGAAGCAGGTAAACCATGGATGGGGATGGTAAAAAATCGCTGCAAAAATGGTGATCATTATTGGGTTAATGCTTTTGTTACGCCTATAAAAGACAAGTCAGGTAATACTGTAGAGTACCAGTCAGTGCGGACTAAGCCTAATAAAGAGGTAGTTAACCGAGCAGAGCGAATATACTCAGATTTGCACGGTGGTGCTCCATTAAGTAAGTTCACTCGTGCATCTTGGTCGCTATCTGCACAAATGATGGCAATTATCATCATTTTTTATGTCCTAACTATGGTTATCTCAAGCTTTGCTACTCCGTGGAATTACATTGCCGAAACGATTCTGACCTGTATTGTCTTATTTATTACGTATTCACGCCTTGCTCCTGTACGCGAATTAAGTAAAAAAGCCAAAAAGGTGTATGACAACCCGCTAATGCAAAAGGTATATCTAAATAAAGTTAACGATGTTGCTGCTATTGAGCTGGCATTAATTGCTCGAGAATCTGAGCTTAGAGCTGTTCTTGGGCGTGTCAAAGATGCGAGCTCAACGGTGTCAGAGTATGCTACGAAAACCATGCAAGAGTGTAAAAGCAGTGCAGATATTTTAAATCAGCAACAAGCGCAGACAGGATCTCTTGCCACAGCTATAAATCAGATGTCGGTCTCTATCAGTGATATTGCATCAAATACAAACAATGCTGCAAAACAGTCTGAAGCGGCACTTGAATCTGTAGTAAGTGGGCACAAGGCGGTTGACGATAATATGCAGAATAATTATTCGCTATCAGAAGAATTGTCACAGACGCAAAAAGATATTGAGGACCTAAATGCTCAGAGCGTTAATATAGAAGGCGTGGTTGATGTGATTAGAGGGATTTCAGAGCAGACCAACCTATTGGCTTTAAATGCCGCCATTGAGGCAGCTAGAGCAGGAGAGCAGGGGCGAGGGTTTGCCGTCGTTGCTGATGAAGTACGGGCACTTGCGCAGCGGACACAGGATTCTACAACAGAGATAAATGGGATTATCGCAGATCTTAGGCTTCGTGCGGAAAGGGCCGTTGCAGCGATTCAAAGTGGTGTTGCGCGCTCTTCGGAATGTGTTTCTAAAGCTGAAGGGACAAAGTCGAGCTTGGAGACGATCAATACTATCGTTAATGAGATTTCGAGTCTTAACTATCAAATTGCTACTTCAACAGAAGAAATGTCAAGCGTATCAAATGAGTTAAATGTGAATGCAGTGACGATTTCAGGTCTTGCTGATGAATCAATGCAAAGCGCACGCAAAACGCACGAAACCATGAAAAATACAGAGCAAGCACTTGATAATCAGGAGGCCTTGGTTGATCAGTTTATTCGCAAGTTAAACAGCAGCCGTGATTAAACCTAGAGTATCTGGGGTGAATTAGTGTTCATTTGATGACTTTTTAGTATTTATGATACTTTGTTTCTTTGAAGTACCTATTATGAAAATAGGTACTTCAGCAGTAACGGGATTATCGAGATGATTTCCCGCCACATATAGATCATTGAATTAAAAAAAGTATATTAAATTTGATAACCACCGTTTATCCCTTTAACTGCATAAGCAACAGCATCGTGGGCATGAAGTGACTCGTAATGGTTAATTTTTATATAAAAGTCAGCTAATTGTTGTTGGTTGAAAAGTGCTTTAAGTTTTCGTGCAGCATCCTCACAAAACATAAGGTTTTGTCCATTTAGACGAGCAAATTCTTGTTCATCCTCACGTTTTACAGCGGCTTGAACTGGTGTTTTTAATTCATTCTCGACTAATTCAATTAAGTCTAAGATCTCAAACTCATCGATATGCTCGCCGAGGCGAATTTTAATATTTGCAATGGAGCGCTGAGAATGAGGAGTAGCAACAATACCTTCTGTGCTACCAAGCCATTTATGAACGCTATTAAAATCTAATTCGGTACCGTCAAATGCTTGTTGAAAGGCATCTTGTATTAACTGGCGTGATAGTGCCGCAGAGCAAGGGCAGGTAGATGAATAGGTTATGTCTAAAGCGAGTTCAAGTGTGTAAACACCATTTCGTAATGTCGCATCTAGCTTTATTGGATACGATTTCCAGCCCATTTTTTTACTTAAAAGTGAAGGGCGCCTAATTGGCAACTCAAAGTGAAAAAGTACTTTTGCACTTGTGCTCAGTTCATTATGGGTACTTAAAAAGTTGTCTAATAACTGCTTTAAGGTATTAGGCGTTAATACTTTCTCACAGGAGAGTGAGTCGAGAGCAAGGAAAAGGCGTGACATGTGAATGCCTTTGGCATCCTCTTTTTGCAAATCAACAAAAGCATCTGCTTTTGCTGTTACGGTGACTTGGCCCAGCCCCTTAACTTCAATAACTAAAGGTAGCTCTATGTTGCCCATGCCTACCCAGTCTAAAGTTCCGGTTTGTAACGCACTTGCACTATGTGCAATGTCTGGCATGTTATTTTGCATAGAGGCTCTCTTTTCTAAGACTTAAAAAACGCGCATATTACACCAAATCACATAAAGTTGGGATGATGAGTGCAAATCTATCTGTATTAAATTAAACAATTTGTGCATTTAGTGATACAGGCTTTTATTTGTGCTCGTAGAATCCAATGATTATAGGTAATACTGTGCTCAGCAATATCTGTGCTCGCTTATTACTAGGGCTTTTGTATAATATTTACTTTGCGGTCTAAATTGTGCGATGGTCAGGCTATAAGCAGTGAAATACTCTTGTTCTGATCAGTATTTAATAAGTGGTGATGTAATAATATGGCAGAAAATTCGTTTGGCTCATGGGCTCGAATTTTATCAAATTTGGTAGAAAAGTATGGTAACAAACGTGCATTTGCAATTGCTTATGTATTTACGTTATTTGTTGCCGTGATCCTGTCTTGTATGTTTTATTACGTTGCACTTGGAGTGGTGGAAATAGCTGATATATCAGCGTTACTTTTTCTAACCGCCGTCATTTCACCCGCTCTGATCATGATGTCAGTTGCCGCAATGAGAGAAGTTCAGTCTTCAAAAGCGTATCTTGAATCAGCCACACAGCAAGAAAAAATGTTGAATCAAACATTGAAGGACAATATTAATCGGCTGAATAGTGAAATCGATGAAAGGAAACTAGCCCTGCACGCAAAGCATAGGGCTATTGATGAATTAAGAAAAGAAATTGCGGAGCGCAAAAAGACGCAATTAGAGCTAGCTCAGCAAGGTATGTTATTGCGAAACATCGTCGACTCATCTCCTGATTTGTTTTACTACCGAGATGAAAATGGTGTGTTTGCCGGCTGCAATAAGATGTTTGAATTGGTAATGGGGAAGAGCAGTGAAGAGCTTATTGGCAAATCTGTAGAGCAAATTTATCCCACTCAGTATTTACCCAAAGTTTTAGAAACGGATGAACAGGTCGCAAACACCCAGCAACCGTTAACTCTCGATGTCGAATACCCAGTTAAGGGTGAACAGCGCTGGTTTGAAATGCGTAAGTTACCGTTTATTAATGATAAAGGTGAGTATATCGGCTTATTAGCATTTGGACGGGATATTACTAGCCGAAAAGAAGCGGAGCAGGCACTTGAAACTGCATATAAAGACAAAGGTAAGTTCATCGCAACACTCAGTCATGAGCTAAGAACACCACTAAACGGTATCGTCGGTTTGACTCGCATGATGTTAGATACAGAGCTGACCGCGCAGCAGAAGAGTTGGTGTAATACAGTGTTCTCAAGTGCTGAGACGCTGGGGAATATATTTAACGACATTATAGACCTAGACAAAATTGACCGAGAACAGCTAGACATTGCGACAGATAGTATAAACGTCTCAGACTTTATCAATGATGTTGTAAACTTTGCTGGCTTAATAGCCGAGCAGAAAGGGCTTGAGTTTACAATTAACCGCTCTGGTATTTTAGATGTATATGCTTTACTTGATCCAACTCGACTTCGCCAAGTATTGTGGAATCTAATCAATAATGCGGTGAAGTTCACGCACAGAGGTAGTGTCACGTTAGAGTGTCGACGTGAGAATCGTAGTGATGGCCCGTGGCTGTCCATTAGCGTTATTGATACTGGAATGGGAATACCCGAAGAGCAGCTAGAACGAATTTTTGAAATGTACTATAAAGCGCCAGATGCGTCTGGCAGTAATGCGATAGGCTCAGGTATAGGGTTAGCTGTGACAAAAGCATTAGTGCATGCAATGAAAGGCTCTATTTCCGTTGTTAGCTCTGAAGGTACAGGTAGCCGCTTTGATGTTGAAGTTCCACTGCAGTTATGTAGTGCACCAAAAGAGCAAAGCTACGCAGGTAGAAGTCTTTACATTCTACTTGTGGAGGATGTCCCTCTAAATGCAGAAATAGCGACTAACTTACTTGAGCAGCGTGGTCATGAAGTTATCTGGGCAGAAACTGGGGAAGATGCTCTATCTTTTGTTGAAACTGAAGATGATCTAGATTTGATTTTGCTTGATATGCAGTTACCTGACATCAATGGGGATGAAGTTGCGCGCCAAATACGCCAAGAAAGTCACTTTGATCACCTACCCATTGTCGCATTAACAGCAAATGTTAGAAGCGCCGAACAGGAGCTTGAAGGGATCAGTGTACAAGGTGCTTTAGCTAAACCGATAAATACCACTAAACTTGATAAAATGTTAGCAGAGTTATTCGGTATAGAAGCACAAAAGAACAAGCAAAGCCTAGATCTTCGAGAAGCTTTATTACAGCCGCAATATAGTGATTTAGATATAGAAACGATTTGTGACTTTGTTGAGTCAATGGGAGCCCCAGCTTTCCAAAGAAGCTGTGATTTGTTTACAAAATTAAGCCCTAAATACTGCCAAGAACTAAGAGATGCAGTAGTCGAAAATGATATTGAAGAGTACGGAGCTGTAGCTCACAAAGTGAAAGGAGCAGCAGGTTCTGTAGGTTTGAAACTCGCACAGTTGCAAGCAAAGAAAATGGAACTGGAGTCAGATGGAAAAGATGATGATACGCTATTGCTGTGGGTTTCGGAGTTGGAAGCAAAAATAGAAGAAGGGCAAGAAGCCCTTCATCCATTAATTGCAAAACTCGCTGAAGACTAGCAAAAACGATTATTGAGCGTCGATTTTACCAATGAATCGGTAACCTTCACCGTGAATTGTGCTGATTAATTCAGGTGTGTTGTTATCGGTTTCAAAATGTTTACGAATACGACGAATTGTGACGTCAACTGTACGGTCATTAGCACGCAGCTCACGACCAGTCATGTGCTTAATAAGCTGCTCACGGCTAAAGATACGACCAGGCGAATCTAACATTAGACGAAGCGCTCTATATTCACCTTTAGGTAGACGCTTTGAGTCACCTGTTGGAGATGTTAAACAGCGACTGTTCTCATCTAATTCCCAACCATTAAACGTAATAACGCCGTTACTATCGATCGTAGACTCTTCTGCTGAACTGCCTGTGCGAGATATTAAGTTACGGGCACGAATAGTTAGTTCACGCGGGTTAAATGGTTTTGTGATGTAATCATCAGCACCAATCTCAAGACCAAGGATACGGTCTACATCATTGTCGCGACCTGTAAGGAAGATAAGGCCGATGTTTTTCTTCTGGCGTAACTCACGAGCCAAAATCAAACCATTTTTACCAGGAAGGTTGATATCCATGATAACAAGGTTTACATCATCGTGTGATGTTAGCTTGTCGTGCATGTCGTCGCCATCAATGGCTTCAATTACCTTATAACCTTCCGCTTCAAATAAACTAACGAGGTTCAGTCGAGTTACGTCTTCATCCTCTACAATTAGAATGACTGGCGTTTGCATTATTAATTAACCTTTTCGGAATATATAATTTACAATGAGTTCGGACTTATATAATAAATCCGAATATTTACGATTATAGGAGCTTATCCAATTGTTAACAAGTAAAATCAGTTGGGATGAAACTTGGATACGGCAAGCAACCTTGAGCGTACGATGAAGTACTGTTTGTTCAGGGCTTGCTTATTAATGTACAGTCGAATTTTGCTTCCTTCTTGGACCAAAGCAGCTATCCCGCCTCTTTCTAAAAACTCAATACTTTCGCCCACGGTCAACATGTTTGACTCTATTGTATCGGTCCAAGCGGATAGTATATCATTTTCATTGGTTTCATCAATGTATGTGACGTCGCAGGCGCTGGAAAGTTCCCGGTAAGTCCATGTTTCTTTTGCCTCAATAAGCGTTATGGGTTTGCCACGAATTGACAGTTTTGTTGCATTTTTTAAATTAGATGCGGGGCCACTTTCAAGAGAATAAAAACAAAATATTAAGCTTTGTTTGGTATCCTCATCAGGGAACTCTATAAACTTGGCCATTTGATATAAAAAAGCAGAACGTACTTGATCAGGCGTTTTTGCATGTAGAACCATAGATGCAAATAAGCATATTATGATAATACAGCAGCGCTTCATTGTACGTTTCCAGAAAGAGGAAGTGTAATAATAAACCTTGCGCCTTTTTTACACTCTTCATCTAAAGCAATTGAGCCCCCAAGCGCTTGTGTAACTAGGTTATAAACTAGGTGCATACCTAAACCGCTACCGCCCTCACCACGGCGTGTCGTTACAAAGGGGTCAAAAATTCGCTTTTTAATTGCTTTTGGAACGCCTCCTCCATTATCAAAGTACTCCAGCTTTAGATGCTCTGAGCTTGAGGTAACAGTAATATTTATAATGTTGTTTTGCTGATCTTTAAAACCATGTAGTAATGAGTTCGAAATCAACTGCTCTAATACTTGTTGTAAAGGTCCAGCTTTGCTTTCAATTTCAAGACCCTTGTCACAGTGAATGCTGATCTCTGGTTGTTTGGTCGCAATTTCAGCTCGTAAAGAGGCGACGACTTCTGTGAGTAGATTAGAAAGTTCTATTTTCGAGTTTACTTCTAAGTCTTGGCTTACAGCAAGGCGCTTAAAGCTAGAAACGAGCTCAGCTGCACGATTTAGGTTTCGATAGATGAGATCTAAATTTTCGATACCGTCACCAATGAACCTTTCTAGTTGCTTAGAGGTGAGGGACTTGCTCTGAAATGCATCATTGATGTCTGACAATTTATCTCGTAACAGTGTCGAGCCAGTTATACCTAAACCAATTGGTGTATTTACTTCATGGGCTACTCCAGCCACCATTTGCCCCAAAGATGCCATTTTTTCGTTTTCAATGATTTGATTCTGATATTGGTGCATTCGTTCGAGAGCGTTGAGCAGCTCTTGGTTAGCCTCTCTGAGTGCGATGGTGCGTTGGTTCACTTTTTCTTCAAGGCTTTGGTTTAGCTGTTTTATTTCTTGTTTGTCAGCTTTGTGGCGTTCAAGTTGGTTTTCTGTTCTGGCCAGCATTATGTTGAGGTTGTTAGCAAGTACATTTAGCTCTGCGATGTGACTGCCAGGAGCTCTGGCATTGTAATTGTGGTTTTTAGACACATCTTGAAGTAGGGTCGAAAGCCCCTCAATTGGTGTTGCAATGCGTTTTTGTATGCCTCTAGAAACTAATAAAACGAGAACCAATACAAATAAGGTGAGGGCAATATCAACCAAAATTTTCTGATTGATATAATTAGATAAGCGTTCAAGGCCACCTCGAACATATACGTAGCCTTCAATATTACCTTCGTAAATAACGGGCCTCACAAGCTCGATGTGATCTTCTGAGACTCTAGGAGTTAAGAGTTCATCAATTTGGTTTACTTTGAGAGGAACTGGAGGTGTTCTACTTGCATTATAACTTGTGAAAAACACTGGCCTATTGGTGACATCATCAATTGCATATATGTGAATATTTTTAATAATATCAACGTGCTGAAAAGATTTTAGGCGTGCATCTTCAGTTTTCCTGTCATCAAATAAAATGGTTATTTGAGAGTTGAAAGAAATGATATCAGCTATCATCTCAATTTTATTAATAATGAGTTGTCTTTGTTCCTTTACATCTAAATACGTTGAGATGGATATAGATAAAGACAAGCACAATGCAGTTACAAGCATCACTGCGCTGATCAATACTTTTCTTATGCTTGTTTTGGTTAATTGCTTACTCATTCTTATTCCAGCTGGATGATCAGCCTTAGCTGCGGCTAACAGAGTATTGGGATCCCAAACACTCATTATAATAAAGTAGAGCAAATCTTTGAAAATGAAAAGATAAAAGGCAGATTTCAGCGAAGGTTTACTTAATTTTCAAGTAAACCTTATAGGTTAGTAGTGTTATTGTGCTTTATATACGGCGAACTTTGTATTTTTGTTGACTGTTTCAAATTGACTAAATTGTGCTTCTAATATTGGCGGATACTTTAAGAAGCTATTAGCGACCAACTGGATAGTTGATTTTGCCTCCATAAAACGCTTAATGTTCTGCAAGAACTGTTCAGCAATTCCATAATCAGTAGAGATGCCTGTATGAAATGGTGGATTACTGAGGATTAAGTTAAACTTACCGCTTAATTCACTCAGTCCATCACTCAACAGTAAGGTTGCGTTGAGCCCGTTCAAAGCCAAGGTTTTTTGAGTCGCGTACAGCGCGAGGGCATTGACGTCTAAACAGGTAAATTTAAGAGTTGGGCTTTTTAGCAACGAGTAACAAGTTATAATTCCTGCACCACAACCAAAGTCTAGTACCTTCCCTTTATAAGGCAGAGTGATACTCTCCAGCAACAATTTTGTCCCAGCATCAAGCTTACCGTGGTTAAATACTCCAGGTAAACTAGCGGCAGTAAACTCTGTGTCGGCGATACGTACAGTAAACTCTTGAACATACCGATCTAACTCAAAGTTTGGATTGCTGGTTAATTGGTTGAATTCGTACAAAATGCAGTGTTTTGCACTGTCTAACTTGTAGCAATGCTCAGAGTGTTCTTTTAGCTGCTTTTCAGCACTTTTTACTCCGCCTTTATTGTCACCAACGACGAGCAGTCGTGTTTCGTCAGTGCTTAAATAACGAATGTTATCAAATACCATCTGCGCTTCAGGCTTTGATTTAGGGTAGTAATAAATAACGAGATCACAGTTTTGTAAAGCCGGTAACTGATGACCAACATGACTACTCACACCGGCAATATTATTTGCATGTGTATGATCTGCAAAATCAAAGCTAAAAGCATGGATCGCTGAATTGGGATTTAGCGCTTTCAATTCACGTAAAAAACCATCTCGAGGATGATTGATTACCAGAATATTATTGGCAATGAGTTCTTCTTCATTTCGAAGTAATAACAAGCTGGGGTTGGTAAATTGCAACGCTAACTCCTAGATAAAGCTGTGAGTGCTGTATTGAGAGAAATGAAAGGAGCGAAAATACGCTCCACAATAATTAATCGATGCGTTCAAACATCAAGTCCCAAACACCGTGCCCTAAGCGGTGACCACGTTGCTCGAATTTGGTCAGAGGTCTAAAGTCTGGGCGAGGAACATAGTCATTGCTTTGCGACTGATTTTTATAACCGGGTGCCGTACTCATCACTTCAAGCATGTGCTCTGCGTAGTTTTCCCAGTCCGTTGCCATATGGAACACGCCACCAACTTTTAATTTTTGACGAATTTTCTCAGCAAACTCAAGTTGGACAATACGGCGTTTGTGGTGGCGTTTTTTATGCCACGGATCAGGGAAGAATAGCTGTAGTTTAGCAAGGCTGCCATCGGCAATACAGTCAGCGAGAATTTCGACAGCATCATGTTCAAATACACGTAAGTTTTTGATGTCCTGCTCATCTGCATCCATCAAGCACGCGCCAACACCTGGACGATGGACTTCAATACCAATAAAGTTTTGCTGAGGGTTATTTTTAGCCATTTCGACTAGTGATTTACCCATACCAAAGCCAATTTCCAGAACGACTTCATTGTTATTTCCAAACACCTCAGTAAAGTCAAGCAAGCCTTGTGTATGCTCTAACCCCATACTCGGCCAACATTTTTCCAATGCAGCTGCCTGGCCTTTAGTTAGACGTCCTTCACGCTTAACAAAGCTACGCACTTTTCTGATGTACTTGCCTTCTTCCTGCGCCTGTTCGAGCGCATTTTTGCTTGATTCGTTCATGGTCATTTCTATGCTGGTGAAAATGGTCGCACATTATCGTCATTCAGTTGGCAATAAACAAGTATAGAGTGAAATTTTACGTGGTGACTATTAAAGCAATTGTGATTACACTGGCGGCTTTTGTAGCAAGTACTAGTCAGGTTTATGAACGTTAGCCAGCAACAAGCTAAGTGGTTTGGTGAGCAAGTTGTGTCTTGGTATCACCTTCATGGTAGAAAAACACTGCCGTGGCAACTCGGAAAAACACCGTACAAAGTATGGATTTCTGAGGTAATGTTACAGCAGACTCAAGTAACTACGGTTATTCCCTATTTTGAGCGCTTTATGGCGCGCTTCCCAACGGTAATTGAACTGGCTGATGCGCCAGAAGATGAAGTGCTACACCATTGGACTGGTTTAGGTTATTACGCTCGCGCGAGAAACCTTCACAAAGCCGCCAAAGTGATCAGAGATAAATATCATGGCAAATTTCCAGAAACATTAGAAGCCGTTATAGATTTACCAGGAATAGGTCGCTCAACAGCTGGCGCAATTCTCTCCCTTGCGCTTGGTCAGCACCACCCAATACTCGATGGTAATGTAAAGCGAGTACTAGCTAGGTTTTATATGGTTGAAGGTTGGTACGGAGTAAAAAAAGTCGAAAACCAATTGTGGTCTTTGAGTGATGCTGTCACACCAAGTGGTGATGTAAGAGCGTTTAATCAGGCTATGATGGATTTAGGATCCGGCGTGTGTACAAGAAGCAAGCCAAACTGTGATGTTTGCCCGTTAGTTGAAGAGTGTTCAGCGTTCAAAAATAATCGGGTGAAAGAGTTTCCAAATCCTAAACCCAAAAAAGACAAGCCAAAAAAGCGTGCTCATCACCTCATTATTAAATGCGGTGAAAAGGTACTGATGGAAAAACGCCCTTCAAGTGGGATCTGGGGAGGCTTATTTGGGTTTTTTGAATTCTCAGAGTCTGCTGAGGTTAATACTTTTATCGCCCAGCAAGACATAGTTGCGGCTAGCATTAATACCTTAGAGCCCTTTGTGCATATTTTTACGCATTTTGAATTAACCATCACACCAGTTGTTATCGAAGTGACTCACCCAACAGATTGTGTGCATGATCATCAGTTATTGTGGTTTGACCTTCATAATCCTCCAGAAGTCGGGTTAGCGGCACCGACTAAAAAGTTGGTTAAAGTCTTAGCTGCAATAGGGTAAACTGAAGACATCAGCTGTGCCACAAATTGAAAGTGCACAAATAAAATTGAAGAGGTAGAAACTTATGGCTCGTACCGTATTTTGTCAAAAGTTACAAAAAGAGGCGCCAGGATTGGACTTCCAACTTTATCCAGGTGAGGTTGGAGAGCGTATTTTTAATAATATCTCCAAAGAAGCATGGCAACAATGGCAGCACAAGCAGACCATGCTTATCAATGAAAAACACTTAAATATGATGGATCCTGAGCACAGACAGCTACTTGAAGAGCAGATGGTTGGTTTTTTGTTTGAAAATAAAGACGTTGAAATTGAAGGCTATAGGCCTCCAGAGAAGTAAAAAGGTCGCTTATGCGACCTTTTTACTAATCGGTTTTGTCTTTAACAGTGAATTAGTACTCTCTGTCTACTGATAGCTTTGCTAGCGCAACAAGCGCTTCTTTATGGTCTGAATCAGGCAGCACATCAAGTTGTTCTATTGCTTTACGCGCCTCTTCTTGTGCTTTTTCCATAGTAAAATCGAGCGCTTTTGTCTCTGCTAGAGTGGCTAATATTTCTTCGAGGTGCTCAAGCCCATTACCACTTTCGATTGCTGTGCGAATTTGCGCAGTTTGCTGCTCATTCGCATGCTTCATAGCATAAATTAGCGGCAGCGTCGGCTTTCCTTCAGCAAGGTCATCACCGATATTTTTACCCAAAAGCTCTGCGTTAGCACTGTAATCAAGAATGTCATCTACAAGCTGAAAGGCGGTGCCTAGGTGCATGCCGTATAGCTTGAGCGCTGTTTTTATCTCATCGGATTGTTCTAATACAACGGCTGGCAACAGGGTTGCTGCTTCAAAGAGTTTTGCGGTTTTGCTGTAAATAACCTGCATGTAACTCTGCTCGCTGGTATCTGGGTCATTACAGTTCATAAGCTGTAACACTTCACCTTCGGCGATTATATTAGTAGCATCAGCAAGGATCTGCATCACCTCCATATTGCCAAGGCCAACCATAAGCTGAAATGAGCGGGTGTAGATAAAGTCACCGACTAAGACACTGGCAGCATTACCAAACTCGGCATTCGCGGTAGGCTCTCCACGGCGCAACGCCGATTCATCAACTACGTCATCATGGAGTAAGGTTGCCGTGTGTATGAACTCGACAATTGTCGCCAATGTGATGTGTTTATCACCTTCATAACCTAATGCTCTGGCGGCCAAAAGGGCTAACATCGGACGGATGCGCTTACCTCCGCTGTTCACAATGTATAAACCTAACTGCTTTACAAGCGCAACATCAGATTGCATTTGTTCATGTATAAGTTGGTTGACACCAAGCATGTCTTGCTCAACCAAATTTTGGATAGTTTTTATATCCATTGTGCTCCGAGCCAATCTATTAACCGAAAATGAATAAACGCAGCGATTGTACTACAAAAAAACCATCGACTCGATAAATTGTCGTAGTTGCTTATAAAAAAACGTTTTTATGCTTAATTTTTGTTCTTTTTATCACTCAAAGAAGATACCTCTTTTGGTGTGGAATTTATCCAGAGTATCAGTTTTAGGTAATTGAAATGACCATACGTTAGGAGGGTAGTTCGGATAAAAAATAGCTTGGCTTTGACATTTTTTTGACTAGAATAGGGGAAAATATTTGATTGCCCTCATGCGAGCTAAATTTTATTCACTTTCTTCAAATTTACACTTGCGCCAAGATACGCATTAGCGTAAACTTCGCGCCCTATTGAAGAATATTAAGTTGCGTCGATTTGAGGGCGCACAGACGGAGTTAATTATGTACGCGGTTTTCCAAAGTGGTGGTAAACAGCACCGTGTGACTGAAGGTCAAACTATTCGTTTAGAAAAGCTAAACGTTGAAACTGGTGCAGCAGTTGAATTTGATTCAGTACTTCTAATTGCTGATGGTGAAAAGATCGAGATCGGTGCACCGTTCGTTAACGGTGGCAAAGTAACAGCTGAAGTTGTTTCTCACGGTCGTGGCGAGAAGATTAAGATTGTTAAGTTTAGACGTCGTAAGCATTCTCGTAAGCAGATGGGCCACCGTCAGTGGTTCACTGAAGTTAAAATCACTGGCATTAGCGCTTAATTTTTTAGAGGTACAGATAGATGGCACATAAGAAGGCAGCTGGTAGTACTCGTAACGGTCGCGATTCAGAAAGTAAACGCTTAGGTGTTAAACGTTTTGGTGGCGAATCAGTTTTAGCGGGTAACATCATCGTTCGTCAACGTGGTACTAAGTTCCACGCTGGTACTAACGCAGGTATCGGTAAAGACCACACAATCTTCGCAAAAGCAGACGGTAAAGTTGTTTTTGAGCAGAAAGGTCCTTTAAACCGTAAATACGTTAGCATCGTAGCTGAGTAATCGGTATTAAATACTAAAAACCCCGCTTAGGCGGGGTTTTTTTGTTTTTAGTGCATTAATTACCAAATTTAGCTATATCAAGTTGTATTAATACAATTGATATTAGGAGCGACTTGTCGCTACTGCTATAATAGCGAAGAGAATTCAGACAGAGTTAAAGAGTTTAAACCATGAAGTTTGTCGATGAAGTAGAAATTAGAGCGGAAGCCGGAGATGGGGGCAGTGGTGTCGTTTCATTCCGCCGCGAAAAGTTTGTGCCAGATGGCGGCCCAGACGGAGGTGATGGCGGTGATGGCGGGAGTGTATTCCTTGAGGCTGATGAAAACTTAAATACGCTTATCGACTATCAGTTTGAACGTTTTCACCGAGCTGAGCGCGGCACTAATGGTCAAGGCAGAAATTGCACCGGTAAGAAGGGTCAAGACTTGGTACTCAAAGTACCGGTCGGTACTCGTGTTACTGATGTTGATACCGAAGAATGTCTTGGCGATTTAACTAAGCATGAACAAAAGTTAATTGTTGCTAAAGGTGGTTTTCATGGCCTTGGAAATACGCGATTTAAGTCCAGTACAAACCGTGCACCAAGACAGAAGACATTAGGTACCGCAGGGGAAGTTCGTAATCTACGTCTAGAGCTTATGCTTTTGGCCGATGTTGGTCTATTAGGTCTGCCCAACGCTGGCAAATCGACATTTATTCGTAGTGTTTCAGCTGCAAAGCCTAAAGTAGCAGATTACCCGTTTACCACGCTTGTGCCTAATTTAGGTGTTGTTCGCCCAGAAGCGAGTAAGTCGTTTGTAATTGCAGATATTCCGGGATTGATTGAAGGTGCAGCTGATGGTGCTGGCCTTGGTATTCGATTCTTAAAGCATTTAGAGCGCTGTCGAGTGTTATTGCACATTATTGATGTGATGCCAGTTGATGGTAGTGATCCGATTGAAAATGGCTTTGCAATCATTAACGAATTACATCAATACAGCCCTAAATTGGCAGAAAAGCCACGCTGGCTAGTGTTGAATAAAGTTGATTTATTGCTTGAGGAAGAAAGAGAAGAAGTTTGCTCGCGTATTGCACACGAGCTAGACGCAGAAAACTTTTACATGATCTCCGCAGCAAATAAGCTTAATACGCAACCTTTATGCTTTGATATTATGAATTTGCTTGAAAGCATGCCAAAAGACAAGTTTGAGGAAGAGCAGCAAGAAGAAGTTGAGTTTAAGTGGGATACCTATCACAGGCATGCAACTAAAAACGACAACAATGACGATGATGATTGGGATGACTGGGACGACGATGACTATGATGTAGAAGTCATCTACGAGCGTTAGTTATATCGCTCCAATTCTCATTGATTAGTTTGAAAGGCCCATTCAGGGCCTTTTTGCTATTTCTTTTTCCATTTTCTGTATCATGATTGTTATACCAATTTGACTTAATACTTGCTCAATTTGAAGGAGTAAATCTGACGCTAACAGCGTTAAAATTTCTCATTTAGAACAACTAAATAGCAAAATTTTTGCCTAGTTATCGACAAGATTTTCTCGCCTCAAAATAGACCACTTAATTAAGCAAATTGATATTAGGTGTTATACTGTTCGTAATACCAAATAGCGTTTCAAAAACTAATACTAAAATACTAATAAGGTACATTGTGGTAATTTCAATGATAGCAGCAATGGCAAACAATCGTGTCATCGGAAAAGATAACGATATGCCTTGGGATCTACCTGCTGATCTTCAGCACTTTAAAAAAATCACTCTAGGGAAACCTGTGATCATGGGACGAAAAACATTTGAGTCCATTGGTAGGCCTTTACCTGGTAGAAGAAATATCGTTATTTCACGAAATAGTGACTACACACATGAAGGTATAGAAGTAGTTTCTACTCCTGAGGCTGCGTTAAAAGTAGTCTCTAATTATGAAGAAATTATGATAATTGGTGGTGGTCATATTTATGACATATTTTTACCGTATGCTCAGCGTCTCTATTTGACCTTTATCGACCTTGATGTAGAGGGGGATACGCAGTTTCCTGATTACAAAAAGTTTGGAGAGTGGCGCGAGGTCGAAACAGAGTGTAACGAACCTGACGAGCGTAATAACCATAGTTATAAATTCGTAACTCTACACAAAAAACTATGAGTTTCTTGCTAACAATTGTTTAGGTTGCTAAAATATAGTCAGTTATATGCTACGAACAAAGTATTAAAGGGTCTGTGTAATGAAATTAACTACCGTGCTACTGTCAGTATCTATTGCTGTTGCAGCTTTTTCTTTTAGCAAACCAGCAAGTGCAAACGATCAGTTGGCGCTCTCTCTATGTGAATATATTGCTGCTGATGACAAAAACCGTATTCGTAAGGCGCTAAAAACTGCTCGTCTTAAAATGCGTAATATTTATGATGGTGTTCAGTGTAACGGTAATAATCTACTAAGACATGCTATCGCTAGCAATGCGAGTGATGCTGGTGAGTACATTGTTAAAAGTATTCCTAAAAGTGCATTAGAGGATGGTAAAGACCTAGCGTGGGCAGAGGCAAACCATGGTGGTTCACCTCTAATTGCAGTTATCAAAGAGCGTGCGGGCCTTTAATTCAAAAAACATATGATAAAAAGCCCTTAATTGGGCTTTTTTTATACCTAACTAATTCATACACCGCTATGTACCTCACCTAATACCAATTTGTCTTAATACTTGCTCAATTGGAAGAACTAAATCTGACGCTAACAGTGTTAAAAATTTCTTATTTAGAATAACTAAATAGCAAAATTTTTGTCTTGCTTATCTGGATGTAGGCACCTTAGCGATAGCAGGACGCGGTAGTGGAGTTATCGACAAGCTTTTCTCGCTTTAAAGTAGTTCGTTTAATTAAGATAATTGGTATTAAGCCAAGCTGAAGAATAATGAATAATCCTACTTTTTAGTCACGGCTCAAGCCTATTAGGGCACTAGGCAAGCCATGCCAGAGTCTTGGCTAATAAAATATTTTATTATAACTTCTTTTGATAAGAATCAGTTTCCTTCCAATTTTTGTAATAAATTTCTGTTAAGGCTCTTGAGAAATAACACAATCGTGCCAATACTATTGTTAAGGGTAAACGCAAAAGAAGGATTGCATATGAAGATTAATTTGTCTGGCCATCACGTAGATGTAACCGATGCTGTTAAAAACCACGTTCATGAAAAGTTTGCCAAAATTGCTAACCACTTTCCATCGTTGTTATCCCTTGACATCATCGTCAGTAAAGAACACAAACAATTTTATACGGAGATAAGTACAAACTACGCAGGAAGCCGAATATCGGTAAAAGGCGAGGATGAAGTAATGTATCCGGCAATAGCTAAAGCGTCTAAAAAGCTGGATTCAGCTTTAAAACATCGTAAGGGTCAGCTCAAAGCAAATAAACACCAAAAGCCAGTGAGCACCACCCCACCTATTGCGCATGAGATCATTCAAGAAATGGAACTTAAGTAAAATTCAGATTATCCACAAGGCCCCTCGGGGCCTTTTTTGATACAATCCCACTAATCGTCGTATGTGTAAATCTTAGAATCTATGTCAAATTATCAAGATATTTTAGAGCAGGCTGTCCAGCGTGTTAAGCCGTTACTACGTCAAGGTAAAGTAGCAAACTATATACCCGCATTGGCTCAGCAGCCGCTTGAGCAGTTTTCTGTTGCTTTACACACTATTGATGGTGAAACATATAGTGCAGGTGATGTCACTGCGAGATTTACAATACAGTCAGTTTCTAAAGTGATGACTCTGACTTTGGCATTACAACGTTATGGTGATGAACTTTGGCAGCGAGTTGGAAAAGAGCCTTCAGGCACTGCATTTAATTCTTTAACTCAGCTTGAGTTTGAAAATGGGATCCCCAGAAATCCGTTTATAAATGCAGGTGCTATTGTTACTTGTGACGCACTCTACTCTCGGTTATCCGCACCGATCCACACGATGTTGGAGAGCTATAGAGCAATGTCAGGTAACAATAAATTATGCATTAATAAGATTGTTGCCCAGTCCGAGTACGATCATCGCTATCGCAATGCGGCTATGGCTTATTTAATGAAATCGTTTGGTAACTTCAATAATGAAGTAGAAGATGTGCTGTGGTCGTATTTTAACTTCTGTGCGATTGAAATGAATACGACAGAGCTAGCAAGGTCATTTTCATACCTTTCCAACCAAGGGGAATGCAGCATATCAGGACAACACATACTTTCTAAAAAGCAAACTAAGCAAATGAATTCTCTACTATTCACAAGCGGCCTTTATGATGCTGCGGGTGACTTTGGCTATCGAGTTGGCATGCCGGGTAAATCAGGTGTAGGAGGAGCAATAATAGCAATAGTGCCTAATCGCTTTACTATCTCAGTATGGTCGCCTGGTTTAGATAAAGTTGGTAACTCATTAGCTGGGATTGCTGCACTTGAATATTTATCCAATGAACTTGGCACTGCCATTTTTTAAGTCGCTAAAGTAAAAAATAAAGCTTTAAATAATCATATTTTGCTAGCTACCAATCTAAGCCAAAATAAAAATAGCGACCTGAGTCGCCATTTTTATTTTGAGAGTTACTGTTCCCAGTACGATTGTTCTAGTGAGTCTTCTCGCTCGGGAAGTCCTCTGGAGAGCCTTGGTGAATGCTGAACCAAAACCTCATAACTTGCTCTGTTAGCGTATTTACTGATCTGTGCAAGGGATGAGTAGGTAATCGCGCTTTGTTCATGCTTTGCTGAGTTTGGTACATTTAACTTATGATATTCGTTAGCGCAAATATCATGCAATACTGCGGCAAGTGCACAATCGCCAGCACCATTAGTGTTCTTGATAATGTCCGGCCCACCCATGTATGGTGCCGTATGGCTGTATGCCTTAATAGGCTGTTGGCATAGTGACTTTTTCATTGCACGAGAAAATTCGTAACGATTAAACTCTGGAATTGCGCCTGGCAGAAGTGGGTACTCAGTTTCTCGTTTACAGCTATCATCGACGTAACCTGCCATAAACAATCCTTTAGGGCCTGCTGTACAAATGACAAGATCAACCCAATCTAGTGCTTTATCAGCAGCAAGGAGCGGATCGCTATGCCCTGTAATCGCTTCGCCTTCTTCTTCGTTCATTGCCAAAATGTCGACATGTTTCGCTACAAAATCAGCCCACCAAACAGGATCTTGTTCAATTAAAAATTTAGTTCCTAAAGTGAGTACTACTGGAACTCCTGCTTTGTTTGCATACTCAACCGCTTGCATGGTGGCTTGAGTCATTGTTTCATCGCCACTGGTGCGCATCAAATAAGCGCTGATCACTAACGCTGATGATTCTTGGATAAGCGTTTGGCAGATAGATTCTGGACGTAGATGATTCATCAGTCCTGCGCTGATAGCAAAAGTACGCTCGCCACTGTCATCGATCAGTGTAAAACAGCGACCTATAGGCCCATCTACTGGTTGTAGGTAGTCCAAGTCTACTCGGCTTGAGGTGTTACATAAAAATTTATAGGCGTAGCTACCAATTTTAATGTTTTCACTCATAACCCCAAGCAAAACAGAACGGTCGTCCGCTAAAACTGAATAGTTGTGCATGGTATTACCAATGGTACCGCCAGCAAATTCATAGTCGATCATGTCATCACGTTTTAGCCTATCGTATAGGGCGTTGGTGACATCATTGTCTATCACTTGTGACATACCGCGCTGTAAGTGGAACTCATCAAGAAATGCTTGATCCACTTTGGCCTCAATATCAACGACGATTTGGTCTATACCGCAGATATAGCTCCTTTTTAGCCGATCATCAGCGTGTAACTGGTTAATAAGCGGATCTTTATCTTCCACCGGAAAATAGTGTTTATGCCTACGGCGTCCCGGAAATTTCATATTCTACCCGTGTGTTTTTGAGCTTACGAAATAAAAAAAGCGGCGAATTATAGCGTAAATCCTACCCTATGAGCCACGGCAAAATTGCGAAAATTACTAATAAACTCCGTAAAATATTAAAAAAATGTTGGTAACATCTTGAGTTTGCTTATAAAAGCAGCTTTATCTATGACTAAGTTTATTTAAGAATAGCAGCTTAACCGTGCCAACGCTGAAGGTGGTATACTCTGATTTTAAGTGAATAGACGGTTAGGCAAATCATGTCAGAAGTAAAAGACGATGAATATTGGATGCAGTTAGCGCTTAAATATGCAGACAAAGCTGAAGCGGAAAATGAAATCCCTGTGGGGGCGGTAGTGGTGAAAGAGGGGGAAATGATAGCTGCTGGCTGGAATCGTTCCATCACCTGCCATGATGCTTCTGCACATGCTGAAATGGTGGCTATTCGAGAAGCAGGTAAAGTCATCGAAAACTACCGACTTATTGATTGTACGTTATACGTGACACTTGAACCTTGTCCTATGTGTGCAGGTTTGCTTGTTCATAGCCGTTTAAAGCGAGTTGTGTTTGGTGCCCCAGACGCGAAAACCGGCGCTGCGGGTTCAATTATGAACTTATTACAGCATGAGAAACTGAATCACCAAATAGAGGTGACATCTGGCGTGCTAGCAGAGGTGTGTGGAAACAAGCTGTCTGCTTTTTTTAAGCGCAGACGAAAAGAGATTAAGGCTGCAAAGAAGTTGAAACAAGGTAGTACTTAGGGTTGTACTACCGTCGATGCTGTACTTGTTTCTCTTTGCTCTTCCATTTGAATAAGAGCAAAAATACGATGGCGAAGCAGCATTTTTCTGTGTGCATTTTTCATCATTACACGACGGCGATTTGGTGACGTGTACTTGGTATTGCGTTTAAACTGATGATTCCGACGTCTTCTCAACATAGAACCTCCGAATGTGAGAGATTAAATGGGGCTATTCCCCAACAGTAACTTAGTATTAATACGTGATGCCTGTGACAGATTTATGACCGCTTAGTGCATTTATCAAGCCACAACAGTAATTATTAGTCACTATTTTTTAGCGACATCATGAGGTTGTTTTTGGTTTGTTTCAGGGATTGCTTGCGAAGAAGTTATGTTGTCATCAGGAAGGAGCGCGCCATTCTCCTCTAGCCATACTAACGCGTCATAATAGCGGCGAATATTATCTACATACGTAACCGCAACATCACCACGAGCATATCCATATTTTGTATTTCGATAGTAGCGCTTTTTAGTAAGCAGTGGTAGTCGTTTTTTAACGTCAGCCCAGTTATTTGGATCCCCCCCTTGCTCTTTTGTGATAGCGCGCGCATCACGGACATGTCCCCAGCCAACATTGTATGAGGCTAATGCGAGCCAAGTGCTATCTGGTTGCTGTATTTCGTCGGGCATACGATTAAATAGAATACGCAAATATTTTGCTCCACCTTCTATATTTTGCTTGGCGTTGAGGCGATTCGTTACTCCAACTTGTTTAGCTGTAGGTTGAGTTAACATCATGATCCCTCTGACTCCTGTGGGCGATTTTGCTTTTGGATCCCACATCGACTCCTGATAACTTACTGCCGCAAGCAGGCGCCAATCTATATTGTGTTGTGTAGAATATTCTTTGAACCACTTTAGATATGTGGGGAGGGTGCTGTGAACAGCCTCTACAAATGCTAGAGTGTTAACATAATTAAATTCTTCAACGTGACCAAAGTACTTTTCTTCTAAAGTTGCTAATAAGTTATTTTTTTTTGCACGAGCAAAAAAAGCGGGCAGTAAGGCATAAAGAGAGTCATCTTTTTCACTGCGCATCATCCATGCTACGTGCTCATCTTGGGTAACAGAAAAAGCAATACTCACTGTTGGGTGATAACGACGAAATAAAGCTAATGAGTGAGAATCTGTAATGGTATAGTCAATCTCTCCATCAATGATGGCTTGTAGTAACTCTTCTTCTCCCTTATCAGACACAACATCCCATGTTAAATGAGGATATTGAATTTTGGCTTCCTCTAATGCAATGACATGGTTGCTATGTGCCAGTACTGTGATAGGTGCGTTAATATCATCAAAGTCTCTTGGCCAGTCTCTGCCTTGTTTGTAGACAAGCTTCTGACTGATCGTTCTGTAGGTTGGGCCAAAGCGATATTGCGCTGTTCTTGATGGGTGAAAGCTAATCGCTGAAGCGACGATATCGAGATCTCCAGCGTCTAATCTTGCGAATAGTTCATCTAAACTAAAATAGGGGACAATGTGTAATGCAACGCCAAGCTCATTAGCAAACTCACTCGTCAGTTCATACTCAAAGCCTTGCTCTCCAGCGGTACCTTGATAGTAGTTTCCCGGGCCCGCAAGCGTACCAACACGCAATACTTTATTTTGTTTTATCTGCTGTAATTGATTAAGTGGGGCTTTGTCGCACCCAACTAAAAAGAGGACAACAAAGCACATAAAGATGTATTTTAACATGGCCCAGATCTCTTGTGCGCTCGAATTATCAACTTACCGCAGCAAAATCATAATTGCAAAAGCCGAATTAACTTAAGGTAATGATAGATTTGCATGATATTTTCTAGTTTTGACAAATTAGTGTTAATTCCAAGCGCTATTTCCACTATAATGAGCGCCCAAGATATCGTTCAATCCTTAACCCCGGATGAAAATACCTATGTTAATCCTACGTGGTGCACCTGCACTTTCAGATTTCAAAGTCCAAAAGATCCTTAAAACCTGCGCTGCAGCTCAATTACCAGTTACCAATGTTTATGCCGAGTTCATGCACTTTGCTGATTTAACGGCTGAGCTTTCAGAGACTGAATTAACCAAGCTAAACAGCCTGTTAAAGTACGGACCGACTATTACTGAGCATAAGCCTGAGGGCAAACTGATCTTGGTCACACCAAGAGTCGGCACTATCTCTCCTTGGGCTTCTAAAGCGACAGATATTGCAAACAACTGTGGTCTTACACAAGTACACCGTGTTGAACGTGGTATTGCTTATTATGTTGAGGGTGAACTAACACAAACTCAGTTTGAAGAAGTTGCGCAGTTACTTCATGACCGCATGACAGAATCGGTTCATACAGAACTTGATGATGCAGCTAAATTATTCCGCACCGAAACGCCTCGCCCAATGTCTTCAGTGGATATTCTTGGCGGCGGCCGTGAAGCATTAGCGGTTGCGAATGTTGAGCAGGGCTTTGCACTTGCTGATGACGAAATTGATTACTTAGTCGAAAGCTTTGAAAAGCTTGGTCGTAACCCTAACGACATTGAGCTTTTCATGTTCGCTCAAGCGAACTCTGAGCACTGTCGTCACAAAATTTTCAACGCCGATTGGACTATCGATGGTGTAGAGCAGCCTAAGTCGCTGTTTAAAATGATTAAAAACACCTACGAAACCAATAGCGACAATGTATTGTCGGCGTATAAAGATAACGCTGCGGTTATGACCGGCTCTAAAGCTGGCCGTTTCTTCCCAAATACTGACGGGGAGTACGCTTACCACGAGGAAGATATCCACATTCTGATGAAAGTGGAAACGCACAACCACCCAACGGCGATTGCGCCATTTTCTGGCGCATCAACAGGTTCCGGTGGTGAGATCCGCGATGAAGGTGCAACCGGTCGAGGTTCTAAGCCAAAAGCAGGTTTAGTTGGTTTCACCGTTTCTAACCTTCGTATTCCAGGTTTTGAGCAACCTTGGGAAACTAACTTTGGTAAACCAGGACGCATTGTTAATGCTTTAGACATCATGCTTGATGGCCCTCTTGGCGGTGCAGCATTTAACAACGAATTTGGTCGTCCAAACCTCTTGGGTTACTTCCGTACCTACGAAGAAAAAGTAGAAAGCCATAACGGCGCTGAAGTACGTGGTTACCACAAGCCAATCATGATCGCAGGTGGTTTAGGTAACATCCGTGAAGATCACGTGCAAAAAGGCTCAATCCCTGTAGGTGCTAAGCTAATCGCACTTGGTGGTCCTGCAATGAACATCGGCCTTGGCGGCGGGGCTGCTTCATCAATGGCATCTGGCCAATCAAACGAAGATTTAGACTTTGCTTCTGTTCAGCGTGAAAACCCTGAGATGGAACGTCGTTGTCAGGAAGTGATCGACAAATGTTGGCAACTTGGTGATGATAACCCAATTGCGTTTATTCACGATGTGGGCGCGGGTGGTTTATCAAACGCATTCCCTGAACTTGTCGACGACGGCGGCCGTGGTGGTAAATTCCAGCTGCGTAATATCCCGAATGATGAGCCAGGCATGGCACCACACGAAATCTGGTGTAACGAGTCACAAGAGCGTTATGTATTGGCAGTTGCAGCGGAAGACTTTGCTCGCTTTGAAGCAATTTGTAAGCGTGAGCGCGCACAATATGCGGTGATTGGTGAAGCGACAGAAGAGCGTCACCTAACCGTCGCCGATAGCCACTTTGATAATAATCCGGTTGATTTACCACTAGACGTATTGCTTGGTAAGCCGCCTAAAATGCACCGTGATGTTGAGTCAAAGCATGTAGAAGGTAAAGCATTAGATACCGCAGGTATTGAACTTGACGATGCAGCTAAGCGTTTACTTCGCCTACCAACGATTGCTGAGAAAACCTTCCTTATCACGATTGGTGACAGAACCGTAACGGGTTTGGTTGCACGTGACCAAATGGTTGGCCCTTGGCAGGTACCAGTGGCTAACTGTGCGGTAACGGCGGCAACTTACGATACTTACCACGGTGAAGCGATGTCCATGGGTGAGCGCACCCCCGCGGCACTACTTAACTATGGAGCATCGGCTCGTCTAGCAGTAGCAGAAGCGCTAACCAATATCGCTGGTGCTAATATCGGTAGCCTCAACAACATTAAACTTTCTGCAAACTGGATGGCGGCTGCGGGTCACCCAGGCGAAGATGCTGGTCTTTACGAAGCAGTTAAAGCGGTTGGTGAAGAGCTATGTCCTGCGCTAGGTCTTACAATCCCAGTTGGTAAAGACTCAATGTCGATGAAGACAAAGTGGGATGAAGATGGCGAAGAAAAGTCAGTGACTGCGCCGTTGTCACTTATCATCACTGCATTTGGTCGTGTTGAAGATATTCGCAAAACAGTCACGCCTGAGCTTCGTACTGATAAGGGTGAAACCAGTCTATTCCTACTTGACTTAGGTGCTGGTCAAAACCGCCTTGGTGCGTCAAGCTTAGCGCAAGTGTACAAGCAACTTGGCGACAAGACCCCTGATGTTGACAGCCCAGAGCTATTAAAAGGCTTCTACAATGCAGTACAAGCGTTGGTTGAATCTGGCAAGCTTATCGCTTACCACGACCGCTCTGACGGTGGTCTATTCACCACTGCCGCGGAAATGGCATTTGCTGGCCACACAGGTGTGAGCATTGAATTAGATACGCTGCAAGGTACTGATATAGAAGTACTATTCAATGAAGAGCTAGGTGCGGTATTACAAGTTCGCAATGATGACATTGCAGCGGTTGAAGCAGTATTTGCCGAGCACGGTATTGCTGATATTGCACATCGCATCGGTACGCTAAATAGTGAAGATAAAATTATCTTTACTCGTGATGGTCAAACGGTACTTGAAAATACTCGCACTGAGCTTCGTACTATTTGGGCTGAAACCACTTACCAGATGCAAGCGCTACGTGATAACCCAGATTGCGCGAAGCAAGAGTTTGACGCTAAGTTCGATAACAAAGATCCGGGCCTTAACGTTAAATTGAGCTTTGATCTAAATGAAGACATCGCAGCGCCTTACATTGCAAAAGGGGTGAAGCCGCAAGTTGCTATCTTACGTGAGCAGGGGGTGAACTCGCATCTTGAAATGGCTGCAGCATTTAACCGTGCTGGCTTTGCGGCAATCGACGTACACATGAGTGATATCCTTGAAGGTCGCTTAACACTAGAGCATTTCAAAGGCCTAGTGGCATGTGGTGGCTTCTCATACGGTGACGTTTTAGGTGCTGGTGAAGGCTGGGCTAAATCAATCCTATTCCATGACTCTGCACGTGAGCAATTCCAAGGTTTCTTCCAACGCCAAGATACCTTCAGTTTAGGTGTGTGTAATGGCTGTCAGATGCTTTCTACATTGAAAGAGCTGATCCCTGGCACGGAAAACTGGCCACGTTTTGTCACTAATAAATCAGAGCGTTTTGAAGCGCGTTTCAGCTTAGTTGAAGTGCAGCAAAGTTCATCAATCTTCTTTGATGGTATGGCTGGTTCTCGTATGCCAATCGCGGTATCACATGGTGAAGGCCATGCTGAGTTTGCAAGTGAAGCAGCGGTACAAACGGCATTGGATTCAGGTTCAGTTGCTGTGAAGTTTGTTGATAACTACGGCAATCCAACTACTCAGTACCCCGCTAACCCGAATGGCTCTCCTGCTGGTATTACCGGTATGACCTCAACAGACGGCCGCGCAACTGTGATGATGCCGCACCCTGAGCGTGTATTCAGAGCAGTGGCAAACTCTTGGCACCCTGATGAGTGGCAAGAAGATAGTCCTTGGATGCGCATGTTCCGCAATGCGCGTAAGCTAGTAGGCTAACGCAGAAATTAGAAAAGGTCACTTCGGTGGCCTTTTTTATTCATGGCTCGATAATTTTCTATCGGGTAAACTGAAAGGAAAATAGCAATTATATTTTAGGGATACGAATGAAAAAGTGGCTTTGGAGCTTAGTGTTGATACTCAGTGTTTTAGTGGGGGTTTACCTTGCCAGAGTTCCTTTGTCGCTCTGGGCTATAAAACACTTTATGCCTGATAATGAAGTTCAGATCAGCTGTCTTGACTGGCGCTTATCGGGCTTCAATCGTATCCATATTACAAAAGCGTGTGTGCAGACAGAGACGTTTAATGCCCAGCTTTTTGATGCGCAACTAAGCATGCAGCAAGTCAATATTGAAAAAGCTGACATACAACTGCTTCCGCCCAAAAAGTTAGATGCAGCTCAACCACAGCGCCTTGCTTTGCCACTCGATATCGCCAGACCCAAAATACGTGTTGCCAAACTATCCATATTTGGTGAGCCATTACCAAAGCCATTAATCGTGTCGATTTCAGAGACCGAGCTGAATCAATTTGTAGTATCAGGTGACATCGTTGCAGAAGTTACGTTACAGCCAGAGCGTATTGCCGCAAATGTTGAGCTAAGTGGCGAGTATCTTAGAACTTTGCTACCTCCTCAGATCCAAGCCCTTTCAGGAGCTAGCCAACTTGTATTCAATGGCGTGGCTCTGGATGCAAAGATGGAGCTTGAGACTTTACTAGCGCTTGAACAGGCTGAGTGTAAAGGTAGTGCTGCGTATATTGGCGCTGTGTCAGGGCGGTATGATTTAACCAGCCAGCAGGGGAAGATAGCACTTGCCGAGCCTATCTCAGCGAAATCAACGCTTGATTGCTTTGATTCTGAATATCGCAAACTGCTACCTAGTACTTGGCAGCTTCGTTTACCGAGTGAAATTATTATTTCTGCGAAAGCAGCCTCGACAGGTTCGCTCGAAGTAATAGGGGAAGATAAGTCGTTACAGCTTGAAGTTAACGAGTTGGCATTCGACTTAACTGAGCCTTTCGTCAATGGTGATATTCGCCTTGAATTTGCCGATGAAAAGTGGGGCGCGCATACACTGGCTGGAGCGTTTAGTGCGCGGCCAAATTTTGTTGATATGAGCGGGGAAATCACAAGTGACCTTCAAAAGCTTACACTGCAAGGTGTTATTGCTGAGAACCTTGAGCTCAATAGCCGCTTCAAAATATCGGGTGATCCAACCGAGCTAATTAAAGTTGAAGCTCAGCCGACTATATTCTCAACCCAGTTGTCGACATCAGGTTTAATGATTGATAATCCATCTCTGAAGCTTGATTTACATGCGCAGCTAGATGTGCCAAAACTCAAAAGTGAACATCGTCTACACAGAGTCTTACCTGAGGGAATGAGTTTTGCGATAACGCTTGATTCAACACTGCAAAACCTGAATGTCGAAAATGTAACTGCAGAGCAGAGCACGTTGAGCGGGCGAGTGGTGTTAGAGCCTACACACGATTTTGATATCAACCTCAACTTAATGAGTGCACAGATACAACAGCAGAATTACAAACTGAATGAGTTAGTGCAGACACTCCGTTGGCAAGGCTCGGTCGCGACAGGTGAGATCTTTTCAACCTTGTCGGGCAATACTAAGGTAGCAGAGGTTAACTTAGCTGATCTTAATTTGAAAAATGTGAGCATTGAAAGTAAAGGGCAGCAAAGTCGCGGATTAATGGCGTCACATGTGATTAATATTGATGGTGTAAAGGCGTTGTTTGAGCATCAATACTCAAACTTAAAACATCCAGCACAATTACATGTGCCCACGCAGCAACTCACTCAGCTTCAGCCATACATTGATGCCCTTTTACCCGAATTAAAGATGACGAATGGAAACTTCTATGCAGTACTCGAAGGGGATTTATCCACGCGCATATTTACCTTAGATAGTGGCATTCAAAACGGCTCTGCGTTATTTAATGAGCGGCTTATTCAAAATGCAGCGGTTGATGTCTCCGCCCAATTAGGTTCAGCTAATATTCAACTCAAACCAACCACACTGAGTGTTGAAGAGTTGAGAGCTGGGGTTATTGTCCAAGCAATACAAGCTCAACTTCTCAGTGAAGCTGGCATAGTAAAACTCAAAGATATTGGTGCACAAGTTTTTGCCGGTAGCATCAACATTGAAGAAGTTAAGCTTATACCAACGCCGCAGGAGGTTCAGGTATCGTTAGATAAACTGAGTTTAGACCTTATTGCCGCCTCTGGACATGATGCTGGTGTTGAGCTCAGAGGGCTGATCTCGGGCAAGCTACCAGTACAAGTTTCTTCATCTGGGGTACGCATTGATTCTGGTCATATTCATAATGTTAGTGAGGGGCTATTAAAGGTTGAAAATAATGCGTCAATTAATGCGTTAAAAGCACAGCAGCCCAGCTTACAAACGGTGATAGGTGTACTTGACGAATTAACGATTGAACAGTTGAACAGTGGTGTAAATTTAAGTGAAGATGGTTGGTTGGATTTAGATGTTAAAATTACAGGAATTAACAAACGCCAACAACAACCAGTAAACTTTAACTATACACACTCAGAAAATGTGTTTACCTTATTACGAGCCTTACGCTTGAGCGACGAGATCACGCGCGAAGTGGAAAATGCGTTAAATAAAGAGGAGCGTTAGTGAATGAAATGGATGCTAGTGATATCAGCTTTATTGGTGTTAAGTGCTTGTACTCATAAGGTGCAAGTAGAAACCAAAGAGCCCATAACGATCAACTTAAATGTAAAAGTCGATCACGAGATCCGTGTGAAAGTGGATAAAGAACTCGACAACTTATTCAGCGAAGACAGTGAGCTATTCTAAGGAGGATTTATGAAGCTTAAAGCAATCTCTACCCTAATTATTGGACTCAGTATGAGCTTCGCCGCATTCGCAATTTCTATTGACGATGCTAAATCACAGGGTCTGGTTGGTGAAACTACATCAGGCTATCTTGGTGTGGTAAAAAATGGCCAAGGTGTACAGCAGTTAGTCAATGAAGTGAATGAAAAGCGCAAACAGAAATATCAACAGTTAGCGAAAAAGAACGGTATTACCCTAGAGCAAGTAGAGGCTCTAGCGGCTAAAAAAGCGTATAACAAAACGCAATCGGGCCACTATATTCAGGTGAGTGGCCGCTGGGTGAAAAAGTAACTCTCCCAAAGTCTCATAAGGAAAGGCTGACTTTGCCAGCCTTTTGGCTATTTATCCGGAGCTTAGATTATTTACCCTTGTGGCATTGCTGAAGCAAATGCTGCCAGAACGCTTCCCCTTTTCGCCTTGCCAGACGAATATTATTTTCTGGGATCTGCTCAGGGTCGTCATATTCAGCTAATGCTTGAGCCATGCTCTCTTCGCGGATCAAGTGAAGTGTTGGGTATGGTGCGCGGTTCGTGTAATTTGCCGCATCATCTTCATCACTATCAGCAAATACATAATTTGGGTGAAAGTTTGCAATTTGATAAGTCCCCTCAAACCCTTGCGCGACTAATAACGCGTTGGCAAGGTCGACGAGATCCAAAAAGTCGTCAAAATTACTAAAACCTTTATCAAATATAACTAGCGTTGTTTCTCGCTCTGGATGGTGGTTTAACTCTGAGCACTGCTCTAGCATATCCATTACGGCATCGTCATAACTTATCGCTTGAGACACGAAATAATGAATGCTATTACTTTCTACCTCTTTTCGAGCGAATGGACAAAAGTTGTATTTCACAATGACTTGGCTAACCCAGTTTTGCATTGTAGAGATGACTGTATTCATGAATTATTCCAAGCTCTTATTTATTAGTTTCATGGTTTTAGCAATAGCCCCGGTATTTTCAACTAGTACTGATTTAGCGTTAGCACCGGTTTGCGTTCGAAGCGATTTATCTTTAAATAGCGTAATAATTTCAGCGGCAAGCTTGTCCTCATCATCGACTACGATGGCACCTTGTTGCGCGATAAGTTGAGGATATATATGCGCAAAATTATAGGTATGTGGGCCGGTTAAAATAGGCACACCGTGAGCCGCGGCTTCTAGTGGGTTATGACCGCCGCGCTCAATCAAGCTACCACCAATGTAGGCGATATCGGCACTTCCAAATAGCCACTTTAATTCTCCTAAAGTATCCGCTAACAAGACCGAGGCTTCTGTGTTTATGTTGTCGCTGCTCTTTCTGGTAAAAGTGATCTCTTGCTCACTGAGGTGGTCAGCAACTGCTTGAAACTGCTCGGGATGACGAGGCGCGATAATAAGTAAGGCATTACTTACTTGCTTTAATACTCGCTGATGTGCAGCAATAATTTGCTCATGTTCCTTAGGGTGTGTAGATCCTGCAAGCCAAATTACTCGCTCGGGGTAATTTGCTTGAAACTGTCTTGCTTTTGTAATTTCTTCTTCAGTGATTGAGATATCAAACTTGATTGAGCCGGTAATGTGAAGTTTAGATTGAACAAGCCCGAGTTTGATGAAACGCTCGCCGTCTTCTTCATTATGGGCTGCGAGTCCGTCTATGTTATTTATCAGGCCTTTAGTTAACCAAGCATGCTTTTTATAACCTTGGTATGATTTTTCTGAGAGTCTGGCATTGACGACCAAGGTTTTACATTGACTTTGTTTGGCGTAGTGAAAAAGATTTGGCCACAGCTCAGTTTCCATCACAATCAGGAGTTGGGGTTTTAGAATTGAAAAAAACCGTCTCGTGGCAAAGGCAAAGTCAATAGGAAGATAGCAGGTATGTACTTGAGCAATATTGTTGAGTGCTTTTACAATCTCTGCTCTGCCTGTTGGTGTATTACACGTAATAATAACAGGTGTATTCTCACGTGTTTTCAATATTGACTTGATGAGAGGGGTTGCAGCAAGCACTTCACCAACTGAGGCACAATGGATCACAATACTGTGTGGTGGTAAGCTCGTAAGGCCACAGCCAAGACGCTCGGTAAAGTTGGCGCGATAGCCAAGGTTTTTTTTACCCCGAATGAAATATAAATAACTTAATAGAATAGGTGCTAATACAAGCAACAGTAGGGAGTAAAATTGGCGCGCCATGAAAATCGCTTCAGTTTGTAAAATCATGATTTTACCTTGTTCTCACCTAAATTAGAATGAACAACACAATTTTACACAGTTCAACAGATGCCTCTGTGCCTTTGGTTTGGTAATATTTAATCTATTAAATGTAATGGAATGACAAAAATGAATTTAGCTCAAGTACTTGCTTGTTGTGGGATATTTGCTTCAAGTCTGGTTGTAGCAAGTCCTACGGCTTATTTGCCAATTGGTCAAGACCCACTTTTGGAATACCAAATAGACAAAATGTTTGCAATGACGGTAGGAACACCTATGGCAAAGCCTTACCGCATTAGTGAGATCCAGATGAATTTGCTGCAATTAAGGCACATAGATCCGGCCTTACAACACAGTATTAGCCAAGGTATTGCACCGTATCTGCAAGATGATGGGATCACTCAAAAGTCTATTACACTGCGAGTAGATAGTGGTGAAGAGCAGCAAATTGCCAATGATAGAGGGAACATGAGTGGCGAATATGCTGAGCTAGGCATAGCTGGAGTTTGGCGCGGAAGCGACTCGAGTATTTTGCAAATTGGCGCTGAGTATCGAGCAGAAGCAAACAAGCTGGTGGCATACAATACTTTTTACGGTATGTCTTTTGGTAACTTACAACTGAATTTAGGTTACAAAGAACATTGGTTCTCGCCATTTAAACACTCAGCACAGGTTTACTCAAATAATGCAAAACCACCACTGTCAGTCTCTCTAGGGCTGGTTGTACCAATAAAAAATTGGTGGAATTTTGATTTTGAGCTGTTTTACTCGGAACTAGAAAGTGTCGATAAGGGGATTAAATACCAAGGTACCTTGCATGATGGAACGCCAAAAGTAGCGGGTACTCACTTTAGTATAGAGCCGATTGATGGTTGGAAAATAGGGCTAAATCGTGTTTTGCAATTTGGTGGCGGCCCTAGAAAGGTCGACTTTAAGGATTTTATAAAAGCGTATATAGACCCAGCAGGAAGTGATAATAAAACCGATGATTTAACACAAGACGATGAGCTTGGAGATCAGTGGGCCACAATTACGACAAGCTTTACTACCAATTATGGCACGCGAGCGCAGTGGTATTTAGAGTATGGTGGTGAGGATACAAACAACCACAAAAACTACTTATTTGGTAACACTGCGACTAGCTTTGGCGTGTATTTGCCACAACTAACATCCACCACTTCGTTACGGTATGAATATACCGACATGGAAAGTCTATGGTATGTGAATGAAATATACGAAACACAGGGAAATAGTATTGATGGTTTCGTTGTCGGTCACTTTGCAGGTAATCATCGCCAGTTTGATGATGGTGCACCCACTCAAGTTCATGTTTTAGAAGGTACCTATCAAGCCGACTATAGCTCACTGTGGCGTGCTAAGCTTTCTGTGATTGATAATGAAAGCAATTATTTTAATGAGCTAGGTGAAACAGGAGCTGAGTATGAGCGAGGGTATGAACTAGAACTTGCCCACATCGGTGAAGCATACAATAAGCAAATCGAAACCAAATTAACCTTAGGTAAAGATGTCTTTGGTGAGAATTACACTTGGTTATCAGTACATGTATACTGGTAGGTATACACGGGCTGAGCAAAGAAGAGTTTAGGAAAAAATATGTCATTGAATGAACGAGTAGCACAAAGTTACTTAGCGAGTTTACAGCGTCATGTCGACGTGTTCGAAACTATGGCTAACTACCATCAAGAATGTATAGCATTACTAGAAGCATGCCAGAGTACATTGGCAGCCGGAGGAAAGGTTATATGGTTTGGTAATGGTGGTAGCGCTGCGGATGCACAGCACCTGGCGGCGGAGTTTGTCGTGCGTTATAAACTTGAGCGTGGACCTTTAGCATCAATTGCCTTAACTACAGATACGTCTATTCTTACCGCACATAGTAATGACTACCATTTTGACTCGGTATTTGAGCGTCAGGTACAAGCATTGTGTAAGCCGGAAGATATGGTGATTGGCTTAACCACTTCAGGCACCAGTCCAAATATTAATTTAGCGCTACAAGCGGCCAATGATATAGGTGCTTATACTGTTGCGCTAACCGGTCGAACCGGTGGCAAAGTGAAGGATATCGCTAAGTTACCTATCATTATCACTAATGATGAAACTGCACGTATTCAAGAGGCACATATGTTCATTGGTCATTGGCTGTGTGAAGCTGTAGATATGCTAGTTGAAGCGGAGCAACAAGCATGAACCTAGCGGCACTACAACAACTTAACCAAGCCAGCGTGTTAGTCGTAGGCGATGTGATGCTTGACCGTTATTGGCATGGAGATACAGGCCGAATATCTCCTGAAGCACCGGTACCGGTGGTTAAAGTGAGTGCGTTGGAAGATAAGGCGGGCGGCGCTGCAAACGTTGCGAAAAATATCGCCCACCTTGATGGCAAGGTTGGATTACTTGGACTCATTGGTGAAGATGACAATGGTAAGACGCTAGAAGCTATTCTAAAACAGGACAACATAGCATCGAGTTTGGTCAGTGTGATTGAGTGTCCAACGATTGCCAAAATGCGCGTGATTAGCCGTCATCAACAGGTGGTGAGACTAGATTTGGAAGAACCTTTTCAGTTGTCACATAGCCAATTATTGCTTGCGCGCTTAAAACAAGAAATCGACAACTACGACTTCGTTCTGTTCAGTGATTATAACAAAGGCGCATTATCCGCTATTTCAGAGATGATAGCAGTAGCAAAAGCTGCAGGTAAAACTGTGCTTATTGATCCCAAAAATAGTGACTTAAGCCTATATCAAGGCGCTGACTTTATAACACCCAATTTAAACGAATTTAAGTTAGCTGGCGGCGATGCAAGCTCAGAAGATGCATTAACCTCAAGTGCCCGTAAGTTGCTTAAAACGGCTGGGATTGGTGCGATGTTACTGACGCGTTCAGAGCAGGGCATGTCTTTGATCACAGCAACGCAGAAGCATGACTTTCCAGCTCAAGTGCAAGAAGTAAGTGATGTAACGGGCGCGGGTGACACGGTGATCGCCACACTCACGACTATGCTTGGGGCTGGTATGCCAGCTAAAGATGCGGTAGAAGTGGCGAATATTGCAGCGGGGATTGCCGTGAGTAAGCTTGGGGCTGCGACAGTGTCACCAGAAGAGCTAAGCCGCAAGCTAGGTCAATATCTACGCGAAACAGGCGAACATTACCAAACACCATTTGAGGAAGTGTTGAAGCATATTTCTTTTGCGAAACAAAATGGTGAAACGATTGTTTTCACCAATGGTTGCTTTGATATTCTCCATGCCGGACACGTTCGTTACTTAGCACAAGCAAAAGCAATGGGTGACAGATTGGTTGTCGGTCTGAATAACGATGAGTCTATAGCTCGTCTAAAAGGGCCTGAGCGTCCAATAAACCCGCTACAGGAGCGCGCTATGGTGCTGTCAGCCCTCGCCTCGGTAGATTGGGTTATCCCATTTGGCAGTATCGAAGAAAATGATACGCCAGCTAAGCTCATAGAGATGATCAGTCCCGACATTTTAGTCAAAGGGGGTGATTACAAAGTAGAAGATATTGCAGGAGCTGGGCATGTTCTTAATCAAGGCGGTAAAGTCGAGGTGTTGCCATTTCTGGATGGATGCTCGACTTCGAACGTGATTAAAAAAGCACAGCTGCAAAAAAGTTAAACTGACGTGCGGTACGCTTGAAGCAGTGCTTGCCACTGATTATCGTCAAAATGAAAGGTCGGCCATTTGCCGGCCTCTTTTTTAAAAGAGCGCTGCAAGCGTTCGATATTTGCCTGTTGCCATGGCGTTGCCGGTGCCAGAATTTTACCTTTATCAAAGTCAATGAGAAAGACTTCGCCATCACCGCTAAACAAAATATTGTTGATATTTAAATCATCATGGTACGCACCTGCTTGATGAAATTTAGCGATTGTTTGACCTATTTTCTCTAATTCGATGTTTTGAAGAGCGCGGGATTGTAGAATTTCACAAACACTAATCGCATCTTCTACCGCTTCAGTGATGATATCTCCACGGTAAACACCAAACCTAGCTGAGACTCTAGCTGCGATTGGTGCGGGCACAGGTAAGTCCTGTTGTTTTAGGTGCTCAAGTAATTCAAACTCTTGATATACTCGGGTATCTTTCAAACCAAAAAACAAATACTGGTCGCTTAGTAATTTACCAATTAAGCCACCACGATAATAATGCTTGAGCACGACAACCTTATCATGAAGTTTTACAAACCAAGCGGTCGCTCTACCTTGTTTAGAGCCGACAATCGCATTATTTTTTTGCCAATATTCCGGTTCAAACATTTCTGCTGACACCGTCAACGCAGAGTGAGTGGGGGTAAGTAAAAAATAATGTGATTGCTTAGAGATTTGCACAGTGTCAGAGTTCTTGGTGACTAATTGTTTTATTCTAACGACTTTTCTCGGTCAGTGAAACTTGCAAACTTGTTTGATTAATTTAAGATCAAGCGCCTATAACTTTCCATGAGAGCAAATATTTTGAGCAACTCCTTATCCTCTATTTGTATTTTGCGACTGTCAGCGATTGGTGATGTTTGCCATGCTGTTAGCGCGGTGCAAGCAATTCAACGAGCGCACCCACAGGCTAAAATTACCTGGGTAATAGGAAAGGTAGAAGCCATGTTGCTAGCCGGTTTACCTGGTGTTGAGTTGGTGGTATTTGACAAAAAACAGGGGAAAGCTGCGCTCAAAGCTTTGAAAGCGAAGTTTAAAGGACAAAAATTTGATGTTTTGCTACATATGCAAGTTGCATTAAGAGCGAACCTCGTTGCTCGTGTTATCCCTGCAAAGCAAAAAATTGGATTTGATAAGGGGCGCTCAAAAGAGCTTCATAGTTTGTTTATTAATAAACGTATCGCTGCACAACAGTCGCCTCATGTGTTAGAGGGCTTTCAAAATTTTGCTCGTGCAATCGGTGCTGAGTGCGCGAAACCAAGCTGGAATATGCCTGTCACCGATGATCATAAAGCGTCTGCCAAAGCATTACTGCCAGAGGGGAAAATCTTTGTTATTTCACCTGCAGCGAGTAAAGCCGAGCGCAACTGGTTACCTGAACGGTATGCTGCGCTTGCAGATCATGCAATGAAAAGCGGCTTCAACGTCGTTATAACTGGTGGGCCTACCGAGCTGGAACAGAACTTAGCAGCTGACATTCAAAAGCATACTCAATCTGCACTGTTAAATCTTGTTGGGAAAACAGACTTAAAAACGCTCTTATGTATACTTGATCAAGCCGATGTAGTGTTAGCGCCAGATACAGGCCCTGCACATATGGCTGTGACTGTAAATACTCCCGTTATTGGTTTGTATGCACATTCAAACCCCAAGCGAACAGGCCCTTACTTGTACCAAGATTATGTGGTTGAGGTTTATCACAAAAACTTAGTGGCGCAAAAAGGGAAAACTGCTGATGAATTACCTTGGGGGACTCGTGTAAAAGGGCGCGAGTTAATGTCGCAGATAGAAGTGGCAGACGTTATCGCAATGTTCGACCGCGTGGTTAAAGAGCAGGAGCTTAATTCATAATGCACAAAGCAATCTTTTTAGATAGAGACGGTGTGATTAACAAAGATCATGCGTATGTGCATCAAATCGCCGATTTTGAATTTATCGATGGAGTATTCGATGCGTGCAAACAGTTTGTTCAAGCCGGTTATAAAATCGTAGTAGTGACCAACCAGTCGGGTATTGGCAGAGGTTATTATGATGAAGCACAGTTTCACCTATTAAGTGATTGGATGTGTGCACAATTTATGGCTCGTGGTATAGAAATCACAGGGGTGTACTTTTGCCCTCATCACCCTGAGAAAGCCAACGCACCTTATAACGTTGAGTGTAGTTGCAGGAAGCCAGAGCCTGGGATGTTGCATCAAGCGATTGCAGAGCATAATTTAGATCCAGCACAAAGTATCATGGTAGGAGATAAAGTTTCAGATATTCAAGCTGCCCATGCTGCTGGGCTGGCTACCACAGTGTTAGTCGAATCAGGACAGCGCTTCACTGATACGCAAAAACAGTTAGCTGATTATGTGTGCAAATCGTTGGGATCAGTGCCGCAAGCATTATCTATCTTATAGTAAAGAAACTTTGCTGCTAACCGTCGCAAATCGTGCATTTATTGTGTGAACCTTTTAAAATACAGGTATCTTTTGAGTAGCTGCCATACACTGGCTGCTGCTTGCCAAAAACTTGAAGGCGTTAATAACAGCATTCAAGCGTAAATTTCTGATAGTTAAGCACTATTCTGTACAAGCAGTATACAATTGACTATCACCGTGCAAATAATGGAGACTCCCAGATGAGAGCATCGGCCTTCTACAGCCAGCTTCAGCAACAAATTGAAGAAGTAAAAGCTGAAGGATTATATAAAAAAGAGCGTGTTATTACTTCACAGCAACAAGCTGAGATCGCGGTATCTACAGGCGAAAGTGTTATTAACTTTTGTGCAAATAATTACCTTGGCCTAGCTAACCACCCAGAGCTTATCAAAGCGGCACAACACGGCCTAGAAGATCATGGTTTTGGTGTTGCTTCTGTGCGCTTTATCTGTGGTACACAAGATATTCATAAAACGCTTGAAGCGAAGATCAGCGAATTTCTAAAAACAGAAGACACGATCCTTTATTCTTCATGTTTTGACGCCAATGCGGGTTTATTTGAAACCATCTTAGGCCCTGAAGACGCTATTATTTCAGATTCACTGAATCATGCCTCAATCATTGATGGTGTTCGCCTTTGTAAAGCTAAACGCTTCCGCTACGCTAATAATGATATGGCAGATTTAGAGCAGCAACTTATTGCTGCGGATGCTGCTGGTGCAAAAACGAAACTCATCGCGACAGATGGTGTTTTTTCAATGGATGGGGTTATCTGTGATTTAGAAGCTGTTTGTGACTTAGCTGATAAATACAATGCACTTGTGATGGTTGATGACTCGCATGCTGTCGGTTTTGTAGGTGAAAATGGTCGTGGTACTCCTGAGTACTGTGGTGTTCTAGACCGAGTAGATATTATTACTGGAACACTTGGTAAAGCGCTTGGTGGCGCGTCTGGCGGTTACACCTCAGGTAAAAAAGAAATCGTAGAGTGGCTACGTCAACGCTCACGTCCTTATTTATTCTCAAACTCTTTAGCTCCTTCAATCGTTACCGCTTCAATCAAAGTATTAGATATGATGAAAGAGGGCGACGCTCTGCGTGCTAAACTCTGGGATAATGCCGCTTACTTCCGCACCAAAATGGAAGCTGCTGGGTTCACTTGTGCAGGTAAGGATCATGCCATTATTCCAGTTATGCTAGGAGATGCAAAAGTAGCGTCAGAAATGGCTGACAGATTATTAAATGAAGGTATTTATGTTATCGGGTTTTCGTATCCAGTAGTACCTAAAGGTCAGGCAAGGATCCGTACACAAATTTCAGCTGCACACACCACTGAGCAGCTAAACAAAGCAATCGAAGCCTTCACCCGTATCGGTAAAGACTTAGGCGTAATTTAATTTTGCACCCAGTTTTTAATTGGGGCAGCTAACGAGCGAATACTATGAAAGCATTATCCAAGTTGAAAGCAGAAGAAGGAATTTGGATGACGGATGTGCCAAAACCAGAAGTTGGGCACAATGATCTTTTGATCAAAATCCGTAAAACGGCCATTTGTGGTACCGATGTACACATCTATAAGTGGGATGAGTGGGCGCAAAATACGATTCCAACTCCAATGGTAGTTGGTCATGAATATGTTGGTGAAGTCGTCGATATGGGACAAGAAGTGCGAGGTTTTAGCATTGGCGACCGGGTATCTGGCGAAGGCCATATTACCTGTGGCCATTGTCGCAACTGTCGTGCAGGACGTGTACACCTATGCCGAAATACTATTGGGGTAGGCGTAAACCGCGAAGGGTCATTTGCGGAGTATCTCGTTATTCCTGCTTATAATGCGTTTAAAATCCCAGACAATATCTCTGACGAGCTAGCGTCTATCTTTGACCCATTCGGTAATGCAGTACACACGGCATTGTCATTTGACTTAGTGGGTGAAGACGTATTAATTACAGGTGCTGGCCCAATAGGAATTATGGCCGCCGCGGTTGCTAAACATGTTGGCGCGCGTCATGTGGTGATCACCGATGTAAACGAATACCGCCTTGAGCTTGCAACTAAGATGGGAGCGACAAGGGCAGTAAATGTTGCCAATGAAAGCTTAGAGACAGTAATGAAAGACCTTGGTATGACCGAGGGCTTTGATGTGGGTCTTGAAATGTCGGGGGTGCCTTCTGCTTTTAAAGGTATGCTAAATAGCATGAACCACGGTGGTAAAATTGCCATGTTAGGTATTCCACCTTCGGATATGGCTGTAGATTGGAATCAAGTGATTTTCAAAGGCTTGGTTATCAAGGGTATCTATGGTCGTGAAATGTTCGAAACTTGGTATAAAATGGCAAGTTTGATCCAATCTGGCTTGAACCTTGACCCAATTATCACACATCAATTCCACATTGATGAATACCAAACAGGCTTTGATACGATGATTTCTGGCCAATCGGGTAAAGTTATTTTGAACTGGGATTAGGGTCTGTTGACCTTTGCTCCCAGCATCAATGAGCAGTTATAATACAAAGACGGCTAAGCCCACATTGGGTTTAGTCGTCTTTTACTTTTTAGGTATTAAAATAGGTAGCACATGTCCTTTAAACATATTTCAGTAGCAGACACACATGCACTCTTAAGTAATGAAGAAGTGGTTATTGCAGATATACGCGATGAAAACACTTTTACTCAGGGGCATATTCCTGGCTCTGAGCATTTATCAAATGCCAACCTTGCACACTTTATGCAGGAAAAAGAGTTCGATCAGCCAATAATAGTGGTTTGTTACCATGGCATTTCATCACAAGGCGCTGCAAACTATTTGGTAGAACAAGGTTTTGAGGAAGTCTATAGCATGGACGGTGGCTTCACACAGTGGGCAAGTGAACTGCCTAACGAGATCGAAAAGTGAAATTAATTGCCCATTATCACAACCCTCGACTTGCTCAAGGGGCTGTTGACTATATAAAGACTCAGGGGATTGAGTGTATTTTACGTAGTCATGATGGGCAACAAGTTGAAGTGTGGCTTGAGCGTGGCGATGAGCAGCAAGCGATATATTTATGGCAGCAATTTATAGCCAACCCTGAGGCTAAACGGTATCAAGCCGCGTCTTGGCAAACGGGCAGTACTGCAGGGCTATTTAATTATCAAGGACAAAAGCTTAACCTAGTCCAGCGTTTTTTAACTCTGAACTGGTTACTTCAAGGGGTATTTGCTGTCAGTATCATAGTGTTCATCACTATGCTGTTTGGTGATGCTAACCATATCTTTTCATTATTTCGCTTTTCTTTGGATAAACCATGGGCTTGGATAACTCCTACGCTGATCCACTTTAGTGCAATACATCTCATTTTTAATTTAAGCTGGTGGTTACACCTTGGCGCTCAAGTTAGCAAACGTTTTGGACTTTGGTCTTTAATCTGTATTTATTTTGTGACAGGTACTACCAGTAACTTTATGCAGTTTGTATTTGTAGATGCTAACTTTGGTGGTTTAAGTGGTGTGGTTTATGGGTTACTAGGCTTTTGCTGGATTATTGGTCATAAAAACCCGCAACAACTACCATTAGTATCCAAACCAATTGTTGGTTTTATGCTGCTGTGGATGTTGTTTGGCTTCACCGATACATTTTTCATTAGTATGGCTAATTGGGCTCATTTGTTTGGTTTGTTATCAGGTATGTTTATTGCCGCGTGCTGGCCGAATAATCAAGATAAAAGGGAAGCATAAAAAGGTGCGGTCTTCTTGTGTTATGAGGGGCATGTAATAGCATTGAGCGTGTCTTACATGGAAGCGTTAATGCCGACGCTTCCTTATTGACTTTGTAGCTTATACCAATTTGACTTAATACTTGCTCAATTTAGAGGAGTAAATCTGACGCTAACAGTGTTAAAAATTTCACATTTAGGACAACTAAATTTTTGCCTAGTTATCGACAAGATTTTCCCGCCTCAAAATGGACCACTTAAGTAAGCAAATTGGTATTAAAATCAGTGATACAAGTACTTAGTAAATAGCACATCACGGACAATTTCTTGTCCAGTTTCTTCTTTTAATAGGGTTTTTAACTTCTCGGCACAACGCTTTCTGATTTCTTCTCGACCTGTTAATGATTTGACCGTTTCTTCATTCTCTTTACTTAATATTTGAACTATTGCATCTCTGAGTAGGGGGGTGTGGTGCTCAACAACTGCAATATTCGACACATCATTCAGCATCAGATCCACTGTAACACGAACATAGCCCAGCTTCTTATTAGATTGGCCGATATAGTTAGTAATAATATCTGGCTCAAACCCAAAATACCCAATATTCGAGTCCGCTTTAGCGGGGAAAGCCGCAGATAGTGCTAAGCATACAGTAAGTACAACAGCTAACAATCTCATATTTGGTTAGGTATCCTAGTGCAAATTACTTTTTACTTAGTTTATACATAATTGCGTTGCTTTTACAGCTGGCTTGTACACAAACATAAACTTTTTAGATAGCGCTCGCTCTGCTATGATGGCGGCGAATTTTTAAAATGGATATAGAACATTGCTTTTGCAATTACCTTTAGAACTTCCTTGGCATAAAAATACTCAGTTAGTGAATGTAGAGGCTGCATTGGCACCTTACTTATATGAAACCCATTCGCTTACTGCAAAGCTAAAAAGTAGCTGTGATAGCTTTTCTGTTTCAGTTTTGAGTGATGAATTAAAAGATGTGCCAGATACGTTGAAAGCTGATCTTTCAAGCGTCGCTTGGTGCCGTGAAGTCACACTTAATTGCAACGGTAGAGCGGCAATATATGGTCAAAGTTGGCTTAACGAACAAGCTTGTAATACTGGCGTCCACCTGATAGGAGATACCCCGTTGGGAGAAATCCTTTTTTCGGACTTAAACTGGCACAGAGGTGAACTTGAATACATACGACTTAGAGCATCTGAGTATTTATCACTGGCTGGCTTAATGGGAGCTTCGCTCTCTTCCCCAACCGAGCTTTTTGCCAGAAAGAGCTGGTTTAAAAATGGCAACGCCAAAATTCTAGTTTGCGAAGTGTTTATATCGGAAAGTTTTTATGATTAATAAACAAAAGTGGCAAGCGTACAGCCAGCTAATGCGCTTGGATAAACCCATTGGTACGCTCCTTTTACTATGGCCAACATTATGGTCGTTATGGTTTGCTGCCGAAGGTGTTCCTACGCTGTCTTTAATTGTGATTTTTGCACTCGGCGTTTTTATCATGCGTAGCGCCGGTTGCGTGATTAATGACTTTGCGGATCGCAAGGTGGATGGTGCGGTCAAGCGGACGTCACAAAGACCGCTTGCAACAGGCGCTGTCACAAGTAAAGAAGCGTTATCACTATTTTTTGTATTGATTGTGTTAGCTTTTGCACTTGTTTTATTGCTTAATTGGCAAACGGTCGCGCTATCTTTGGGTGCCTTAGCATTAGCGTCGGTTTATCCGCTGATGAAGCGCTATACAAATTTGCCACAATTTGTTCTCGGTGCTGCATTTAGTTGGGGGATCCCAATGACCTTCATGGCTGCTAATGAGCACGTCCCTGTGCTTGCTTGGATACTTTTCGCTGCTAACCTAATTTGGACTGTCGCGTATGACACTATGTATGCAATGGTAGATAGGGATGATGATGTAAAAATTGGCGTTAAGTCTACAGCTATTCTATTTGGTCAATGGGACAGACATATCATTGCTATGTTAAACGTACTTTTTATAGCAATAATGGCTGCGATTGGTTACGCATATGAATTGAATTACTTATTTTGGCTTGGTTTAAGCGTTGCTATCGCGTTGCTAATTAGGCAGCTATATGTGATAAGAAATCGAGAGCGTGATGCGTGTTTTTGGGCCTTTCTTAATAACAACTATGTTGGATTAGCTATTTTTGCAGGTGTCGTCTTTGGTTTTATGCCACTGTAGAGCGCTAATATGAGTGAGCAGTGGAAGGTAGGTTTTTACTAATGGCTATCTTTTCTCTGTCAGTTTTGGCGGGTAGGGCGTTGGCTCTTTGAAAGCATAAAGTGGGGGAGGTGGTTTCTTAAACACGCTTAACCTATACAAAGGGCAATTAAGGGCGAGCTTTAAACAAAGTAATTTGGCTCACCCTAGCTCAAGTATTCATTAGATTAAAAAACTTGAAATATGGATAGGTAATGCGCGTCTATCGCGTGACAGCTATAGATTGAGAAATCATCCAAGATGGACTTAAAAACAAGCTAGCCCACCTCTTATTCAAGTTTAAGATTAAATACTTATTAGTAAGTGATTGTTTGCTTACTCTTTGAGGATGCAGCATCTTCAATCAATTCAAGCAAATGATTAATATGATCGTTGGTACCAATTTGGTGATTAGTTTGTACGATCAATTGCTCCCTATCTAATGCCTTATTTGTCTTCAGTAACACTAGATTTGGGTCTTGTGCTATCGATTTTGAATGTTCAATACTCGCGATAGCGAAACTATTGCTTGTTTTCAGGCCAGCAATAACTTGCTCAATACTACCTATTTTCACCCCAGTCGATTTATTCAGCGACTCAACAGCTTCATTTAGCATGCTTTGTACTTGTTTCGACTGAGAAAAACAGCCGTACATTGGATACTGAGTTAACTCTGCTTTACGAATACTATCTTGATTAGCAAGTGGATGACTTCTAGAAACAAATAGAACTAACTGATCTGGTAAATGTATGTCACTCACGATGCTGTTAGCGCTTTGAAGGTATACACTGATGTCAATTTCACCAAGTTGTAGCTTACGAGTGAGCTCTAGCTCGTCTTGCAATTGCATTTCAATTTTGACGTTAGGGTATTGCGCTAGAAACTGACCACAAGAAACCGGGACAATACTGCTTGCTTGGTTTGTGTAACCAATAATTAACTTTTGGTTGTCACGACCAAATAAACTTTGCTTAATCGTTTTCTTGGTCAACTCCAATTCTGAAAGCGTCGTTTTACAATATTTTAAGAAGAGTTCACCTTGTTCGGTCAACTTGACGGAGCGAGTGGAGCGCTTCACAAGTTCACACCCTATCTCATCTTCAAGAGTTTGGATGCTCCTCGTTAAGGCTGAGGTACTGATCTGGGTTTGTTCCGCAGCTTGTCTAAAATGTCTTAAATTGCCTAATGCAACGAACTGCTCGAGTTGTTCAAATCTCATGTGAAATTCCTTTTAATTTCAACTAAAACACATTTATTACGTCTTTTCCCAATAATAATACACAAAACGGGAAAAGGAAAGTGAAGTTTTTACATTCTGATTACAAAGTTAGTCAGGATACCTATCACGTATCTCAATAAATTGTTCCAGATTATTTAGAAAAAGGTCAACCAACTTGGGATCAAATTGTTTTCCTTTTTCATTGTTGACTAACTCAATTATTTTCTCGAGCGGCCAAGCTGGCTTGTAGCAGCGTTCGCTGCCCAATGCATCAAACACATCAGCCAATGCCGTGATCCTGCCAACAATGTTAATTTGTTCACCTTTTAGCCCTTGTGGGTACCCAGAACCATCCCATTTTTCGTGATGCTGATGTGCAATTAGTGCACCACATTGCAAAATCTCATTTGTTGAATTTTTCAAGATTTCGTAGCCTTGCTGGGCGTGGGTCTGCATTATTAACCATTCTTCATCGGTAAGCTTTCCAGGTTTATTGAGTATGTGATCAGGTATGCTAATTTTACCAATGTCATGTAGGGGAGAGGCGAGTTTAATGATTTCAGCGTGGTAATGAGAGAGCCCATATAGCTGCCCCAACAACATACTATAATGTGCGACTCGTTTGACATGTGAGCCGGTTTCCTTAGAGCGCTTTTCCACTGCTTCGCCAAGAATATAAGAAAGCTCTTTTTGAGAATCTTTAACGGTCTCGCGCAATTTCAGATTGTCGTAAGCCAGTGCGATATTGTTAGCAAAGAACTCTAGTAACTGAAAGTCCATTGTATGTAAGTCACTTTCTTTACTCACATAAATCATTGTTTCGTTACCCTCTTGAGAGGGAAAGTAACCTATATATTCATTACGCGTTTTGAGTGAAGTTTTGTTGTTATGTATTTTTACAAAGAGCTTTTGTACATTATCAGGTATTGATCCATTGTGTGGTTCAACCCCCTCACCGGACGCGGCCAATAACTTAAATTTTGTCGGGGCATTCGCTTGGTGGTTAACGGCTGCGGCACAATAAATTTCTGAGTCTGATAATCCCATTACTGCGGATACATGAGATAATATGGTTGATGCAAAATCTTGAATATTGCTACACTGTAAAAAATTGGATGACGCATCAATAATGCGTTCAAGTCCCATTTTATGCTTTTCTATAGTTTGAATATCCCTATGTGCTCTTAAAGCAGAATAAAGTAGTGTTTTTAACTTAACAGCAGTTAGCTCGGTTTTATTTTTGTAGTCATTAATATCATAATCTCGGATCACTGACTCTTCAGGTGCTTCGCCAGGTTGCCCCGTCCGTAAAACGAGTCGGATATCAAAGTTCTCTAAGTCATTACGGATATACCTGATCAGGTCTAACCCGGCATGGTTGCTTTCCATCACAACATCTATCAGCCCTACTGAAATGTTTTGTTGTGATGCCAAAATTTCTTTTGCTTCTTGTGCAGAGTAAGCGTGATGAAAACGAAGTGCTTTATCTTCAAATTTAAAGCCAGATAATACTAACTTTGTGACTTGATGAATATCCTCTTCATCATCTACCACGAGTATATCCCAATAGGTATCGACGATATTGTTTGTAGGGCTTTCTGGCACTTCATCTGAGAACAAAAATCCGCTCACAGATTGCTCCTCTTTTTATGCTGACTCAACGTTAGTATAGTCGGCAGTATTGATGGTGCTAATCTTGTTGTGGCTTTTTCTCGATATTTCGCAATTCTAATTCTATTGCATCGCACGAGATATGGATCTCATATAGAGATAACAAAAGCGATAGCGTTAAACTGCAAAGGCTTGCTCCAAATAGCGTGACGCCCAGTAAAGACACCTCAAGAAATAGCGCAAACATTGATAGTGTACATAATAAAAATGCAATTACTCCCCAAACTTGCATGCGTCTTATCAGTCTTATTCGTTTTCTTAAATTTTCAATTTGTGCTTTTACTAAGGGTCTTATGGTATCGCCTTCTCTGGCATTTAATTCTCTAATAAGCTGTGCTAGTACTAAAAACCGGTTGGTGTAAGCAAGCAGTAGTAGTGAAATGGCCGGAAATAACAAGCCAGGTGTGGTTAACGTCATAATAGTACTAATTTTGAATAACAGAGTAACTAAGTGTGATGATAATAAGCTATTTTATCAAGCAACAAATAAGTGGGGTGAGGTTTTAGCATGAGTATAGCGATATGAGCGTAGCATCTTTTCGTTGGCAGCAGGTGTATTCGACCACTGATTTTGTTGAAGCGCATTTGCTCAAAGGGATGTTAGAGCAAGCGAATATTCAAGTGCGCCTACAAGGTGAACATTTATCTGGCGCTATGGGGGAGATCCCCTTAGAGCAGGCTGCAATCAAGCTGCTTGTTTATGCAATAAAGTTACCCGAGGCTGAGAAATTATTGGTAAACTATAACAAATTACGTCGTCACAGTGCTGTGAAACAAGCCGACTGGCAGTGTCATCATAGTACTGAAATAAATGGACCGGCATTTGAATACTGCTGGCAATGTGGAAGTAAGCATGAGTAAAGCAAATAACTTTCAACGTATTAGAGAGTTAAATTATCTTCAAAAAGCAGTGTTAGGCGCTGCAATTATTGAGCGAATGTTGCCTAATTACTCGCTTTTTAGCGAAGCAACAGGCTTTGGCGATGAGCAAGTCTTACGAAATACGCTGAATTTGATCTGGGAAAAAATTCTGATCCCAAAAAGTAAAATCAGTTTGGAGAAGCTAGTCGAAAAGGTTGAGCCAAATGTACCTGAGCTGAGCGACTTTGATATGTTTGGTACCTATCCCGCGATTGATGTTGCGACAGCGCTGCTTGGCATGTTGCAAGGCTTAATGGCTAAAGATGAACACGAGTTTGTTAGTGTCGCTAAAATCTCACAAGCCACAGTAGCAAAATATATAGAGTTTATGTTGATGGCTGAGGATGTATTACCGACAAATGAATTGATACGCGAACATCCACAAATGCAATACGAAATTGAAATACTGGCAGAGCTTATTGAGCATGTAGAGAAAATGGGGCGAATTAGCAGCGATTCAGTGAAGTCATTGAAGGAATTAGCTCTTGCTGACGGACAAACTAATATAGGTTTGGAACTTGAGTAACTGATTTCGTATAATCAGCGATTGCAGTAAAGAGTTTGGAGAAAGTAACTTGCGTATTTTAGGTATAGAGTCCTCGTGTGATGAGACTGGTATTGCTATCTATGATGATGAGCAAGGGCTATTAGCACATCAATTATATTCTCAGGTGAAGGTGCATGCAGATTATGGTGGGGTGGTACCAGAGCTTGCTTCTCGCGATCACGTGCGCAAGACTATCCCGCTTATTGAAGCTGCTTTTGCAGAGGCAGGTTGTGGCCCTGAAGATCTAGATGGGATTGCTTATACCGCAGGTCCTGGTTTAGTCGGGGCATTGCTGGTGGGTACTTCAATCGGTCGCTCGTTAGCGTTTGGTTGGGGAGTACCAGCTGTTGCTGTTCATCATATGGAAGGTCATTTGCTGGCACCTATGCTTGAAGATGATAAGCCGGAGTTTCCGTTTGTTGCGCTACTTGTATCTGGTGGTCACACGATGATGGTTAAGGTGTCTGGTATTGGTGAATATGAAGTGCTTGGTGAGTCAGTGGATGATGCTGCTGGCGAAGCATTTGATAAAACAGCCAAATTACTGGGTCTTGATTATCCGGGCGGTCCTATGCTGGCTAAAATGGCGACGCAAGGTCAGCCGGGACGTTTTACCTTTCCAAAACCGATGACCGATAGACCCGGATTAGATTTTAGTTTTAGTGGCTTAAAAACAGCGGCTGCAAATACCATCCGTAACGAAGGAGATGATGAGCAAACCAAAGCGGATATTGCTCATGCCTTTCAGACCGCTGTGGTCGAGACGCTAGCGATAAAATGTAAGCGTGCTTTAAAAGAAACGGGCATTAAAAGCCTTGTGATTGCTGGTGGTGTTAGTGCTAACACCGAACTAAGACAAAAGCTTGAACGTATGATGCAGGGGATGAAAGGTCGTGTGTATTATCCTCGAACTGAGTTTTGCACAGACAACGGAGCTATGATTGCTTATGCTGGTATGCAGCGCTTAAAGGCCGGGCAGTATGCGCCGCTTGATATGAAAACTAAGCCACGTTGGCCTTTAGATAGCCTTGAAAAAGTGTAGGCTATCTTACGTTAATCTTTAGACTTTTTACCCACCTTTGGCTCCTTACCTGCAAGGAGCCTTTTGATGTTAGCTCGGTGACGAAAGATAATGACGACGGTCAAAAAGCTCACCGGTAACGTATATAATGGTTTTATCCACCAAGTATAAAGTGGCGCAGCAGCGACCGCGACGATTGCTGCCAATGACGAGTAACGCGTTAGCGCCAGTACTACAAGCCAAGTACTTATCAACAATCCACCAAGTGATAAACCAATAGGTAAGAGCGCTCCAAACGCTGTTGCCACTGCTTTACCGCCATTAAAGTGAAAAAACACAGGGTAAATGTGTCCAAGGCATGCACTCACCGCAATAGCGCCTAACCAAAGAGGCTCTATATTTAAGAAATAGGCACCCCATACTGGAATGGTGCCCTTTAAAATATCAAAGATAAGCACTAGCACAGCAGGGACCTTTCCTCCTAACCGCAATACATTGGTCGCACCTGGATTGTTGGAGCCACTAAAGCGCGGATCTGGAAGCTTGAACAGTCGACACACCAGAATTGCGGAGGAAATCGATCCTAATAAATAAGCACATACGCACATTAAACTGATTAACACTGTCTTCCTTATTTTTTATTGCGTTGTTTTGGGCTATGATCGGCGGTCTTAAGTCCTGCAATTTAGCGCACTTGCGCTTTATTTAATGCGGGAAGATAAAAGCGATAAACATGTTTGGAGTTTACATGGATAAAGTCTATATCTCACAGCTACACGTCGAAGCCATAATAGGAGTGTACGACTTTGAAAAAGAAAGTAAACAAAGCCTTTACTTTGATGTTGAGATGTTGACCGATATTAGCGCCGCAGCGCGCCTCGACGACATTAATTTGGCCGTGGATTATGCCAAAGTCAGTGAACGTATTATCGCGCATACTCAAGCCAAGCCAGTAGAATTACTCGAAACTTTAGTCGAGCAGCTAGCGGCAATGATTTTAAATGAATTTAATGTACAGCAAGTACTTATAAAAGTAAGCAAACCCGCAGCCGTGGCGCAAGCACAAACGGTGGGTGTAGAAATTGTGCGTAAGAAGTAGCATTATCATGGCACAAATTTTTATCAGCCTTGGCTCCAATATTGAGAAAGAAAAAAACTTACTAAGTGGTTTACAAACACTCATAAAGCATTTTCCAAATTACCGACATTCAAGTGTATTTGAGAGTGAGGCTGTCGGTTTTACCGGTAGTAATTTTTATAACTCAGTATTTGCTGCACACACGCCAATGTCTTTAAATGAGGTTTATACGCGACTTAAGTCGATAGAGTACGATCATGGTCGTCGCTGTAACGAAAAAAAGTTTAGCCCGCGTACCTTAGATCTCGATATTCTTTTTTATGATCACCTTATTTGTTCATCACCAGCTCAGCTGCCAAGGGATGAAATAACCAAAAATGCTTTTGTGCTTCAGCCATTAGCTGAACTTGCCGCTGATTTTATTCACCCTGTTGAGGGGAAATCAATCGCTCAGTTGTGGCAGGAATATCACAACCCAAGTCAAAAATTATGGAAAGTGGAGTTTCCCAAGTTATGAGTTTTATCGAGATTGTTGTCCTTGCAATCATTCAGGGTCTCACTGAGTTTTTACCTATTTCTAGTTCAGCACACTTGTTACTGCCTTCACAGGTACTAGGATGGCAAGATCAGGGGTTGGCTTTTGATGTTGCTGTTCATGTAGGAACCTTGCTTGCCGTCGTTATTTATTTTCGGCACGACATAGTAAGCTTATTATCTGGCTGGTTTAAATCGTTTTCAGGTCAGCATTCAAAAGAGAGCCGCCTGACATGGTGTATTGTTGTTGCGACAATTCCATTTGTATTACTGGCGCCTCTATTAAAAGATATTGTCGAAATCTACTTACGCAGTGCGTGGGTTATTGCAATCTCTACTATCGTTTTTGGTTTATTGCTGTGGTATGCCGATGTGAAAGCAAAACAGATCAAAGACGAGTTTGCGCTAAATTGGAAAAGTGCATTGATACTTGGACTGGCGCAAATTACTGCGGTTATTCCTGGAACATCGCGATCTGGGATCACAATTACAGCCGGATTATTGCTAGGGCTTGATAAGAAAAGTGCCGCAAGATTTTCGTTTTTGATGTCTATTCCTGTGATTTCGATGATGGGGCTTTACTATAGTTTAGAATTGGCAATGGGCGATGAAGTGGTTGATTGGAATGCCCTCCTAAGTGGCGCGGTATTGTCGTTTGTTTCAGCTTATGCGTGTATATTCTTCTTTCTAAAAATTATCGAACGTATGGGTATGATGCCATTTGTTATATATCGTTTATTACTTGGAGTAGGGCTAATCGCTTTCTTAAGTTTTAGCTAATCTTTCTAGTCCGGTTAGGTAAAAGCCAGTTTGTGGAGTCAAGCTGGCTTTTTCATTTATACAATGATTAAGCAATTTGTTTTTCTGCAAGGCTCAATTCCATGGTTGCTTTGAGTAGGCGATACAGATTGATAGAGGCATCAATTTCTTCTTTACGGTTCGTTAAACTCTCAATATTCAAACCAAGAGAAATATCTAAGTGTGAACAACTTTTTAAGATTTGATCTAGATTTTCTCTACAAATTCTAATGGACTCGCTCAGTGTATTTTCTGCATCTAACATACGCCACTTAGTAGCCTCTGGTACGGATATACCCAGCCACTGCATAAACTGTAAAGTCTTCTCTCCACCACAAGGAGTAAAAGTTAAAATAATACGTTTTGGTGTCGTGCCCTGTTGCTTGCAAGTACGAGCATAGCTTGTGATCAGATCTATGGTTGCTTGGGCATCATAGACAGCTTGAGAGACAAAAAACTGGCAGCCTTGGACTGTTTTATCAATCAATCTTTCGTGCTCATTACGCTTACTAGCATGACGCTCCGCGATGGTTACACCACCTAAGAAAAACTCCTCTTGATGGTGCTTTAACACCTTATAAGCTTCTGATAATGGCAGCTTAATATCGCCTGTTGAAGAAGGGCTTCCAACTAACACCAGATTGTTCAATCCATGTTGTCGTTTAGTGCTGTTAAGCCAATTACTAAATGCTTCTCCGTCACGCTGTGCTACGCTTTTATAGGTAATAACATCAAGGTGCGATAATTCACGGATCAACTGGCTATACTCACAAGGGTCAACGGTGTGCTTGAATGGGAATGGGCGCGGTACCTGAGTGCGGCTGCTTTCATCTTGAATATCGTAAATAATCACACCGTCGTATTCGATTTCATGTAAACGTCCTAGCAACTTAGCTGCGATTGCTTTGAGCTGCTCGGGTGTGGTGCCTATCTTTGGTGGTGTGGTACCAATTAAATATACCCCTTGGTTAGGGTCAATGATTTTCTCTTGAAGCGTTAAAGCCATAATCTGCGTCCACAAAAGCATTTCAGTATCTCTTTACTAATATAGCAGCCATTTAGACGTCTAGATAGATTTTTTTAATGAAAGAATTTCAATAATTATGAATTTCTCTCAAGTGCCAAAGGTAAAATGTCATAATTGTTTACATATTAAGAGGGTAAATCATCTCGTAAATTAGCGAATGAGTATCGCTTTGGGGCATAATCAAGAAGTTTGCTGAAGTAAGTGATCACTACTTATTTAGAATAAAAATATGATTAGGAACCAATCCATGAAATTCAAATTACTAGCAACTAGTTTTGCCGTGAGCCTAGCGCTTAGTGGTTGTGCTATGACTAATGCCGATAGTACACAGAATGCAGCTGCTGGTGCTCAAGCCGCTCAGTCAAATAAAGTATTTGCCCAAGATTACGTACTCGAAGAGTTAGAAAACGGTCTTCGTGTCATGGTAGTAAAAACCAATTACCCTGATGTAGTATCACTACAAATTCCAGTATCAGTTGGCTCTCGCAATGAAGTTGAAGCCGGAAAAACAGGCTTTGCTCATTTCTTTGAACACATGATGTTTAAAGGCTCAGAAAAATATCCTCAAGATGTGTACTCAGATATTTTGAAAAATTCAGGTGTTGATAATCGCGCTTATACAACCAATGATTTTACCAACTATCATTTAAACTTCTCCAAACAGCACTTAGATAAAGTGTTGGAAATTGAAGCTGATATTTTCCAAAACCTAACGTACAGTGAAGAGCAGTTCCGTACCGAGGCGCTCACTGTCAAAGGAGAGTACCTTAAAAACAATGCAAGTCCTGTGCGTAAGTTACTTTCTGCGGTAAGAAAAGAAGCATTCGACAAACATACTTATAAGCATACCACGATGGGCTTTTTTGAAGACATTGAGGCAATGCCTGATCAAATGGCCTATGGTAAAACATTCTTTGAGCGCTTCTATAAGCCTGAATATGTATCACTGGTGATCGTGGGCGATGTTGACCCTAAAGCAACCATAGCGATGGTGAAAAAGCATTGGGGCAACTGGAAAAGAGGTGATTATCAAGCCGATATTCCAGTCGAGCCAAAGCAAGAGCAAGCACGTTATGTGCACGAGAAATATGACGGCTTGCCAGGGCACTGGTTGCTTGTTTCTTATAAAGGAGCTGCATGGGAGCCGAAGAAAAAAGATCGTGCAGCACTTGATCTGATCTCGCAGCTTTATTTCTCTAGTAACTCTGAGTTATACCAGGAGTTGGTAGTAGACAAGCAGCTGGCAAGTCAAATGTTTACCTACAACCCTGAGACTAAAGATCCAGGGCTTTTGCATGTATTTGTTAAAGTGGAAAACGAAAAAGATTTAGCGACAGTACGTGATGCGATTAACAATACATATGCAAAAGCTCGCACAGAATTAGTCGACGAAAATAAGTTGGCAGCGCTTAAATCTAACTCAAAGTATAGCTTTATTAACGGCCTTGACTCATCGCAAGCAATTGCTTCTACACTTGCACGTTATGTGCATTTTGAGCGAGATCCTGAGGTTATCAATGAGCTGTATGCGACAGCTGACCAAGTAACTGCAAAAGATATACGTGATATTGCCAATAAATACTTTGTCGATAGTAGCCGTACTACGGTGACTATGTCGGCGCTTGAGTCCGTATCAGGCTTTGATAAAGAAGTCGAGCTAGACAAGTTAGTTGCAAAAATGGACAAGCCTGCAACACGTCATTTTAATGTACTAGATAAAACCAATAACTCTCCACTGGTGGATGTAAACTTCCTGTTTTATACCGGTGCCGCCGCTGATCCTGAAGGCAAAAAAGGGCTTGCTGCGTTGACGGCTGCAATGATAGCCAAAGGTGGTAGTGAATCACAATCTTACAAAGAGATTCAAAAAGCGCTTTATCCAATTGCGGGTAGTTTTGGCTATCAAATTGATAAAGAAATGATTTCTCTACGAGGCCGTATTCACAAAGACAATGCAGAGCAGTGGTATGGCATTGTGAGTCAGCAGTTGCTGGCACCAGGCTTTAGAGAGGACGACTTTAATCGACTGAAAAAAGAGCTTATCGATAGCATCAAAGCTGGCCTAAAAGCATCGAATGACGAAGAGTTAGGTAAAGAAGTGCTATATCATGAGTTGTATCAAGGTCACCCATACGAAAGCTACAATTTTGGTGATTTATCTGACCTAGAAGCGATTACATTGGATGATGTGAAAGCGTTTTATGCTCAGCAGTTTACCCAAGCAAAACTTAACGTGGGTATTACAGGTGCGCTTGATAAACAGCTAAAAGAAGAAATGTTCAGTGATCTTGCGACACTGCCAAAAGGCCAAGAAGCACGTTTACAAGTGCCTGATGCGCCAACATTGTTAGGGCGTCATGCGACGATTGTAGAGAAAAATGCCAAGTCGACAGCAGTCTCTTTTGGTTTCCCAATTGACACTATTCGTAGCAACAAAGACTGGGCTGCGCTTTGGTTGGTGCGCTCATACTTTGGTGAGCACCGCAGCGCTAACAGTCACTTGTATCAACGCATTCGTCAAGTTCGTGGCATGAACTATGGCGATTATGCGTATATTGAATACTTCCCTCGCGGGATGTTCCAAACCAAGCCTGACGCAAACTTAGGCCGTAGTGAGCAGATCTTCCAAGTATGGTTACGCCCACTGCGCTCTAATAATGACGCACACTTTGCAACACGTACTGCCTTATTTGAGCTAGATAAGCTGATCAAAGAGGGGATGAGCAAAGCCGATTTTGAGGCGACACGTAACTTCTTAATTAACTTTGTGCCGCAAATGGTGGCGAGCCAAGATAGGCAGCTAGGCTATGCGTTAGATAGTCAATTTTACAATACCGATGAATTTGTGAAGTATGTGACTGAGCAATTGCAGTCTCTATCTGTTGATGACATCAACCGTGTCATCAAAGAGAATTTGCAGACCGACAATATTCACTATGTATTTATCACGGGTGACGCTAAAGACATGGCAAAACGTTTAAGTGATAAGCAGTCATCACCTATGACCTATAACACGAAAAAGCCAGAAGCACTGTTGGCAGAAGATGCTGAAATTGCCACGTATCCACTGAATATTCCAAGTCAGAATATTAAAACGCTAGATGTAGAAAAAGTGTTTAAATAATCAGTGCACTGAGTAATGAAAATGGCGGCTAAGTTTTTAGCCGCCATTTTTTGTGTCAAAGTCACGGATAATTTTAGGTAATGGTGTTGAACCACTCTATCGCTGCGGTTACCCAAATTAGAAATGCAATTAGTAATGTTAGTGTTACGGCAGCTGAAGCCATATCTTTTGCACGACCAGATAATAAGTGATGTTCGGTACTCACTCTGTCTGTAAGTGCTTCAATTGCTGAGTTGATAAGTTCAATCACTAATATTAACAGCACACTACCGACTAACAGTGCCCATTGAGCAATGCTTTGCGCTAGCACAATGGATAAAGGAATACTCACTATTAGCAACCAAGTTTCTTGTCTAAATGCAGACTCTTCTTTGTACGCCGCTTTCATCCCTTTCACTGAGCAATGGGTTGCTTTGATAAGTCGAGCAAGCCCTGTGCCATTTGGTTTGTTGCTATCCGTGGTCTTGATCTTTATCGACATATTCTCGATCCTGCGTTGGTAGTATGCAATGGGGCGTATTATACGAAGAACTGTCTAGCTCGACAGTACTAAATTGTAAGAATCTATGGTCTACTTGGTATATCTAAACCGTATTTTAATATGTTGGTTATTAGATATAACCAAGTGTTTGAAGCCTGATTTTTTATAATACATGACACTGAATCAATCTAAGCGTTACACTATATTAAGCATCAGTATTATCGGAAGTACATTACATGAGACATGAGATCTGGAACAAGTTACGCGAAGAAGCCAATGAGCTAGTTGCGCGAGAGCCATTACTGGCAAGCCACGTATACTCGAGTATTTTAAACCATGAGTGTCTTGGCGCAGCGTTAAGTTTTATTGTTGCAAATAAACTTGCCGATGCTGTCGTATCTGCGTTTACTATCCGAGAGTTGTTCGATCAGGCCTTTGTACACTGCGATACCATGTTGACTCATGTTGCGCATGACATAAAAGCAGTTAAAGATCGTGACCCTGCTGCCGATAGTTATCTCAACGTAATTTTAAATTTGAAAGGTTTTCATGCAATCCAAGCACATCGACTTGCATACTGCCTCTGGCGCCAAGACAGAAAAGAACTTGCTCGTTTTATCCAAAGCAGAACTTCTGAAGTATTCGGTGTTGACATCCATCCTGCTTGTAAAGTCGGTCATGGTATTATGTTTGACCATGCGACTGGTATAGTTATTGGTGAAACTGCGGTTATTGAAGATAATGTGTCTATTCTTCAATCTGTAACCTTAGGGGGAACGGGGAACGAACAAGGTGATCGTCACCCTAAAATCCGTGCAGGTGTACTGATTGGTGCAGGTGCCAAAGTGCTTGGCAATATCGAAGTGGGAGAGGGAGCCCGCATTGGCGCAGGCTCTGTAGTATTAAGTCCGGTAGCACCACATACGACGGTGGTGGGTATTCCTGCCAAGGTTGTTGGCAAGCCCTCTTGCCCATGTCCTGCTGAAAGTATGAATCAGAATTTCCTTGAAGATGAAGACCGGCTCGAAAATGAGTCAATCACCTCAGCAATGTTGTAAGGTTATCACACGATAAGATGGGGAGTTATTTCCCCATCTTGCTAACTGCTTATTGAATTTTCTTTACCAGCGATATCACTTCACCATCTGCCAACTGAGTGGTAATTGGCTTATCTGGGTCGACATCTTTTACTGATTTTATGACAGTATCGGCTTGTTTAGCGATGCTGTAACCACGAGCAAGCACGGCTAATGGGCTGACGCTATCAAGCTTGGCGCTACTAACGGCAAGTCGATGCCTTTGCAGGTTAAGCTTTTGCTCCATAGCGGAATAAAGCTTGTCACTCAACGAGTCCACCACTTGTTTATAGTGAGTAATTTTTTGTTCCGGATGCAGCCTATCGAAACGGTGCTGGAGTAAATGATACTGGGATTGTTTTTGGCGCAGCAGGTGACTTTGCGCACGGGTCAACCGCTGCTCTAATTCATCAATACGCTGCGCTTGCTGCATCAGCTGATTTTTGGGGTGCTGCAATTGTAGTCGCGCTTCGAAGTTTGCTAATCGCTGTGATGCTTGCTCAAGTCGGCGATCAAAGGCTTGCTGTAAGTATTGTAGTAATTGTAGAGCACGCTGCTTAAGCGCTTCTGAGTCAGGGCTTACCAGTTCAGCTGCTGCAGATGGGGTCGGTGCCCTTACATCCGCAACATAGTCGCTAATTGTCGTATCTATTTCATGGCCTACCGCACTGATTATGGGGAGTGAACTGGTAAAAATAGCTTGTGCGACGGATTCCTCGTTAAAGCTCCACAAGTCTTCCAATGAGCCGCCACCACGGCCAACTATCAAGACATCGACTTCGCGCCTTGCATTGGCTTGCGCAATTTGTTTGCAAATTTGTTGCTTGGCTTCCTCGCCTTGTACAAGTGCTGGGTAGATGACAACTTGTAATTGTGGCGCTCTGCGTTTTAGTACCGTTAAAATATCTTTAATGGCCGCACCCGTGGCAGAGGTGATGACACCTACGCGATTGATAATATTGGGTAGTGGCTTTTTGTGACTGGCTGAAAATAGTCCCTGCGCAGCAAGCTGCATTTTAAGTGCATCAAACTGCTGTTTTAACAGTCCTTCACCAGCAGGCGCGAGCTGTTCAACAATTAATTGGTAATCACCTCGAGGCTCATAGACGGAGACTCTTGCTTGCACGACTACTTGCTGACCGTTGCTTGGGCGGTGGTTACAATAGCGATTATTCCCTCTCCACATGGCCGCTTTTATCTGTGCTTTTTCATCTTTCAGAGAAAAATACCAATGCCCTGAGGCCGGAGCAACAAAGTTTGAAATTTCTCCGGTGAGTTGTACAGAGGCAAAACCTTGCTCTAAGAGTGAGCGTATTTCTCTGTTAAGTCTTGATACAGAATAGGTTTTATTATTATTGGGGTATCCCATGTTGGCCTCCATAAAAAATTCACAGTTACTTTATCATATTTTTTGCTAAATTTTATTTACTCGCATAAGGAACGCTGATAAAATTCGCACGCAATTCCTTATACTCAGTTCACTTGAGAGAAGCCGCGAACATGCTAAGAATTGCAAAAGAAGCCCTTACCTTTGACGACGTACTTTTAGTACCAGCTCATTCAACTGTTCTTCCTCACACAGCAAACCTGAAAACGCGTTTGACTCGTGGGATTGAATTAAATCTACCGCTTGTTTCCGCTTCAATGGATACGGTGACAGAAGCGCGCTTAGCGATCGCTCTGGCACAAGAAGGTGGTATTGGTTTTATCCACAAAAACATGACTATCGAAGAGCAAGCTCGTAACGTACGTAAAGTAAAAACGTATGAAGCGGGTATTATCTCTTTCCCTGTGACAGTAACTTCTGATCTTACAATTGCAGAAGCAATGGAGCTTGCTCAGGATAAAGGATTCTCAGGTTTCCCTGTCGTTGGTGCCAACAATCAACTTGAAGGCATCGTGACGAGTCGTGATATGCGTTTTGAAACTAAACTTGAAAAAGCGGTTTCAACGGTCATGACGAAAAAAGATGACTTAGTTACGGTAAAAGAAGGGGCATCTCGCGAAGAGATCCTTGGTCTAATGCACGAACACCGTATCGAAAAGATCCTTGTGGTTGATGACGCATTTGCACTAAAAGGCATGATCACTGTTAAGGACTACCAAAAAGCACAAGAGAAACCAAACGCGTGTAAAGATGAGCAAGGTCGTCTTCGCGTGGGGGCTGCGGTTGGTGTTGGCGCTGGTACTGACGAGCGTATCGCAGCTTTGGTTGAAGCGGGTGTTGATGTACTACTAATCGATACTTCTCACGGCCATTCTCAAGGTGTAATTGACCGTGTTAAAGCAACCCGTGAAGCTTACCCTGAGCTACAAATCGTTGCAGGTAACGTAGCAACAGCGGAGGGTGCAATAGCGCTTGCTGATGCTGGTGCTGACGCTGTCAAAGTGGGTATTGGTCCGGGCTCAATCTGTACCACGCGCATCGTGACTGGTTGTGGTGTGCCGCAAATTACTGCTATCTCTGATGCTGTTGAAGGCTTAAAAGGCCGTGACATTCCTGTTATTGCTGATGGTGGTATCCGTTTCTCTGGTGACATCGTAAAAGCGCTAGTTGCTGGTGCTGCATGTGTAATGGTGGGTTCAATGCTAGCGGGTACAGAAGAATCTCCTGGCGAAGTTGAACTATACCAAGGCCGTTACTACAAGTCTTACCGCGGTATGGGTAGCTTGGGTGCGATGAACCAAAAAGAAGGGTCTTCTGACCGTTACTTCCAAAAATCAAATGAAGCAGACAAACTGGTACCAGAAGGTATCGAAGGTCGTGTTGCTTACAAAGGACCAATCGCAACGATTATCCATCAGCAAATCGGCGGTATTCGCAGTGCAATGGGTCTAACAGGTTGTGCAACCATCACTGAATTAAATACTAAGCCGCAGTTTGTACGTGTTACTTCTGCGGGTATGGGTGAATCTCACGTACATGACGTGCAGATCACCAAAGAGGCACCTAACTACCGTATGGGTTAAGCCTTAAGGCGTGTTTCTGGGCTAGCAAGTTGCTAGCCCTTATTACTTTTGATAGAGACGCAATGCGGCTTTATCCTGTTTAGTTCCTAACTAACGAGATTATCAATGAGCAAAGATATCCACGATTCCCGAATTTTGATCTTAGACTTTGGTTCACAATACACTCAGTTAATCGCACGTCGTGTACGTGAAATTGGTGTTTACTGTGAGCTATGGGCTTGGGATGTGACAGAAGAGCAGATCCGTGAGTTCAACCCGCAAGGTATCATTCTTTCAGGCGGCCCAGAGTCAACGACACTAGAAGGTAGCCCGAAAGCACCAGATTACGTATTCGAGGCGGGCGTGCCAGTACTGGGTATCTGTTATGGTATGCAGACCATGGCAATGCAGCTTGGTGGTCAAGTACATAGCTCAGATAAAAAAGAATTCGGCTACGCAAAAGTAGAGAAAGTGGGTGACTGTAAGCTATTTGAAGCGATTGAAGATCATATCGAAGATGGTGCAGGTTATCTAGATGTGTGGATGAGCCACGGCGATAAGGTTGCTAAAATCCCAGATACATTCAAAACTTCAGCGAGAACGGATACTTGCCCACATGCGGCAATGTCTTGGGAAGAAAAGCGTTTTTACGGTGTACAGTTCCACCCTGAGGTGACACATACTCAGCAAGGTCTGCGTTTACTTGAGCGTTTTGCAATTGATATCTGTGGTTGTGAAAAGTTATGGACTCCTGAGCAAATCATTGAAGATGCAATTGAGCGTATCAAAGAGAAAGTAGGGGATGACGAAGTTATCCTCGGTCTATCTGGTGGTGTTGATTCATCAGTGGTTGCGATGCTTATTCACCGTGCAATTGGCGACAAGCTAACCTGTGTATTTGTTGATAATGGCCTACTGCGTTTGAATGAAGGCCAGCAAGTAATGGATATGTTCGGTGATAAGTTTGGTCTGAACATCATCAAGGTCGAAGCTGAAGAGCGTTTCCTTAACGCGCTGAACGGTTTAAATGACCCTGAAGACAAACGTAAAGCAATTGGCCACACCTTTATTGAAGTATTCGATGAGCAAGCCAGCCAGCGCGTAAACGCGAAATGGTTAGCACAAGGTACGATTTACCCTGATGTTATCGAATCGGCAGCATCTAAAACAGGTAAAGCGCATGTGATCAAATCTCACCACAATGTCGGTGGGTTACCTGAAGATATGGAGCTTGGTCTGGTTGAGCCACTGCGTGAACTATTTAAAGATGAAGTTCGCAAGATTGGTCTAGAGCTTGGTCTACCGTATGACATGCTTTATCGTCACCCGTTCCCAGGTCCAGGTCTTGGTGTTCGTGTACTTGGCGAAATCAAGAAAGAATACTGCGACTTACTGCGCCGTGCTGACGCTATCTTCATTGAAGAGCTACATAAAGCAGATCTATATCACAAAGTGTCTCAAGCATTCGCCGTATTCCTACCGGTACGCTCTGTTGGCGTGATGGGTGATGCACGTAAATACGACTGGGTGATCTCACTACGTTGTGTTGAAACTATCGACTTTATGACAGCACGTTGGTCGCATTTACCATACGAGCTACTAGGCCACGTTTCAAACCGTATCATTAACGAAATTGATGGTATTTCTCGCGTGGTTTACGATGTTTCTGGTAAGCCGCCAGCGACAATCGAGTGGGAATAATGTTTCCACAATGAGCTAACACTTAGCCAAAGGAAAGGGCGAATATGGTAAATATTCGCCCTTTTGCTTATTTTAGAAGCAGTTGAACCAAAAAAGTGGTTTTTTCACTTTACCTTTTTAAAAAGCTCATTATAATGCGTCGACATTGCAGGGGCGTAGTTCCAATTGGTAGAACAGCGGTCTCCAAAACCGATGGTTGCGGGTTCGAGTCCTGCCGCCCCTGCCACTTCTTATTTTGCACTTCGTACACTTTCAAAGTAAACTCCATTTAAAAAGTAAACTGCACAGCAATGAATCCAATTTACGCAGATATTCTCGATATAGTACCACTTAAGTTAAATCCAGTATTTGCCCATTTAGACGCTAAACAGTCTGAACTAAATACCTCTTTAGGTGTAGAGCAGCTCAAAATCCCAGCAAGGCTTTTGCAAGATATTGAAATTGCTGTTGGTGCCACGGTGGAAGTGGTTGTGGGAGAGGATATTCAGTTTACTGAAGGGTGTCTGAGCCTGCCAAGCACGCAGCTTAGTAGTGCACAAAAGCGTGTATTGTGGCAATTAATTTGGAACCAACAGAATGCAAATTGAGCAAGGTGGGTTATTACAGTTTCCGCTTGAGAAAATCATGCAGGTTGAGCGCGCCTGTCACGCGTTTCCTTGGACTGAAAAGACGATGCAGTCTTGTCTTCATGGTCGTTACTTTAATGCTTGCCTTGCTGATGAGCAAACATTGATTGGTTTTTATATTGCTGAACGAGCAGGGCCAGATCTCACTTTAATGGACATTTGTATTCATCCCGAGCATCAAGGTCGTGGTTATGCGAAATTATTGATGGAAGCGCTATTAGCGCGAGCTGACGCATTACAAGCCGAAAATATCTTTCTTGAGGTGAGGGCATCGAATGTTGCTGCGATTTCTCTATATCAACACTTTGGTTTTGTTGAGATGGGGTTGAGAAAGCACTACTACCCAAGCACAGATGGTCGTGAGGATGCTGTATTAATGGCGTTACCAATGCTAACCCTTTAACCGTTACTGGTGGCTTTATCCATTAGCAATGTATAACGTATGGCTTCCGTTAGCTTGAGCAAGTAATAGTGATGATCACCGCTTTTAACATTTTTTAGGCTGCTTTCAAGCTCTCCTGCCGCCTCATGAATATTCATAAAACCAAAACAGCCCGCACTGCCCTTAATACTATGAGCTAAGGCTCTTAACGATTCCCATTCATGCTCATCGTAGAGCGCTTGCAGCTCTGTAAGCTGTGCAGGGAGCTTTTCTACATAGTTACGACTGATCTGTAAAAACTTTTCTGTTTGTAGTAATGCATCCCAAGAAGAGGCTTTATCATTTTGAATTTCTAGGTACTGGATTAATAATTTACCTAGCTGATCTTTATCTATTGGTTTACCAAGGGTAGCATCACATCCTGCCTCAACGTGATTATCAATATCATGCTTCATGACGTTAGCCGTTAAGGCAATGATTGGGCCATCATAGGCGGCATGTCGGAGCATCTGTGTAGCTTCTTCTCCTCCCATTACAGGCATTTGCATGTCCATTAAAATAAGTTGATAGTCCTCAACAAGCGCCATTTCTACCGCTTCAGCTCCATTACTGGCGATATCAGGGATGATCCCCCAATTCGACAGGAGTAGGGTAATTAACTCTTGATTATCAGGGTTATCCTCTGCAACTAAGACTTTTGCATCGATTTCTTTTACCGCAGCCACTTGGGTCTTATCTAGCTCTTGTGGTTGAGTGCGTTCAAGCGCATCAAGCCAATCATAGTTTCTACCATGAAAGTTGCCGGCTACTTCTATAGCAAACAAGCTACCACTACCTTGTTGACTACGTACACGGACATCACCACCGAGCAATTGCGCTAAGTTTTTAGAGATACAAAGCCCAAGACCGGTGCCACCAAAGCGCCGGGTTGTGGTGGTATCTGCTTGTTCAAAGGGCTTAAAAGCGCGTTCTAGTTCACTACGGGACATGCCAATCCCAGTATCTCTAATACTGAAAATAAACTTTTCTGCTGTTGGCTCAAACTCAACTTTTAGATGCACGCCACCATACTCCGTAAACTTTACCGCATTAGTGGCAATATTTAATAAAATTTGTTTGAGGCGAGTGATATCAGTGTACAGCTTATCCGGAAGAGGCAGAGCAAACTCTGTTGAAAAGCTGAGTAATTTTTCATTTGTCATCGGTTCAATAATAGATTCAACATCACTGATAAGTGGCATCAGTTGCACTTCTGATTCCTCAACATCCAGTTTTTCAGCCTCTATTTTTGATAGGTCTAAAATGTTATTAATTAGCTCTAGTAAGTGTTTGGAGTTTCGTAATATGGTGTTGAGATGCTGCTTTGCTGTAGGAGAGTCCGGGTGTTGTATGAGTTGCTCGGTAAATCCCATGATGGCGGTCAATGGCGTGCGTATTTCATGACTCATATTAGCTAAAAATCGGCTTTTTAGCTGATTAGCTTGCTCGGCTTCAATAATGGCAGCTTCAAGTTTGCTGTTTGTTTTTTCTAGCTCCTTGGTACGGTTCTCAACTTTTTCCTCTAGATGCTCTTTGTAGTCTTCTAATTCGCGCTGAAAGGTACGGATCTGATAAATCATGTGATTGAAGTCTTTAAACAAAATACCTACTTCATCAGAGTTGTGTTCTGGCAGCGCGACCATTAAATCACCATCACCAACTCGGTGACTGGCTTCACCAAGTAATTCAATAGGGTTGAGTAGTAAGTTGCGTACAACGATAAAAATTAATATTGGTAAAGTGACAACGGATAAGATGACGATAAGTGCAGTGATAAGGCTAATCGTTTTGCCAGAACGGTACAGTAAAGATTTGGGGATCGTAGAGATATAAAAGTAGCCGCCACTTAGCTGAGCGCTATAAGTCATTCGTTCAGAGTTATCGATGCTGCTGATTTGCATCGAGTCTAGCCGACCTAAATCTGCGATATTGCTGATTTCATTTATTTCCGTTGCGCTTAAATAGCTACCAATAAGGTGGGTGTCGGAGCTAAATAATATTTCACCGTCAATACCGACTAGTAAGTTTAAGGTATTATCATACGGCGCTTCAAGAATACTGGTGCTGAGTAAAGTGGGAGAAACTTGAACAACAATATAACCTTGTTGCCGCGGCTGTTTTAACTCGTAGTCAACACCATAAACTTGTTGGACAAAGTACAGTTGGGTACCAGCGCTTGAGGCCACCATAAATTGATGCTGGCGCAAGTTGCTTTGTAAGATTTGTTTTGCGAAAGGATAAGCATGAGGCGCTTCCCCCAAGTTGCTAGAATAAAACGCGGCACTTTGACCGCTAGGAGCCAACAAGTTTATGCTGATGATATCGGGATACGCTTCACTGTAACTGGCAAAAACATCCATCAATGCCCCCAAGCGTTTGGTTTTTTCCATCCTTTCAAGGTGGCTTGAATTTAAAAAGTCGCTGAGTACAGGAGAGGTTGAAAGCAGCTTGGTTGTAGATTGATAGATCTCAATATAATTGAACATCTTTTGTTGTTGTTGCTCGACGAAGCGACTAACAATAAGCTTTGCTTGTTGTTGCGTTGAACTGGTGACGTTTGTGAGAGTGAACCCACCAAGAAATAGCAAGGGTAAGATCACCAACGGGGTGATATACCAAAGGAGTCGAATACTTAACTTGCTTGTTTTCATGGATACTTAGCTGCCCTGCCACACAATGTTATCGTCAGAAAATTTGTTAGGAGTATTAAATCATAAGCGGGGAGAGGTGAATACTCAAGTTTGTTTAAATCGCTTGAAAATACGATAAAAGACAAAAGCCTCCAGTTGGAGGCTTTTACAGTATAAATAACGACTGATTAGAAGTTATATTTCATACCCAGTGATAGACGACGGCCTTTCACATCAAAGAATTCACCGTTATCGTATGTTTCAGGAGTACGTGGTGGCTCTCTATCGAATACGTTATTTACACCAACACGTAGTTGTAGCGCTTCAAGTAGGTAAGTTTTATACATAAAGTCTACCGTTGTATATGATGAAACGTCATTGAAGTTGTTATCTTCTGGCGTCCACTCGTTGTCATCAACTGTGCTGTGACGGTAGTTAACCGTAACTACATACGCTGAATCATCATGGCTGTATAGTGCGCTAAAACGACCTTTCCAACGTGGTGCATCATCAGTTTCACCCATATAATTGCGGAAGTCTTCTGCACGGCCAGTTGAGTTCTGGTTATCTTCAATTAAGTAAGTTGCAGTTAACTTAAGGGCGAATTCACCGTTGAGCGCATCAAACTTGTATGCAGATTCAAAGTCCATGCCTTTTTTCGTGATCTGAGCGGCGTTAATTGGACGCGCATAGTAGTTTTCGATTTCACCTGTCTCTTTGTTACGCACAAAGTTACCACAGAAAGGATTGTCTAAAGAAGATGCTTCGTAACATAGCTTAACGCTGTTACGCCCAAAGTATTCAATTGCACCGTCAATTTCAAATGACCAGTAATCAACCGTGAGATCTAAACCATCAACGAACTCTGGTGTGTAAATTACACCAACTGTGTAGTCATTTGATACTTCATTGTCAAGGTCAGTATTACCCTGTATGTAGCCAGGTAGGCTGCCGCCAGATAACCATTCATCTGAAGGCATCCAGCCTGCTGCTAGGCCAGCCGCTTGACAGTTATTGATGATGTTATCTCTGTACTTGTAATCGCTGCTAAGTTCAGCAATTGAGTCTGCGCGACAGACGTCCGCACGGCCTGAACTAAATGTTTTAGAGTTTGGCGTGTATAGGTCACCTAAGTTTGGTGCACGCACTGATTTAGAACGGTTAAGGCGAATACGAAGTTCGTCTGTTACACCCCAGTTTAATGCTAGTTTCCAAGCATCATCGCCACCTGTTACAGAGTAATCCATGTAACGGTATGCACCTTCAAGAGTTAGGTCAGTTGCAAGGAATTCATCCATAAGAAGTGGTACGGAGATCTCTGCAGAGAATTCTTTCACTTCAATTTCGCCATCCATTGGTAGGCTAGAGTTACCTTTGATTAAGCCCTTTTCCATGTTTTCAGATGGACGGATCTTTGCAACTTCACGACGGTGTTCTGCTGTGAATGCCGCGCTTACGTAACCTGCTGGAAGCTCGAATAATACACCATCAACCGTTGCGCCAAATACTGCTTGGTCATGTCTTGCAAAACGTGTGGCTGTTGTTGAAATGTAATCAAGTTGTGCCTGAGTGGTACCTGTTGCGCCCATTGGGTTGAATGGTACACAGCCTTCACGTGCGCCTGTTACGTTGCCATCAGCATCGCGAAGTGCACATACAACTTGGCCTGAGCTATCTACTACAGAGTCAATCGCGTAAGCAAGGTTATTTTTGTAAACTTCACCAGTCCATAAAGTATCTTGCTCAATACGACCAAACTGGAAGTACGTGCTATAGCCCCAATCGTCATTAATAATACCTTCGGCACCGATAGACGAACGGAATACTTCACGCTCTTGGTTATATTCACGATCACCCCACAAGTGCTCGTTGGCTTGGTAAAGTGTGACTGAATCAAGGCCAGCATCATCCATTACCTTACCCATAGCATCATTTACAAATGCACTGTCACGACGAATAGTGTGTGAGAAGAATGCAGGGCTACTTTCTGTCGTTGCTTCAGTTTTTGAGTAAGTTGCATCAAACGTAAGCGCATGCTCATCGTTTAGTTCGTAAGTACCGTATAGAGTACCAATTACACGCTCAAGTGGTGTGCGGAAGTAGTCTTTATAACCGTGTCTGAATACAGCATCACCTGGGTTAGCTTCGTCAAACGTATAACGGCCTGCAGCGCGCTCAGAGATAAGAGGATTAGGATCATCAATCAGACCTAGACCGTAATCGAATGGACGCATTGTGCCATCAGCATCGAAGGTGTAGTGATTGTTTTCAAACGCTTCACGCGTCTTTGTACCAGTCCATGCAAAGAAGTCACCACGCTCTGAGTAGTAACCTAACGCGGTTGGGTGGTTAAACTGAATATCCGCAGGAACGCCATCACGACCGCCAGTATTTGCTGGGTTAGAGATAGATCTCATGCCGCGTTTGAAGAAGTCACGGTCCATTTTCGCGTAACTTTCATTCTTGGTATAGTTTAATGAGGTAATGAACGATAGTTTGTCTAGCTCTTGACCACCAGTAATTGAGAAAAAGTACTCTTCACCACCGCTTTGTTCTGGCTTAACTGTTGATACATCGATCTCCAGGCCATCAAATGATTTTTTAGTAATAATGTTTACTACACCGGCAACGGCATCTGCACCGTATACTGCAGCTGCGCCACCCGTTGCAATTTCAACACGCTCGATGATTGAAGTAGGGATGTTGTTTAAATCTACCGCAGTATCACCAACAGAACCCGGTACAAAACGGCGACCGTTAACAAGCACTAGGGTACGCTCTGAACCTAAACCACGTAAGTCAGTCGTGTTTAAGCCTGATGCGTAGATATAGCTGGTTGTATTTTCTGGTGACAAGCCAACAGTTGCTTGAGGCATCTCAGCTAGCAGATCGTTTACGTTAGTAATACCTTGGTTTTCAAGCTCTACGCCACCGATCACAGTAACTGGAGTTGGGGAAGTCAGGTTTACACGCTTAATACGAGAACCTGTAACTTGAATACGCTCAACAGATTTAGCTTCTGTTTGCTCGTTAGCAACAGCTACTGAACTGCTTAGTGCACCGGCAACCAGTGCCGTTTGGATGCTAGCAGTAACTAGATTTAACTTCTTCAACATTTTGACCCTTATTTACTTTGTTTATAGCGAACGCTGCACTCTTTCTCATTTGCAAAGAGGCAATGTCACAATATAGGTGCTGCGTTTTTACCATAAATATTTGTTAAACATGGGGTTTGTGTGTATGTGTCAGGTGTTTATAAAAGGTTTAATCTGTGATTTTAGTGTTCCTATTTTGGTTTTTGCTATATTAATCATTGTTTTACGTTCTCTCTATGTGTAATGCTTTTTTTACGGTAAGTGTGTGCTTACAAATGTCATTATTATTTTAAAAACAATTTATTTAAATTTGATGAAAAAGGTACAAGTTTTTGGGGGGAATTTACTCGGTTTTGTAGTCTGATTTGTAACTCAAGTGTAATTCGTGCTGTTTTAAAAATAGCCAAACAGTTTTTGGGAGGGCATTTTTGACGGAACTTTTTCAGATAGGCTAAAACTTAGCCTATCTCTTGATGTGTACATACTAATTTTGTATAGCTTTTAAACGGCGCTGTTTAAGCTGCGCTTGAATCTCTTTACCCTGATACCCTTCGTGGATGATCTGTTGCACATCTATGTTGCTAGTTGCTAAAAAATTCAATCTAAGTTTGTCACAAAGCGCCTGTAAATTATCACTTACCTTGCTACAAATATAACAAAAGCGTGTTAGTTTCTCCGGTCTACGCCAAGCATCTAAATTTTGTAAAATTTCTAGCCAGTCATCAGGTTTTTTATTTTTTTTCTCGATTTTGGGGAGATTTAGGAGTAGCTCTTTGGTGCTTTCAATATAGATATTGGGTACTTTAAGCGACTTTGCATCGGCTAATTGCGCAATGCTAGTTCCTGAAAAGTGCAGAGCAAGGCTAAATTGTGCCAGCAGGTCTTGTGTTTTGTCACCCTTGAATTGTGTAAGCGCTGCCTGATATTGCTCGTGTATCGAGTTGTTCCATTTTGGTATATAAGGCGCAACATTAGCTAACGCCCCCAATGTTGCAATGGTGGATAAAAAGTGGCCAAAACCACGGTCATCTAACGTTTTTTCTATTTCTAGCCAAATCCGCTCTTTGGTTAAGGTCTGTAACTCACCTTCTATTACCATACGCTTCATAAGTTGCCACGTCTCATCAGCGATGGTGAAGCCATAATCTTGATATCTAGCTGCAAACCGAGCAACACGTAGCACTCGTAAAGGATCTTCGCTAAATGCCGCACTAACATGGCGCAAAACTCTGTTAGTGATATCTTGCTGGCCGCCAAATGGGTCGATAAGCGTACCATCCGTATCTTTTGCGATAGCATTGACCGTAAGGTCACGACGGAGCAAGTCTTCTTCCAAGGTGGTTTGCGGGCCAAAGTCACATATAAATCCAGTGTAACCTTGTCCACTTTTTCGCTCGGTTCGTGCGAGTGCATGTTCATCTTTTGAGACAGGGTGTAAGAATACGGGAAAGTCACTCCCAACTTGTTGGTATCCCAGCTTATTCATTTCAGCGACAGTGCTACCAACAACAACGTAATCTCTTTCTTTTATTGGTCGACCAAGCAACTCATCTCTGACCGCACCACCAACAAGGTAGGTTTTCATTTGTTATACACCATTTTCTGTGATTCGAGGTTTTATCTTGAATCGGATTTTGCCATTATAGACACCATCATAACAATAAAGAGACAAGTCGTGTATTTACGCTATTTTGGGTTAACAGAAAAACCCTTCTCGATCGCACCAAATCCTGAATTTTTATTTTTGAGCGAACGTCACAAGGAAGCACTTGCCCATTTAACTTATGGGTTGGGTGATGCCGGTGGATTTGTACTGTTAACTGGGGAGGTAGGAACAGGAAAAACGACCGTTACCCGCAGTATGCTTGCCCAGCTACCTGAATCTACGCAAGTGGCTTTCATTCTGAACCCTTCATTATCAGAACTTGAACTGCTGGCTACTATTTGTGATGAACTTGATATTGAGTATGAAGCAAATAATGCGACCTTAAAGTCACTGACAGATGTCATCAAGCACAGATTGCTACAAAACCATCAAAGCGGTGGTCATACTATGCTGATTATCGACGAAGCTCAGCACCTTGCACCAGAAGTACTCGAGCAGCTTAGGTTATTAACAAATCTAGAAACTGACCACAAAAAGCTATTACAGATTGTACTTGTTGGTCAGCCTGAATTGCAGCAGTTACTACAACGTAATGAATTAAGGCAGTTGGCACAGCGGATCACGGCTCGTTATCATCTACTGCCATTAACCGAGTCTCAAGTGTTTGCTTATATTCAGCACCGCTTGCAAAAAGCAGGATGTCAACAGGCGTTATTTCACCACGATGCGGTTGCCTATATGCACCAAGTAACAGCGGGGATCCCAAGGCTGATTAATTTATTAGCTGATAGGTGCCTGTTAGGTGCTTACTCCGCTTCACAAACTCAAGTCACCAAAGCAATTACAATTCAAGCCGCAAAAGAAGCATTGCCAACTAACCTAGTGCCATCAACGGATAAAGTAACCAACCGAGCCCCGTTATTGTTTACAGCATGGTTAGGTATGTTGTTTGTTGCAGGTTTTGGTTTGGCAAAATTGGTATAGAGGGAAGTATGTCTTATTTAACGAGCGCAATGAAGCAATCGCAACAAGGCAGCGATGTCGAGCAAGATTATTTAAACCAAAAACAAGGAGCGCAGCTGATGTTGTATAAGCGCCTTGTCACATACGCTGGGTTTGGTCTTTTATCATTAGCGTCACTTGGTGCGGGCTACTTTGTTGGTCAGACAACCAATAGTGCAAACATGCCAAAGAATATTGCTTCTAGCAACGCTCAGCCACAAACCAACAATATGGCTACGTTGTCAGATAAACCAGTGTTAGCAGAGCAAGCACAAGACAGTGATACGATAAAAGTTAATCGTACTGAGGTTGCTTTAGACGTGGTCGCAGACGCAGCTTCGGCTGAGGTCGCGCCAGCCCCTACTCAAGTTTCTCCAAGCATAACTTCTGATAAGCATTTTCAGTGGGTGTCAGTGCAAATTGGCGTCGATAATCAAGGCCAACCGGTATATCAGCAGCAACTAGTCCCTGTAGATGCGCTAACGGCTGCACCGCAAATAGTACAACCCAAAGCTCTTGAAACTGTCAGGCAAGACGACGCCCCAGGTGAGATACAAACTGAAGGCGAATATGCAGGTTATCGAGTATTCGGCTCAGAGCCCAAGGCGCAAAGCGCTGACTTAGCAGGTGTGTCTGAAGAGCTCAAAAAAGCGTTCGCACAGGCTGTCAAAGAGACAGAGCTTCGGGATGAAGCTGCTGTGCTGTCGACAACCAAAGAGTCTGCATCAGTGACCCCCATAAGCTTATTGCCCACACAATTGCAAAATAGTATTCCAAGCCTTCGTTATCAAGCGCATATTTATGCGACTGACGTACAAGAAAGGTGGATTAAAATAAATAACAGGCCGCTTTATGAGGGAGATAGTTTGGGGGCGTTGACCGTTTTGGAAATAACCCCAGAGCAAACTCGCTTTGATTTCGATGGTATCGAGTTTAGCTTGGAGGCGATGGAAGATTGGCTGCCTTAGCGTTAAGGCAGCATTGAGTGCCGAAAAAACCTGATGAGATCAAGTTTAAATTCCTCTGGTTTGATTGCCGACTCTAACTCATCACTGACTTTTTTGGCATTTAAGTCGATATCCTGTACTTCGATGTAATGCATGTACTTAGCATGATAGAACACCTTAACAGTAGGCTTTAAAGGAGCATTAGGGTTACTTTGAGCAATAACCCCAACTTTACCACTGGTTAGCTTAACTAAAGTACCAACAGGGTACACACCAACACAACCTATGAAACGGTTGAGTAAAACCTCGTCAAAGTGGTGCGGGCATCCTTCTCGCATCAATTTAAAAGCGCGGATAGGGGTCATGCCTTCCTTATAAACTCGTTCAGCAGTCAAGGCATCATACACATCTATGATGGCTGCCATTCTAACATGTTGAGGCAATTCATCAGCGGCTTTACCGTATGGGTATCCCGAGCCGTCCAAGCGTTCATGGTGATACCCTGCAATTTCGCAGGCGATTTTGCCAAGCCCTGCGTTAAGTAGGATGTCAAAGCTGTACTTTGCGTGAGATTTCATGATGTGATATTCATCCAAACTCAGCTTATCTGGCTTGTTTAATATTTCATCTGGCACTTCAATTTTGCCAATATCATGCAAAAGGGCACCAGTTGTCATTTCTTCGGTTTGTGAACGAGAGTATCCCAAATGCTTACAAAATATAGCCATCAAAATAGAAACGTTTATAGAGTGTTCTAACAGATACGCATCTTTTTCCCTGATCCGAGCAATACACGCTAAGGCATCCTGATTACGGAACACTGAATCGATAAAGTGATTGGCGGTCGCTTTGAAGGCGTCTACTTCAATCGCCCTTCCTGCTCTGATATCTTCAAATGCTTTGCTTTGTATCGCTTTGGCTTCGTCATACAATTTCACTGCTTGTTTCATTTCAGCTTCAACGCTACATTTTGTATGCCAAGGATCATGTGAACATACTTGAGGAGCGATAATACGGTTATCTTGTGCAGGTTCGTCATGATGCGCATGGTCACTTAGTCGTTTACTGGGATCAACAGACACTTCCAAAACGCCACTTCTTTGCAGTTTATCAATGCTGGTTTGGGTTCTCACCCAACCTTTTGTTTTGATTGCCACAGAGCCTGTCTGTTTAGTCACGTTGACAACAAACATGCCTGGTTCTAACTCATTGATATTAATATTTATCTCTGGCATGGTGATTCCTATGGTTTGCTCTTTAAAGGTAGCAAAATTTATCCAAATAGAAAGAGAGAAAGATAAATATGATTGATTTTTGCCCAGCAAAATCGCATCCTTAAAAAAACAATATGGAGCTTACTTTATGCGCTTATCCACTCTGGCTTTGAGTCTCATAACGACGTTGTCTTGGCATGCTGATGCTAGCTTAAAGCAGCAAGTTGCTGAGGCAATGCCGACACTTGAATCCTTATATTTGCATTTGCATCAACACCCAGAGCTGTCTTACAAAGAAGAAAAAACAGCGCACCGTCTTGCAAAAGAGATGCGCGCCTTAGGCTTTGATGTGACAGAAAATATCGGTGGTTTTGGGGTTGTTGGTTTATTGAGTAACGGTGAAGGACCAACGGTAATGATACGAGCTGACACCGATGCTTTGCCGATAGTTGAAGAGACAGGAAAAGCATACGCATCAAAAATAAAAGTAAAAGATGAGGCTGGTCAAACGGTCGGGGTGATGCATGGCTGTGGCCATGATATTCATATGACAAGCTTGATAGGCACAGCGCAGCAGCTCATGCTCAATAGAGATAAGTGGCAAGGGACGCTGATGTTAGTCGCTCAGCCCGCAGAAGAGGTAGGAGGCGGAGCAAAAGCCATGTTAAAAGCAGGCTTATATGATGATTTTGCCACTCCAGATCATGTCTTAGCATTGCATGTGAGTGCCAGTCTTGCCGCGGGCAAAGTGGCCATTGCACCAGGATACGCATTAGCAAATGTGGACTCGGTTGACATTATTGTTAAAGGAAAAGGAGGGCATGGTGCCTATCCGCATACAACAGTGGATCCTATTGTGTTAGCTTCTCGCATTGTACTGGGTTTGCAAACCATTACCTCACGGGAAGTATCTCCTCTAGAGCCTTCTGTGATCACAGTAGGCTCTATTCACGGTGGTGCCAAACATAATATCATTTCAAATGAAGTTAAGTTACAGCTTACATTACGCTCTTATAATCCAGATGTTCGTAACCAGCAAATAGCCGCAATAAAACGTCTTACGGCTGGTGTGGCTCACAGCGCTGGTTTAACTGACGAATTGTTACCTGAAGTGATTGTACATGACAGTGAAAGTATTCCTTCTACGTATAATAACCCGGAATTAGCGAAATTTGTGACGGCGGCGATTAAGCAGGAAATTGGTGCAGAAAATGTCGATTTATCTCAGCCGGTAATGGCAGGCGAGGACTTTGGATTGTTTGGCCGTACAGATGAGAATATACCCATCACCATTTTTTGGCTAGGCGGTGTGAATCAAGCGGTATTCGATGCCGCGCAAAAAAGTGGTGAGCCTTTACCTTCTTTGCACTCTAGTAAATTTGCTCCAGACTATCCTATCGCCATTGCCACAGGCGTTAGGGCAATGACCAATAGTGCACTGGCTTTGTTTTCGCAAAAATAAAGCTTCTTCCTACATACTAAAAAGGTAGCCTTAGCTACCTTTTTTGGTCTATTGCAAACAACTTAAACACTGTAGCAAGGGATAACAGCTGCTAGAGAACAAGCTGTAGTTAGTCTTTGCTTGTCGCTGCAAGCATTAGCTCTCGATTACGTTCAAGCTTGGCTAACATCATTTCAGCTACAGGCTTGAATTTAGCTAGCTCAACTTGCGGGAGAGGCTCTGATTTTGGTAATTTCACAGTCCTAGGATTACGGTGAACACCATTTACCAAGAATTCATAATGCAAATGTGGTCCGGTGACTCGTCCTGTTGCGCCTACAGTACCAATTTTTTGGCCTTGCTTTACTTTCTGGCCTGTTTTTACTGCGCGCTTATTCAGGTGGAGGTATTTTGTTACGTATTTACTGCCGTGTTGAATGAATACGTAGTTACCATTGAGTCTGTTATAACCAGACTTTAGTACCTTACCATTACCCGCTGAGACAACCGGTGTACCAACACGTGCAGCGTAGTCTATGCCATTATGAGAAGATACTCTGCCTGTTACAGGGTGGAGGCGGCGAGGATTGAAGCTCGAGCTAATGTACTTGAAGTTTACAGGCGCTCTTAAGAAGGCTTTTTTCATGCTGCGCCCTTCAGCGGTATAGAATTCGTCATCAGTATGGCGAACAGCACTGTAGCGTTCGCCCTGATTGATAAACTCCGCGGCAATTATTTTACCGTTACCTATCTCTTCACCATCCACATAGTGTTTTTCAAATACCAGAGCGAAAGAATCGCCCTTACGAATGTCGTTTGCAAAATCGACATCCCAACCAAAAATATCAGCGAAGTTCATTATCTGGCGTTCGCTAAGCCCCGCTGAGATACCCGCGCTCCAAAAACTAGAATTGATTTTACCACCCGCTGATTTTTCGCGTGTTTCAATTTCTTTGCTTTCGATTTTTGTTTCGTAGCTCCCCTCGTCGTTTAGCGTAACCAGCAAGGTATCAGTTTTAGATAAAATGTATTTTAATTGCGCTAATTTACCACTTTCATTACTGGCAAAGCTAAGCACTTCACCTGGGTGGATTTTAGTCAGCTTTCGAGTTTCGGCGTTGGTATTGACCAGATTATGTAACGTTTGAGCCGAATAACCAGCACGTTTAAAAATAACAGCGAGACTGTCACCAGTCTTTACTTTGTGATCTTTAAATTCAAATTCAGGCTGTTGAGATACAGATTCAGGTGCGACGGCTGGTGCTGCATCTAATTCAGTAAGTTGCTCTGTTTTTTCAGATATTTTTACCGGTAACTCATAACGTTTTCCAACTTCTAAGGCTTTTTCGTCATTATCTTTAGAAGCGGTTGCTTTTTCAGAAGGGATCAGGGCAATTCCGACCATCGCAGATAGGAAGCCGATGATGAGCACTTTGTGCTTTTTGGGGAGCTTATGAACAACGTGAACCATAATGCGCCTTTTCTGCTGTCAAGAATTATTGTTGATAATATTGCAGGATATACGTAATAAACCCGTAATACCAGCGTTTTGTGCATTTAAACTCGGATAAATATAGGCTAGAATCGGTCGATTACAAGTTATAGCTGTTGGAGTGAAAATTGTGGATTTAGAAACTGCATTTGCAGAGATTAGCCGTGGTGCAGAAGAAATTCTGCTACAAGATGAATTAAAGGAAAAGTTGAAGTCAGGTAAAAAACTGCGTATCAAAGCAGGTTTCGATCCAACGGCACCTGATTTGCACTTGGGTCACACAGTGCTAATTAATAAAATGAAAACCTTTCAAGACTTAGGTCATGAGGTTATTTTCTTGATTGGTGATTTTACGGGGATGATTGGCGACCCAACTGGCAAAAATGTCACTCGAAAACCACTAACACGCGAAGATGTATTGGCAAATGCAGAAACTTACAAAGAGCAGGTATTCAAGATCCTTGACCCTGCGAAAACCACAGTAGCATTCAACTCTGAATGGATGGAGAAGCTGGGTACCGCGGGTATGATCAAACTAGCTGCGCGTCAAACAGTCGCTCGTATGCTTGAACGTGATGACTTCAAAAAGCGTTATGCAAATGGTCAAGCAATCGCAATTCATGAGTTTTTGTATCCACTGGTACAAGGTTGGGATTCTGTTGCGTTAGAAGCAGATGTTGAGCTTGGCGGCACTGATCAGCGCTTCAATCTACTTATGGGTCGTGAGTTACAAAAAGATGAAGGTCAAAAGCCACAAACAGTACTCATGATGCCGTTATTGGAAGGGACTGATGGCGTTCAGAAAATGTCGAAGTCATTGGGTAATTACATCGGTATTACGGATGCGCCAAATGATATGTTTGGTAAAGTAATGTCGATTTCTGATGACTTAATGTGGCGTTACTATGAGTTGCTAAGCGCGAAGACGTTGGATGATATCGCTGCACTTAAAGAAGAAGTGGCTGGTGGTCGTAACCCTCGTGACATTAAAATTGAATTTGCAAAAGAAATGATTGCGCGATTCCATAGTGAAGCAGACGCTGAAGCGGCACATCAAGATTTTATCAAGCGTTTCCAAAAAAATGCCTTACCTGATGAGATCCCAGAGGTCACAATTACCATTGAAGGTGAAAGCACGTTTATCACTAACTTATTGAAAGAGGCTGGTTTAGTCGCAAGTACTTCAGAGGCAATGCGAATGATTAAGCAAGGCGCGGTGAAGTTAAATGGTGAAGACAAAATAACGGATACGAAATTAGAAGTTGCTAAAGGTTCTTGCGAGATCTACCAAGTTGGTAAGCGTAAGTTTGCTAAAGTAACTGTGAACTAAAATAGTTTATCCATTTGCGAAGAGAAAAGGTCAGTATATTACTGGCCTTTTTTGTATTTGTTTTTAGCTCTACAGCATCAAGCTGGCAAAGTTAGTCATTACGTATAGCAGTGTCGTCGTCGCAATAAATAGCCAGCGCATTTGATTGAGCAGTCCGAGTAGGTGCTGAATATGATCAGCTGTCGGTTGCGATTTGGCACCTATGCGCATTACCTCAACGCGAGCACCAAAATAAAAGCGTGGCCCCGCAAGCTGAGTTTGTAAATTTGCCGCAAAAAAGCTCAGTGCCCAACCTGAGTTTGTTTGATTAAAGTGGCGACCATAGTATTTAATATAGTGCCAAGTTTGTTTTGGCCTGAGCAACAACGAAAAGCAGACAACTAATAATCGGATAGGCACAAATTCAATCAGCCATATTGCGCGGCTAAGATTTGCCATAAAGCGGTTTGTCGGCTGCATAATTTGACGCCAGGCATGATCACATAGCAAAAGCAGCTTATAAAAAAGTGTGACGTATGGGCCTGCAATTAGATAAAGCAGTGCAACAACAAAAAAATGGCGCAGAGTATTCAAAGCCGTGCTATCGATAGCCGCTTTACAAATTCCCAGATCCGTCAGTCTCTCGACATCCCGTGCTACTATCCCTTGTAACACCGCTCGTGCTGTCACCTTTTGTTTTGATTTAATGAGCGCAGCAATACGTTTAGCGCGGTTTTCATGGCTAATATCCAAACATAAAAATAACACGAGGCCACCAAGCCAGTTGGGATAAAAAGCAAAACTCACGATGGCATAAGTCAATACAGTGATAGTTAATGTAGGGAGTAAAGCTCCGAGTGTACCGGATAACAGTTGATAACGCAGCGGTGCTTTTGCGCGGTATACTTTGTTGGCAACCGCCTTAAAAATAAGGGTGAGAATAAGGTTTGGATGATAAACCGTGGATAGCCTGACCCCGAGGCTGGCAAAAACAGCAACTAAAAAAATGATCAGGCCCTCATGGACCTGAAGCAAGTTCTCTAGCACTAAAGCGTAACCTTATCTAGCTTGGTAAGTAGTGCCATCACCATTTTTGAAGAGTTCACAGAAGCGACTTCTAAATATTCTTCGAATGACTGCGGTGATTCTTTGCCGGCTATATCCGATAACGAGCGGATCACTACAAATGGTGTATCTAAAGAATGACAAGCCTGTGCAATAGCTGCCCCTTCCATTTCTACAGCAAGCATCGTTGGGAAGTCTGCACGAGCTTTATCAATACGAACAGGATCGCACATAAATGAGTCACCAGTACAGATAAGGCCAACCATAGTTTGAATACCTTCAAGTTCACTAACGCTCTGCTTCGCAGCTTCAACTAGCTTAGCATGTGAAGTGAAAGCAGCAGGCATTTGTGGTACTTGGCCTATTTCGTAACCGAATGCCGTTACGTCAACGTCATGGTGGCGAACTTCGCTTGAAATGACGACATCCCCTACATTGAGTGAGGGTTCAAAGCCCCCAGCAGATCCCGTATTAATTACGCAATCTGGTGTAAAGTTATCGATAAGCAGAGTTGTTGCAACCGTTGCTGCTACTTTACCAATACCTGACTGTACCAGCGTCACATCGTGTCCTGCCAGTTTACCGGTATAAAAAGTAAAGCCACCTTTGGTCAATGTTTGCGGGTTTTCCATAGTGTTACGCAAAATGGTAACTTCTTGCTCCATTGCGCCAATAATGCCTACTTTCATGAAAAGATTCCTAATTTGTAGTGGGGAAACCCCAATTTCAACGTTATTTTTATTATACGAAAGGGGGGAAGATAGGTAAAACAAAAAACGGGCTAGTGCCCGTTTTGCTAAATTTCAGCCAATTGGGTGGATTGTGCCTTTGCTTGTGAAGGAGATAATACCGCGGGTTTGTATGTGCGGTTTCTGGTTTTCTTCGGCATTTCCACTTTTTGTCCCAACTTGAACAAGATAGCAGCTCTGACTTCTGCGCTTTGGTAGCCGCTTTTGATCTTCATACGAATGTGCGGAATACCAGCTGACTCTAACGCGCCACTGACAAACCAATCCTTTTGCGCTTTATGGCCGTTTTTATTGGCGTTATTAACCAAGTCAACAGCGGCAACAATTTTCAGTGTTTCTTTATCTACAAGCACGTAATCAAGCTGCTTGTTTTTTGCTTTAGTCACCGCGGCACGGCGTGCTTTTTGTGAAATACCAGGTTTACATTCAATCACATCAATTAGCTTTATCCGACTTACAATTTTATACTTATCGCCAACAGCACGTTCTAGTAAATGCAGAAACGACGCTTCGACAGTAGTAAAAACAGATTCTTTGCGGTTGAACGGATAAGGATTGCCACCCACATCGGTGTACTTAGAAGCGACAATGGAAGCAACGACCACTAGAGCCAAGATAGCAAGTAACGCAAATTCCATAAAAAACTCCAAATCAAAAAAATGACATCTGTGTTTTTATAAGCAATAGCTATGCCAGAAAAGAGCTGAAATTCGTAGGTGATAAATATTTGGGCGGTGAGCAAGTCACTGAGGATAAGCAGGTATGGTGTCTTTCTGCTGATTTATGTGGCATAACATACACTGTATTAGCGCTATGTCACTCAAATACATGATAAATTACTGTAAAACCAACCCGACTTTTAAAAATTAACGTACCTTAATGAGGTATTTTTATTAAGTTTCTGTACATCGCTAAGTCATGTAGGGTTGTCGTTTTTTTCAGTTTTGTTTTGATAATATTATTTGGCGACAAAGTTACTTTTCAAGAAGTTCGATTCAACACACATACAATTATCAAAAAGTAAATAAAGTGTACGATAATAAGAAAGGATATTTATATGATAAAGCGTAAAGCAGTCGCTAAAATAGGGTTATTGATTTCAGCAATTTCTGTGCATTGGTCAGTACAAGCTGATGACAAGTTAGCTATGATTTTAAACAACCTGGAGCCAAGTTTGTTTGCGCCAAACATAGTATCGACGAATCAATTTGAGTACGGCTCTAGTTTGTCTCCAGATGGTAAAAAGTTTGCGTTTGTTAGAGCGTTAGCCCAATTTTCACACAGTGCTCTAGTCATTTCTCATAAACAAGGGGGGGCTTGGCAAACCCCAACATTACTTCCATTCAGTGGCGAATTTCACGATACTAATCCGTACTTCTCCAAAGACAGTAACACATTTTATTTTACTTCCAGAAGGCCGGTAGATAATGTGGAAAATGGCACCTTTCAGATGTGGCAAGTCAGCTATGATGGTGATAAATTTGGCCAACCCGAGTTAGTGCCTGACAAAATTAACGGAGATCATACTGTGATCTACCCAACTGTACACACTAATAAAGATATCTACTTCTCATCTATTATAAAAGGAACGACGGGCAGCGTAGACCTTTTCCTTTCTAAGTACCACCCCGATGGATATCAAGAGCCAATTGAGATTTCAGAGCTCAATTCCACAGCAAGTGATGCTGACCCTGAGGTTTCAACGGACGGAAAACTACTATTTTTCACGTCAATGAGACCGGGGGGCTTTGGTCACTACGATTTACATGTATCGGTTAAACAAAAAGAGGGTAAGTGGGGAAAACCGATAAATCTAGGCGATAAAATCAATTCGCGCCGTATGGACTCAGATCCGATTCTATCAGCTGATGGTAATACTTTGTTTTTCTCAAGTGATAAAAACCCAGATGTGAAAGCTGTAAACAATTATGATGAATTGCTTCAGCGACAGGGAAGGATCCATAATGGCCTTATGAATATTTATAGCGTTGATATAACTGAGTTAAACCAATACCTTCGCGAGAAAGGCTAATTTGCTAGCGCAATTGCAGGAAAATGCTAAGCGCTACAAGCGCTAGGCTGCCAAAGGCTGCCTAGCACCATTATACCAACTCGCCTCGATACTTGCTCAACTTGAAGGAGCGAATCTGACGCTAACAGCGTTAAAAATTTCTTATTTTAGAACAACTAAATAAGAAATTTTTGACTTGCCGACAGGTATTTAGGGACTGTAGCGACTTCAGTACACGGTAGCGGTATTAGCTCGCGTTATTTGTCTTCTTTAAGTACGTAGATCTCACCGTCAAAACTGCCTTGAATGGTTAACCCTTGCCCCGCAAGCTCTCTTAAATATTCGATATGATCTTGGGTGATATGTTGACCTGGTACCAAAAGTGGAATACCGGGAGGGTAGTTGGCCAGCCGAAAGATAAGGAAGGTAGATTGGACTTTATTTGGCGAGAGTCAGTAAATATTCTTAAGTTACCTTACAATTATTGTCCGAATCTAATTTGTTTGAAACTAACATTGAGTGAGGGGCTAAGAATATTCATTAATGCCTATATTTTTCTCGATAATTAGACGGAGATACTCCATTCCAACCACTAAAGGCTCGAATAAATGAATTTGGCTCTTTGAAGCCTAATAAGTAGGAAATTTCTACTAAAGGCATATTTGACTTTTTTAAGTAATGAATAGCTAACGCTTTCCTTACTGAAACTAAAATAGACTGAAAAGTTTCCGCTTCTTCAGTCAATTTACGCTGTAACGTTCGCTTACTGACAGCAAGCTGACTTGCAACAAAATCAATATTGACTTCTCCACTAGGTATCGACTTAATTAGTACCGTTTTTACTCGTTCTGTCATCAATGCTTCAGATGTAAGGTTATCTAATTGCCTATTCAAATTTTCTTCAAAGAACGCCCACATCGCGCCACTGGCAGTTAAAAAAGGTTTGTTCGCATCTACAGCTTTGAAGGTGATAGCTAAGCAGTTACCTTGCTTCACTTCACAACCGAAGAAGCTCTGATAACTTTCTTGTTGCTTAGGCTTCACCGGAATAGTAACGGATGTAGGGTAAATGCTATCTCTTGTTCCTAAGCGAGCTAACTGAACAAAGAAAACAGCTTCACTCATACATAAGGAATAAGGCATTGTTCCTGATGCAATGTTACATTCAAGTTTAAGTTCGGTCTTTTTATCGTCTATAGCCACATTCAACAATAAAGGACCAATTAATGGTTTGTAATAACTTAACCTTTGCAAGGCCGAATTTAAGTTTTCACAGCATAGAGCTGAGAAAATAGGGGCATCAAAAGATTCTGCGCTGACATATTTAGCGAAGAGTAACGCTACTTCTTGTTTAGAGGCCGCAGCTTCAATACCATTCCATAAGCGAAAATACTCGTCTACAGAAAGTCGATGTTCACTTCTGTTGAATATATCCAAAGGTAGCTTTGCATACGTTAAGGCTATAGATGGGTCAATTCCCATATCAAGTAATAACATTTTCCACTTGGAGGAAATCGAAAATTTACTAGACTCTTTCACAACGGCTCACTTAATCTACTTTAATTCGGTTATTTTTCCATAAACTGACGCGACATTTTCAGTACCGTTTTTCGTGGAAGAAGAGGAATGATCCAATTTAACATAAATTTCAGCCCCGTCTCATTAAACGATACTAGTTTACCTTTTTCCATATCTCGATAGCCTATCTCAGCAACAGATTTCGGTGATTTTGCTTTGTCCCATGCGCTCAGGCCATCTAAGTCACCAGCAGCAACAAAGCCTGTTGCAACTGTACCAGGACATAAAGCTGTTGTGGTAATATTATAATCGCTAACTTCTTCTGCAATTGCTTGTGTAAAGGAAGTTACATAAGCTTTTGTTGCATAGTAAACAGCTTGTAATGGCCCTGGCATAAACGAAGCTGTTGAAGATACATTTAAAATACGACCATAGTTCGCTTTTATCATGTCTTGTAAAAAATAATGTGTCAGATTAGTTAGGGTTACCATATTTACCTGCATCATCGCTTGATCTTGCTCTAATGCTCGTTGGTGAAATAGACCATGACCACCAAACCCAGCATTATTAATTAAAATGCCAACTTCTATACCGAGTGATTTAGTTTTTTCATAAATACGCTGCGCAGAATCTGCATGAGAAAGATCTTCGGCAAGCACCCAAACCTTAACATTGTAAGTAGACTCTAACTCCTGTTTAAGCGCTAGTAATTTATGCTCTGAACGAGCAACAATAACTACATCATTACCTTTCGCTGCATGAACTTTGGCTAACTCCATACCAATACCGCCAGATGCACCAGTGATAAGAGCTATATTTGAATTAGACATAATATTTTCCTCAGTTAGTAAATCAATTGATGCTATTATACGAATTCAAAACGCGCCATTTAAAATCCAATGATGACATCTTTCTATCAAATTATGCCAATCGAAGTATAACTATTATTAAGTTATTAGCTTTGTCTGAACTACTGTGAACCGAACGGCTCAGATGATTACAATATAGAAAATCGTGTATGTTTAGTGGGAGAAGTAGTCATCAATCATATCAAACTGATGGTCCGTAATTCGCTCAAAGCTATCGTTTATTCAGTCTTATCTTTAAACTCACACAAGTCTTCAATAATACAAGCGCCACATTTGGGTTTACGTGCAGTGCAGGTATAGCGCCCATGCAGAATCAGCCAGTGGTGCACATCGACTTTAAACTCTTTAGGTACAACCTTTAAAAGCTTATTTTCAACTTCAACTACGCTTTTACCCATGGCAAATTTAGTGCGATTTGATACACGATCGATATGGGTGTCCACAGCTATTGTCGGCCAGCCAAAAGAAAAGGAAAGTAGATTTCAGCCGTGTGTTGATACGGCTGAATCGACAAAAAGGTAATTTTTAGCTTATAAAAGAAGCTGCGTAGCTATCTAAAATAAAAACTAGTGGCTTCTTATGAATCAGCATCATCTCCGATTAGGACCGTTATAGTTAGGGTCTTGTGCATCCATGACAAACTTGGCGAGCGCCTTCAGGTCTGTCTGATAGACATCATCGTAGTTGTACGTTTCGAGATCGACACCATAAATAGCATCTATCCAGATATACTCAACGAAATCCTTCAGTAGTTGCCCACCGTGTCCTTTGTAGTCAGTGAACAAAGAGGTATCACTGGGGCCTTGCAGGTTAGTTACATCTGGAAGGTTACCTGCTTCAAACAGCTTACGTAGTTCATTTACTCCATCGCCATAGGGAATGGTGTAAATGGTGACTCCCGGATACAGCACACGTAGGTCGTCTACTGCTGGCAGCACTAAGGTTTGGTAGAAGGCTTCCCATATTTCCGTGTACGTTTCAGCATCAGCGTAGTCGGTAGGATAGTCAAGCCAAGGAATACCAATGAAAAATTCAGTTTCAGGGTTTTGGGCAAGGGCGTAGTTGAACCATGTTTTCCAGCCCTCTAGGGATAGTATTGGATTTCCTTCGGAATCCAGCTCGCGCTCACCGTCTGCGGTGAGTTGCCAGTCGCAACAAGTCATGCCGAACACGTCTACATCCCCTGAGTTTAACACTGCTTGTACATTCGCGCGGTGCTCTGCGTCTTGCCATAGTGACAGAGGGGTTCCTGAATCACCACCGGAAAACTCAACGTTTTGGCTGTGGCCGTCAACGCCAGCTTGCAGGGCATGATAAGGCAGTTGGTCAGCAAACGGACGGAAAAAACTATGGCCCATCAGCATCATTTTGTCGCCCGCAATTACATTTGTACTCTCAGAGAAAGGATGTTGTGGGTTAGATGCGAGAATATTGCCAATAAAGTTATCAACAATATCGTGAGCAGGTGACGGATAATTTGTCGGTATGTGTACTTCACCTTGCAGTAAACTCACTTGGTGGGGGCTATTTGGCTGGTTGTCCACTGCCTGTTTCAATTCGTCCCATACATATTCGCAATTATTTAGACCAAGCGCTGCGGCTTCAGCAACAGCGGGTCGATGACCGATACAGAATGGATCTTCATCACCACCTACAAATAATATAGGTACATCATCAAAGCCATCATTAATGCGGTCTTCGGCAGCAACTCTTTGGTCAACGTCAGCGAAGTAACCGATTTTCTCGGACATATTTTCTGAATCATAGCCAAGCGCATAGGGTGAGTCACCTGCGAACATATCTAATAGCGGCAAAGCACGTTCGCCTAGGTAGAAGTCGGCAATGATGCCGGTCAGGTGTGTGCCTTCAGCCGCGTAGCTTACTGCCAGATTGTAAACGCCAATTCCGCCTGCACTGGTACCGTGGGCAAATACGTGGGTTGTAGAATAATTTCTCGTCGTGTAGTCAACAGCGGCCATTGTTGCCTGCATGCCATTGACTTGTGCATCGGTGTTAGGATTATTCAAATAAGGAATGCCCAAACCCGAATATGTATCGTGGTCGCACATAGAAACCAACACTACTCGATAGCCTTCCTGAATACGTCGAGTTAGGGTTATGTCTATCGGTTGGTCATTATCATCAATCGTCCGTCGCTGCAATTGCTTCACGAGTAGGTCGTTAAAGGTTTCTTCATGATTCCAGTTATCTTCGGTTTGCCCCGTCTGGCCATAGTAATCACCATTTTCATCAAAATACCCACTACCACCGCCGTGGAGGTATACCCAAAGAGGGGCTTCTGTATTTGCATCGCCGTTTGCGGGATTAGCAACCATGAAAGTATAGTTACCGCTGAGGCCACACTCGTAAGCGTCATTACGATAAAAATCAAAAGAATAAGTTCCCCCCAAGAAGGTATCAGTATGCTGCTGCTCAAGTGAAATCTGGCTGGTTGTTCGGTTTACTGGAAAAGGCGAGACTTCTATATCTAGCGATGCAACGAACTCTGCAAAGTAATGCATGGTGTGAGCGTCATTCGTCCAACCACCATTGCTGCTGCGAAAATCTCCCCACATATCTACATAGCGGGTTATTTTGTCGCCGATACCTAGTTCGTCGTAACGTGTTAGAACAGGCTCAACATTGACTGGGTTATGACCGTCATCATCGTCAAAATCGGGCCCGTAGACTAAGTAAGTGATGGGGCTATCAATGGTGATCTCATCCACAGGACTCCATGTATCCGTATCTTGCCATGCTGACTGAGGCAATGCGTTATACATATAGATACCTTTGATGGAAGGGTGATTGCTGTGGGCTAACTGCCAGCTAATAATCGAACCACGAGAACGACCACCAACAACAATATGGTTAGGATCTAAATTGTAAGTTTCTGCATTCGCAATGACCCAATCAAACACCACCTGCGCATCAGCAACACCTATCGCGGCTTCTTCAGGGCTTTTGATTGTTGGTATCGATTCCCAACTAACAATCGCATAACCTGCGTTAGCGATAGCATTTAGCTCATTTTCGCTTACACCATCGGCAGAACCACCATTGCCATGGGCAAACAGATATATAGGCATTGGCATAGACTGGTCATAGGCAAAGTGAATATTAAGCCACTGGCGATTTGGATCGTCTGTGCCAAAGGAAATATGAACAAGATCCCATTGTTCAGTATTTGACAGAGGCGTTATTTCAACGTCAACGCTTGCCGATACTTCTCCGCCGATGCCAGAACAAGTAATAGTGTAGGTATAAGTACCTATTTGTACTTCTGTAATTGATTCACTACCAGAGGTTGCTTTATCTCCACCCCAATGGCCAGACGCTGCACAGGAGTCTGCATAAGTGGTTGACCAAGTTAAGGTAAATTCTGAATCTACTTCAATACTTTCGGAGGATACTGCCAGTGTAACTGTGGAAGAAGGGGGAACCGGAGGAGGTACAGAGTCGCTATTACTGCCACTGCTACCCCCACCACATGCTGATAACCCTGTGAGTAATATCAAACTACAAACTAACAGGAAACAATTATTACGCATTTAAACCATCCAACTAAACTACAGATTGAATAAATTGTAGTACAAACTACTAAGAATCAGTTTAGTGTAATAGGGATTTACAAAACTTTAAGGGCTTATTTTTGTCGTCTAATTTGTAGTGTTATTAGTTGATATATGATTTTTAAACCAAAGTGTTACTCTGTTTTATCCTTAAACTCACACAAGTCTTCAATGAGGCATGAACCGCATTTCGGCTTGCGAGCTGTACATACGTATCGACCGTGAAGAATAAGCCAGTGGTGGACATCGACTTTAAACTCTTTGGGAACGACCTTCTCCAGCTTTTGCTCTACTGCAACGACATCTTTACCCATCGCGAATTTGGTGCGGTTGGAGACACGGAAGATATGGGTGTCTACGGCAATAGTTGGCCAGCCAAAAGCGCAGTTTAATACTACGTTTGCGGTTTTTCGGCCCACCCCTGGCAATGCCTCTAAGGCTTCTCGATTTTCAGGGACTTCGGAACCGTGTTTGTCGACAAGAATTTGACACATCTTATAGACGTTATTGGCTTTTGAATTAAATAAACCAATGGTTTTGATATAGTCTCGTAAGCCCTCAAGGCCCAGTTCCAAGATTTGTTCAGGCGTGTTGGCAACAGGAAAAAGCTTGCGAGTGGCTTTATTCACCCCAACATCTGTAGCCTGCGCTGAGAGGGTAACGGCCACGAGTAGCTCAAATGGTGATGAGTACTCTAACTCAGTTTCAGGATGCGGGTTCTCGTCCCGTAGTCGCGTGAGTATTTCTATGCGTTTTTGTTTATTCATAAGATTTACTTGCTAAGCTCAATAACGGTTTTGCTAACAGCGACAGTGACGGTGTCGCTGCGAACCTAGGGCTAATTTAGGTTTGTAACTCGTGCTCTCGGCCCTTTAACTTGCTCAGTAGCTGGCACCGCGTTTTTGGTTTTGATTTGGTGGTCGATGACATTTTTAGCGGCGATAAGCAACCCCAGACCTAAGAAGGCGCCTGGTGGTAAAATTGCAACTAAAAACTGGTGATCAAAAGAGAATACTTCGATACGTAGCACACTTGCCCAGTCACCAAGCAAAAGCTCTGCACCGTCAAATAAGGTACCTTGGCCTAAAAGTTCACGCATGGCGCCGAGCACAAACAATACCAATGCAAAGCCTAAGCCCATCATTAAACCATCCCATACTGACAATAGCGGTGTATTTTTTGAAGCAAAAGCTTCCGCTCGGCCAATGATTGCACAGTTAGTAACAATTAAGGGAATAAATATCCCAAGGGACTGATACAGACCAAAGGTATAAGCATTCATCAGGAGTTGGATCACGGTGACAAACGCTGCAATTATCATAACAAAAACTGGGATCCGAATGTCTTTGGGTACCCAGTTTCTGACAACAGAAACCGTTAAGTTAGAACCGACTAGAACCAACAATGTGGCAATACCAAGCCCGAGTGCGTTAGTCACAGTTGAAGTGACGGCAAGCAGCGGACATAGCCCTAATAGCTGCACTAATGCAGGGTTATTTTTCCATGTACCTTCCAGGTACAGTGATTTGAATTGGCTCACTGTGATACCTCACAAGTATTTTTCGCATCAAATAGGGCGTCAAAGTGTGTTTTGGCGAACCAAGCCGCTTGATTTACTGACGTAACCACAGCTCGAGGGGTAATGGTTGCGCCAGTGAAGGCATCAAACTGACCACCATCTTTTTTCACATTCAAGTGTGGATCAGCTTCACTGGTAACGTTGACACCATTAAAAGTTGTTACCCAGGCAGACTTTGCCAGCTCAACCTTATCACCTAGTCCCGGGGTTTCCTCATGACGTGTTATACGCACACCTGAGATCACACCTGCTCTGTTAACAGCGGTTAGAATATCGATATTACCACTATAGCCTCTTGGCGTGATATGCCGTACCAGCAACGCTGAAGGCGCACCATCAAGTCTAGCGCGATAAATTGTATGCGGCCCTTGCGGCCCTAATTCTGGAGCGTTGCTGGTGGTGCAATCAAGATAAAGCGTATTGTCATATTGATCTTTGTCAATCACTTGCGAAAGTAACTGCATAAGGTGTTGCTGTTCTTGATTTGCTATTTTATCTTTGGTGATGTCGTTGATCAGTGCTACTGCGCCTGTGGTTGCCAACGCAAATGCAGCTAAGATCAAACCGTTTTTCTGCATCGATTGAATTATCATGAATTTGCTCCGTGGCCATAGGTGCGTGGTTGAGTATAATGATCAATCAGTGGCACAGCCATATTCATTATCACGACGGCAAAAGCAACTGCGTCTGGATAACCACCAAATTGACGGATCACATAAACAGTTAAGCCAATCGCTGCGCCATAAATTAAGCGCCCAAGGTTAGTTGTTGAGGCTGAAACAGGATCGGTTGCAATAAAAAATGCGCCTAGCATAGTTGCACCGCTAAACAGGTGGAAGAGAGTACCGGGTTCTGATTGTGGTGCAATAATATAGCCAACCCCGCTGGCAAGGCCAAGGCTTACGATAAAAGATACTGGGATGTGCCAATTGATCACTTTGGCCTTTAAAAGATAAAGCCCACCAAGTAAAAAGGCGAAGTTAACATATTGCCAGCCCAACCCTGCGATTTCACCAAAACCAATGTAGCTCATTGCTTCTGTTACCGTATACCCTTGCGACACAGAAGTTTTTACCGAATCTAGCGGTGTGGCACTGGTCGCGCCATCAATGACGTTTGTGCTCCACTTATCTAAAGTCACACCTTGAGAGGTTGCTTCAGTGAATATCATCGCAAACTGATCAGCCAAGCTTAGCGTTTGGGTTGCTATCTCTTGGATCGGAGACCAAGAGGTCATTTGTACAGGAAAAGAAATTAGCAATAGTACGTAGGCAGCCATGGCTGGGTTAAATAGGTTAAACCCGAGTCCACCGTATAATTGTTTTACGATGGCGATAGCAAAGAATGCACCAATTACTGTTACCCACCAAGGTGCCAGTGGTGGCACGCTGATGGCAAGTAGTAGTGCTGTCAGCCAAGCGCTACCATCACTCAAACTTGGCCATATTTCACGGCCTCTTAGTTTCAGTACGGCAGCCTCGGTAAGACTCACAGTAATTAGGGCTAACGCTAGCTGGATTAATACGCCAAAACCAAAAAAGTAGGTTTGCACTAGGATCCCAGGAATACAGGCAGCCATAACCGTCATCATAATTTTGCTGACGGACTTGTGGCTATGGTTATGCGGGGATGAAGCCATGGTTAATTTCATGACGGTTCATTTCCTTCTTGTTCTTTGGCTTGCTTTTTCGCTTTTGCTTTTGCAATTGCGGCTTTAACTGCGGCTTTTTTACGGGCCTCGGGAGTTTGGGTATCAAGCTGCGCCTGCTCTGTGTCCGTGCTTTGTTGCTCCTCTAACGGTTCAACTGTGCTGTCGTTTGCTTCTTCAGCTTGTTTAGCTGCTTTTTTCGCTTTAGCGCGGGCTATGGCGGCGGCCACAGCGGCTTTACGAGGGTCAGCTACGTCACCAGTACTTTGCACAGCCTCACTCTGCTCAGTTGTGTCGTCGTTTGCTTCTTCAGCTTGTTTAGCCGCTTTTTTCGCTTTAGCACGAGCAATGGCGGCGGCCACAGCAGCTTTACGAGGGTCAGCTACGTCATCAGTACTTTGCACAGCCTCGCTCTGCTCAGTTGTGTCGTCGTTTGCTTCTTCAGCTTGTTTAGCAGCTTTTTTCGCTTTAGCACGGGCAATGGCGGCGGCCACAGCGGCTTTACGAGGGTCAGCTACGTCATCAGTACTTTGCACAGCCTCGCTCTGCTCAGCTGTGTTGTCGTTTGCTTCTTCAGCTTGTTTAGCTGCTTTTTTCGCTTTAGCACGGGCAATGGCGGCGGCCACAGCGGCTTTACGAGGGTCAGCTACGTCATCAGTACTTTG
>NZ_JABWPQ010000025.1:0-93769 GCF_013366255.1 Pseudoalteromonas sp. McH1-7 | reverse complement strand
TGAATTTGTGTATTGAAAATAGTGGTGTCGGACTTGGTCGCCACGCGGGTGGCGCTAATACAAATTCAGAGTCCGCCTACTGGTGCCACTTTTTATAACCCTTGCTTTTTAGCAAGGGTTTTTTTATGCCTCGAATTTGTGCATTGAAAATAGCGGTGTCGAACTCACAGCAAGTGGATAGCGCCACGCAGGTTGCGCAAATATGAGTTTAGCGTTGACTGTGTGGCTAAGTGTTAGCCCGTATCGCGTTCTGAAAATGCGAAGCCAAACCATAATAACGCAGGCCAGAATAGATAAGATAAAATTTCTAAATTTTCGAAAAAGCTGTAGCAGATTAGTACAGTGAGCAAGCAAAACGCAATTTGCGAGGTTTTTGAGGTTTGTGCGTGCCATAAAAAATAAAGCGCTGATATAATCATCGGAATAGCCAGTGCGAATGCACCGACTAACCCCTTAACAAATAGCAGTCCGTACCAACTATGATGCGACCCTATCGGCATAAACTCAACCATCTTAGGCCCTCTTTCAACAATGCCATGCCCCCAAATCGGTGCTTCGGCCTGCCAGCGTTGGATAGCAATATTGGCAAGCGCCTGTCTGACTCGGGTAGAGCCTGGTCTTTGTTGCTTTATGGCTTCATAAGAGTCCATGATGGCGTTATAAATAGGTTCTCCCAAGAGTAAGATGGTCGGCACAATAACTCCAAGGCAGATAAGGAGCCATGGCTCTTTTAGTTTGTCGCTAAAAATCACAAGTGGAAAAAGCATAATAAAAATAGCTATGCCGGCTCTTGATTGAGACAACAGTAACATAGCCCAGCACCCTGCAATTGCCCAGCGGCGTATTCGTTTGTTTTTTTCTTGTAAACAGAATACTAAATACGTACATGCCATAAAGCCAGCAGCAGGTGCCCATGGGGTGAAAAAGCGCCAACGTCCAGCCCCTGTTTCGGGGTTGATACCATAAAAACTCACCATAAAGAAACTTTCGCCTGGGCCTCCTATCACTTTTAACGGAGACAAAAATATATCTCCGGGTAATCTGACAATGTAAAAAGCAAGAGAAACTAGCGCAAAGATAAAAGTATGAATCGCAATAATACAAACGCCACGGACAACAACTTCTTTACGGATCTGTGCAAGATTTGCAATCAATGGGAAAATTGCCAGTAGTGCCCAGCCTTTCATCCACCCTATTGACGATTTTATTGTTTGTGGCAGCCCGAGAGACCACTCACTATGTGCCATTAGTAAGGCTACAAGCATGACTAACATAGCGATGAGCCAGAGCCAAACCATGAACGAAATGGGAGTATATTTGCGATGTGTCTGGACATACATACGCAGCATTATAACAAATGCGATTATCCACCCGATTACTGAACCCATCACGTATAGCATCCCCAATAAAAACATCGGGTAGGTAAGAACAAGCCCAGCCCACACCAGCATCTCTTCGGTACTGATGAAGCGCTTGTCCTGCACTGGCAAGGCGGCTTTCATTAACATCGTTAGCTCCTTGATTTATTGTCCTGATTAGCTGCGTCTACTCTGGTTTTTGCAAAATAGCTGACACTATCTCTCTGCGCTTGTTCACCATGAGCATGCCCATTGTTAGGAAGATCATTGCAGCTAATGCTGCTGCTATCGCAATACTTTTTTTCGGACTTGTCGAATTGATTGCAAGTGAAGGCGGTGTCATCAATTGGATCACAGGGTATGATGCAAATACGTCTGCTTTGCTCGCCTCTAAGCGGGCTGCTGCTGAAGTAAATACGGCTTCAGCTAAGTCAAACTCTCTTTCTAGCCGATCTAACTCAGCGGCCTCTCGTGCGTATATCTTTATTTTTTCACTCAATAACTGTGCTGAGTTTTCGAGCTCAGCCTGCTTGGCTTCTATGCCTTTTTTGGCAGCAAAAGCGCTTATAAGATCAGCAAACAGTTGTGCTCTATTTGGATTGCTCTCAAGATCCATTGTTTGGAAAGCATGTGCCGCATGTGGGCCTACCAACCCCTCTGAACGTGTGCGAAGGGCTTGTTTTGACTGCTCAAACCTAGCAAGTTCTGCTTTTACTTTTGGGTGTCCTTCATCCCAGCGAGAGCGGTATTCGCTTAATTGTGATGATGACTCTGTAAGTTCAGATAGGTAGGCTCTAAACTCACCATCGGATTGTAAAGCGAAGGCCTGTCCTGCCATAGACGGTGAGACACCAAGGTCAACGCTTAATTGCGTGACATAATATTCAGAGCGGCCGATCTCTGCCTTTGTAATAACAATTTGTTCTTTGAGGTTAGCAAGGGTTGCAATATGCTGTGTTAGCTGGTCTGTAGATACGAGTAACGATCGTTGCTGGAAATCGGTAATATTATTTCTGGCAATGTTAAGGCGCTCTCGGTATTGATCTAATACTGCTTTAATACTGTCATCTCTGCGTGATACTTCATCGGCTCTTAAAAACTTAAGTTGCTCCTGCAGTGCGTTGAATAACGCCCATGCTTTTTGCTCAGCAAGCTTGGCTGACGAGGCGCTTATCTCGACATTTAGAATTGACGTTTGCTCAGTAAGTCTCACTTTTGGTCGACCAAAACTTTTTACGTCCATGCTGAGTGATGTTGCTGCACTTTCAAGTAAATTTCTGCTCATCAACATTTCTTTGTAATTGACTCTAGGGTTGTAACCTTTTCCAAAAGGAGCGCTGGTGGATGAAACGACTTGACCTACTTCATCTAGCGATACATTACTATTTGCACCTGTACCGGGTAAAACCATATCTAAATCACTGGTGTATTTTGGGGGCTGTTGTAAATAGAACAAAACCAGCAGAGTGATCACGCAATAGCTGATCAGACAAGTCACCAGGTATGGTCTTCGTAATGTGCGATAGATTGATGCTCTAAAGCGACTATATGGAGTCGTAGTTTGTAAGTGGTTACTCATAACAAGTCCCCCTTAATTTAGAGCCGAAAACGGCGCGATTAAGTCAAGTAGTGTACCCGCGATGTCTCTAAGGTTAGTAACATCAGAGTCGTAGCAAGCAATGGCATCATTTGGCATGACATAGGGGTTAATTAAATCCCGATATGGCATTCTCATTAACTGTTCAACAGAGCGCTCTATTACTTGAGTTTGACCTGTAATTGGGTTATTGCTCACCAACGCCACACGTCGAGGGGCATTAGTGTAGGCTTTGCCACCAACACAGTTTGCAGAGATAGCAGCTTGAAGTAAACGCGTTCCATAGGGTAAGTTGCTAGAAAAACGTCCAATAGCTGCATTGGAGTTGCTCATTGCTGAGTCAATTAAATTTGACATAAACACCCTGAATCCTTTTGGTGTTATTTGTGACGGTCTAACTAAGTGCGGTTGAAAGCAACCAGTACTTGGCACTATCACTTGATCGCCAGCAATCAACGCATAATCTTTAACAGGTTGACCGGTTAGTATGCCGCTGAGGTCAGCTTCAATCTGCCAGCCTTGTCTGATTAGTATCACTTGATCAAGCTTTGCGTCAGGACGGATCCCAGCCGCAGCTCGGATAGCTTCAGACAGCAAGCGTTGGTTAGAATAATCACCAGAGGCACCAATGCGCTCTTCCATTACTTGCTCTGGTAAAGCAGAGTTAATAGTCACTCGTCCGGGTTGAAAAACAGCACCGGACACAGGAACTTCTATCGCTGCCCAATTTAACACTTTAACGCTGACATCAATGGTATAAGCTTTGAATATTTTTGCTTTCGTTAGGGTCAACTCTAATTTTTGTGCTAACTGGTGACTAGTTAAGCCCGACGCTTTTACTGCGCCTGCGACCGGTAAGAAAATGGAACCCGTAGTATCGAGAATATAACGGCCGTTAAAGCCCTCACCATACTCCATGCTCAGTTCTATCAAGTCTCCAGGGCTTAAGGGGAGAGACTCTGATGAAAGTGAAGTGGTGATGGCATGTAGCATTTGTTTTGAGTCAGGTAAGAGTAATGGTTTGTCGACACGAAAATTAGTGGGGGCGGCGAATTGTTGTGCATCAACACAATCAATATTAGTGGCAAACACGGAACTTACGGCTTGGTGTTTGATTGCTTTACCTGTAGCGTTTGGATAGCCATAAAACTGCATATCGTCATCTTCAAGCTCCACTAATGCAGCGTTGTTAGCGCATCCCAGTAATATCCCACTCACAAGGGTAACTGTAAGTATCTTTATCCATGTGGCTTTATGTACATGTTTCATAGTGGGCTCCTTGTGGATGCGTTCACTTTGGTTGTTGCATTAATTAGACCAAGTTAATGGCTTGATACAATCAAAACCCAGTTGTATTACCATCATGTTGTTACTTCACCATTTTATATTAAATAAAAACAATAACTTACTAGTAGTTCGCAGCTAAAGGTTATGTGTAGTGTGCCTTTACGAGTTGCAGCTAAGCTGCTGCGCTGAGAAGTCCACTTTTAATTCTATATTAGTAACTATATGCGGCATTTTGAGATTTGCATTGCAAAATGAAAAAGGCCAGCTGAGCTGGCCATAAGGTCGAGGGCTTATGCGGTAGTGCGTTTTTGTAATAGTCCGATGGTGCGCATCGTTAGTCGCTCAATGGTGGAATAGACTTTATTGGGCAGAATGCACAGCAGTGAGCAACACCAGGTTAATGTAGTTCTGGTTGGTTCTTCTGTGAGTATTCTCCAGTTAGTCCAAATCGCTTGATGAATAAGTTTTAATGCTTGGAATTTATTCCGTGACTGCAATGCTCGGCGGCTGAGATATCTAAGTTGATAGGCCTGAGCTAAAGAACCAAACTGCTCAAAAAACCAAGCATGTTTTTTACTATTTTTATTTATAGCGTACTGCCAGCTTTTGAATTGATTTGTTAAATTAGCAGACAAACCAGATGCGTTTACACGATAAAAAGTCAGTGGTTCTTCAATACCTTCAAATTTCCATTGAGTGTTTAGTGCTATGCGCAGCCATGTCTCGATATCTTCTGACTGTTTTAAATTTTCATCGAAATACTGGCGCCAGCTTCGTTTTCCATCATTAAATGCGATCTGGCTAAGTACATCTTTTCTAATGACAGGCGCAGAACCATTGCCGATAGGATTTCTACATAGTATGGTTTTAGCATTGATGTGCTTAAGTGATGGAAATTGTCCAATACCTAATGGTTTGCTCTGCTCATCGACAAATAAAGAAGGGCAGTAGCTAACCCCTAACTCATAATCACGATCTAAGTGATATACGTGCTTTTCAAGCTTTCTAGGATCCCAAAAGTCATCAGCATCAAGAAACGCAATATATTTACCACGTGCAACACGGATCCCAGTATTTCTAGCCCCGGAAAGTCCTCTATTTGGTTGGCGAACAATTTTTATCCGTGCGTCTTTATAGTCAGTCAAATAGTTCAATGTATTGTCTGTACAGCCATCATCGACACAAATAACTTCAAAATTCTTAAAGGTTTGATTCAACACCGAGCAGATACACTCATCAATATATTTTTCGACGTTGAACATCGGGATAATGACACTTACTTTTGGATACACCTTATTTTTTGAACTTTTCATAGTACTCTCCGATAAGATTTTAAGCTGGATCAGGCTGTAGATATCTTGATGTGATATCAGCCAAAGGAAATAGAAGCCAAACTATGCTGCCGCCTAATAAGGTAACAGCAAGTTGAACGGGTGAACTGGGCATGACAATTGCGACGCTAAGTAGCGAAACGACTAATGCAAACACGCAAAAGTGGCAATCTCGCTTGTACTGTGCTTCGCTTCTTAGCACTGTGGTGTAGGTGTCGACCCATACTGAGCTTACCGCCACAAGACACAGCAACGATGTGGTATCAAAACTGCTTTGCCATTGTGACGAAAATAAAATTGGCACGTATACTGGCACTGCTAGGGCTTGAATCATAAATATGCTTGATACTGCAAACGTTGTTATAAAAATAAGCTTTTGACTATTGTGGTCGCTGTTGTTTTGCAGTGCACGGCGGCATATAAACGGATATAGCGCGCTGGTGTAGGCTTGACTAATCGACATCGCCAGCCCAATTCCTGCGCTTTTTGCAAAACTGTAGATCCCAAATAACTCCGGCGTTAATAACCGTGCTGCGATAAAGGTATCCATGTTTATTCTTAAAGACCGTAAGATTTCGCTGATGGCGAGCTGCGATGAGGACTTAAGTAATAAACGAAAGGTGTCTTTGTGATAACTCAGTTTGTGTGAAAGGCAAGGTACGAACGAAAAACACGCGAGCCACAGAAGGGCGAAACACCACTTGGCTATGACTACAGCCATCATGTGCGCATCAAAGTAAAGAGCAACAGCAATAGTGACATTTTCAACAATAATGCACGCGCTACTTATTAGGCTAAATAAGCCCATTCTGTTACTACGTTGAAGAAGAAAAACGCGGGTACTTACTGCGGGAAAGGCAAGATATGTGAGTGCCATTAAAGCAACTAAAGCGAATATATCATGCTCTGGAAAAGCCCATTGTGCACTCCATCCTATGGCAATTTGAATGAGACACAGCGACGTACAAAGCAGCCATTGTATCAACAAACCATTTCCTAAAAATAATGGGAGCGATTCATCCGAGGCGCGAATTATTTGCACGCCAGCGCCAGAGCGAAGAAGTAATCTAAGTACTTCATGGATGGTGAGAGCAAGCATCACTGCACCATACTCTGTGGGGGTGAAATACACCGCCATGGCCATGATGCTAAAAAGTCGAGAACCTTTTGCAACAATTTCAGCACCAACCAAATATGAGGTGTTGGATACAAGAATACTTGATGTGCTTTTTGGATTACTCATAGCAGGCGGCCTCTAGAAACTATGGGTATACAGTTCCAAGAAGCATGCCAAATGTAGGTTAGATAGTAACTTTTCTTATTCTATTGATTTTTATTGGTTTTTATTTTTTTCAGGATGGTGAAGCAAATTTGGAGAGGAAAATCGCACTTTGCGAATTTTATCTTTTGCAAAGTGCAATTCATTTTACGTGTACTAAATTAATGCTATGAAGTCGCCTCTGACCATTGTTGTATCTTTCTATATAAGGTAGAGGGGCTAACTTCTAATAGGCTCGCTGCTTTTACGACATTGTCATCACATAAAAGCAATGCTTGTTCAATGGCAACACGTTCAACTTCCGCTAAGGGCGCTACGTTTTTACTCTCTTTTTGAATGCTAGTGGAACCTTGTCCTATCGGTGGAATGTCAGCAGCCTTTGGGTTCGGTTCGGTTTTAGTAACCAAGGGGGTTGGGGTATCACCAGGAAGGTGCGCTTGAACAACATCATAATCTATTAATGGCCCGTCTGACATCACAACAATGCTATGCACAAAGTTTTCTAGTTGGCGCACGTTTCCTGGCCAGTCAAACTGTAATATGAGTTGCTCTGCACGGTCAGAAAACCCAACAAAAATTTTATTCTCTAATTCGCTAAATCGTTGTAAAAAGTGTTGTGCCAGTAGTAAGACATCCCGCCCCCTATCATGCAGTGGCGGTAAATCGATAGAAATAACATTGAGTCGATAATATAAATCTTCCCTTAGGTGATTATCTGCAATAGCTTGATAGGGATCTCTGTTGGTAGCACAAACAAAGCGCACATCGACTTTTTCAGTTTTTGCACTGCCCACTTTTTGAAACGAACCAGTTTGCACAAAACGTAAAATTTTAGCCTGTAAAGCAATATCCATTTCTCCTAATTCATCAAGAAACAGAGTACCACCATCGGCCTCGGAAGCTGCGCCATCACGATTGGCAATTGCACCAGAGAAGGCGCCTTTGATATGGCCAAATATTTCAGATTCCATAAGATCTTTAGGGATCGCGGCGCAATTCAAGCATATAAAAGGCTCATTACTGCGTTCACTTGAGTGGTGAATGGCCTCTGCTGCAAGTTCTTTACCCGTACCGCTTGGTCCCGTGATGAATACATTTGCTCTACTTGGTCCTGCTTTTTCTATTGCTCTATATACGGTTTGCATGGCGATAGAATCACCAACAAAGCGATGAAACCCTGCGCGGTATTCGCTTTTGTAGCGTGCGAGGCTAGAGCGCAGCATATTGCGCTCGGCAATCAGCATCTTTGTCTGTAACGCCTGTTCTATCGTTAATTTAATACTATCAATTTCGAATGGCTTTTGCAGGTAGCCCCAGACTTTTCCTTGGTTAATGGCATGGATCAACCCATCTAAATCTGTATATGCAGTAAGCATAATACGTAAAGTATCAGGATATCGCTCTGCTACTTCACCCAGGAACTCTATCCCTGACATATTGGGCATCATTTTATCTGAAATGACCACATCAATTGGGCGCTCCTCAAGTAGTGCAAGCCCTTCCTCACCACTGTTTGCAGTAAGAACTTCGTATGGCTCGTCTCTTAACGCCCTGATCAGGGAGCGAAGTATAAGCGGCTCATCATCTACAAATAGTAGCGTAATATTGTGTATTGGCTCCATTAATCTCTCACTACTTTGGCTTTCCTGTAACTTATTTATAGCAGCTCAACGGCTATCTAATCAAAAAGAAGTGCTGTTTAATTACACATATTGAATTATGGTCTATCTAAACCGAAAAAGCTGCACTTCTACTCCAGAAGCGCAGCTGTCATCGGGGTGAGGGATTATTGGCCAGAGTTTTGCAGAATTAACGCGGTTCTGGTGACCGTCTTCTGTGCCAAATCACGTTAACACTATGCTCTTCGGTCATCTAGTGATGTATAACTTCATCAAGTTATCCCCAAAGCGCCACTACTGAGCAATAAGTTGATGAGAGCTTTAACACAATGCGTTACCTCATTCTTAACCTCCCTCGTTTATCAGTAAAACTGATGGCTAATCGTCGATTGCTTTTCTACTGGTACTAGTAAGTGATTGTTCTCCAACATGCCATCAACACTGATCAACAGGGTCTTATAGTGAGCAGGAACATCGAGGTTAAGGCCAAGTTGTCCTGCTGAGTTAAATCGGGTAGTCGCTAACAATGACTTTTCCACCATAGCTTGCTCATCGTACTGGCTTACGCGACTCTTTAACGCATAGACTTTTACTGTTTTAGTTGCCAAAGAGGCACCAAAAACATCATTGCCACTTAAATCTAACGTAACGGCACTACTGGTTTTAAAAGCAAACTTAGGTTTGACATGAAGCTGCTTGGATGTTGCTGCGGTCGAGCTTAGCAGCATGGGATCCGGCTCATACTGGTTGGTTTTAATTTGAGAAACAGGTTGAGATGCTGTTTTCATCTCAGTTTCGTTGTTTGTATCGCCGTCACTGCATCCAAGTAGTGCCAAGCTTACGAGCATAAATAATTTTGTCTGTTGGTTATGTATTTTCATCACAGCCTCCGATTACTGTTCACTATACGTATGTGTTGTTCTTTCGTTGGTGAGATACCAATCTTGTGCCTGTTCACCATTGCTCTCGACCCACAGCTCATAGTCTGGATAAGCCCAAACAACATCAATATATTCTCTTGGGTAATTCCAGTCTTCACTGATCATTAATCCCCAAGATAGGTTTTCAGCTGTTCTAAAGTAGCGACCACTGGCAGCATCTGAGGTATCATCTTTTCTACCAAGTCGACTATCGTCAAATAAGTCAGTGGGTGGATAATCAGCCATATGTACTTCCCACGAGCGATCCCAACTGCGATATAAGAAAAAGTCGAAGTCTGCCAAAGCCAAAGCGGAAATGCTGTAGTCGAACTTTACATCTAGTGTAAATGGTACTGGGCTGAAGTTGTCACAGCTCATGACCGTGTTAAAGTGGGAGCAACTGCCTGATTGTCCAGTTGTCGTAAACACATGAGTATTGCGCCAAAGTGTAATAACTGCATTTGATTGATATTCTTCTGCGCGTTTTTCATAAGTTTGCCCATCTATTTGGATACTTGCTTCTCCAATTAAACCTGGCTCTGAATCCATCAACCTCAATCCAAATCCGTTATTGTTAGCTGCCCCTCTGGCTGTTATAAAGCCATTTAAAATAAAGCCGCTAACTTGATTGTCAGCATCATAAGTTATACGGATTTGCTGTTTAACCACTAAATCGTTGAGGTCATGATCGCCGCGATTTGGCCAATTATCTTCAAATGCGAAAGTTGCTATACCCGATTCTGATGGGAAATACTGGCTGGATACACGATCATAATCGTTTGGAAATTCATCTTGGTCATCAGGCACGCCATCTGCATCACTGTCGTTCGACTCCGGCATGGGGTTTAGATTTGTGGCAGCAATAGCACTAGCGGGAGAGCTTTTCACACTGAACAGAGCGTCGTTAAAGTCGTTGTCACCCCATGTTCTTGGTAAGTCTTCAAAGCCTATTACGACTTCATCCTGCTCCTCGTCATAGAGTAACACACAGTGCTGCTTGAGAGACTCATCAGCTTCTGGATTTAAGTTAGATAAGGAGTAGTAGTAGGGAACCCTGAATGGTTTAACTCCAGTGTAATACCAAAAGCCATTGGCAGCGATAAAAAAGCCAATACTAGTACCGGCAGGAAACTCACCAATACTTACCCGGTGTCCATTGGTTAAATGTGGATAGCTGAGGTTGGGAAAGACGATGGTTTCTTGCACTTCTTCCGGTGACTGTGGTGGATTCTCTGGGTCAAACGTAAAGTAGCCGAATGAGTTTTTGTAACCAGCGCCTTCGTGAATGAATGTGATAAATACTTCTGCATCCTCAGATAGGTGGATTGTTGAACCTTGGTCGCCAGTGATAAAAGCCTCGTTTACTCGACTTTCAGGGAGTGCATTGGCGATCCGCTGAAAAAATTCTGGCGTGTATTCCCCGCGGTTGTAGGTAAGTTGATCAGGCTTTCCGGTGTTTTGGTTATAGCCTAGTGGCCAAGATTGGCCAGAGTTGAATTGCCATACGTAGTTACCGCCTTGCTGCTCTACTGAAAGAGATGCTGTGCTCACGCATAGTGTGCTTGCAACAAACAACGACTGCGGTAATAAAGACCTATTTTTCATAATTGCCTCCGTGGGCATGAATGGAGATACGACTCACAACGCAGTTATCATGCCAAAATGAAAAGCTTATAATTATTAGGCGTTTACCTCTTCTAGTGTGCTTGTAATCTGAATTTTTCGCATTTTGCAGCGCAGTGTGGTTTGCACAATGGTGAAAAAGATTAGAAAGTCATGAAGAGTGTCAATTAGCTTTCTGTATTGCGACTCTAGTTATTGAGTTTGTTTGAAGTCAGAAATAATAAAAGTATTTTAAATCAGTTTGTTACTGTATTTTGTTTTGTTCGAAAGGTTTGTTATTGGCAGCTGGAGTGGTATTTGCATACCTTTATATCACCTTGGAGGTGATCTATGACAAACGACAACATACTAATATTCAGCATAGCTTTGAATGGTTATCAAATTCGATACCGCCGCCATCTTGCAAGCCAGCGGCGTTACGCTGAGCGCATGGGGTACGACTACACTGTGATCACAAAGCCTTGGGTGACAAATCTTGGTGCGGAGTGCTGCTGGTTAAAGCTGTATCTATTACGCTCAGCGCTGTCGGCTGGCTATGATTATGTGTTGTTTGTCGATGCCGACGCTTACATTCAAGACTCTTGCCCCAACCTATCGAGTGTTATTAAGCCTGATAAGTTTTTGTTTATGGCAAATGGTTATAGCGGCAGGCTAAACTCAGGGGTGATGTTAATGAAGGCCTGCCCCGAAGCGTTGTTGTGGCTCGATAGTATTATCAACGCTATCACTGAGCCTGTTGTCGATATTGAGTCAGTAGGGTGGGGAGAAAATGGTCATGTCATTCACTTTGCGAAAAATTGTGATGGACTTGAGCTATTAAACGAAAAATGGAATAACACTAAAAGCCCACAGTGTTCAGACTATATTAGACATTATAATTACGGACCGATGAAAAATTCAGTAGTCGACCGATTATTTCACAAATTAATATTTAAGCTTTCAAAGCTACTGCTCCACTGCAATTTAAATAATAAGTCAGAAATGCCGCTTAAATTAAAAACGGTAAAAGAACGCATTCCGATATTATTCCATCGTGTCATTTCCGAGTACAAACACTTTTCCTGAGGCCCTATAGGCCTCTTTTGTTATCTGGTATTTGTTTTTTAATTTCATTTTTTAATTCGGAATTGCTTTTGCATTTTGCAACAAATTTACTCTGATATTTATCTATTTTTATTTATAAACAGTGAGTTATAGGTTTGGCACGGTAATCGCAAAACTAAGAAAAAGCAAACCACACTGAGGTGGATTATGAAAGTCTTAGATTTTGAAACTCAAGTCTCTAGTTCAAAAAGCACACGCATATTCGCGGTGATGATAGCTTCTTTGCTACTGGTACTCCTTATGCCTCTATATGCCGTTAATGTGGTCATAGCGGTTTTATTCTTTTGTGCACCGATAAAGAAAAGATCTTGGATGGACATAAGTGGATGTAGGGTAGAGTTGTACCAGTGGAGTAAAGGCATATTTGCTGATAGCGCTGCATTATTTAATGTCATCAAAGGAGACATTGAGTTCGTGGGAAACCCGCTGGTGAGAGACAATGTTTCTATCCCAAAAGTAGATAACTTCCGCTCGCCGTGTAGCAAATCAGGATTATTTGATTATCTACAGCTTCATAGCCTTACCGGATTAAAGGCCGAAGACCCACAGGCACTGCTTAATAAGCAGGTACAACAGAGCGTCTTGGCCGACCTTGTCATGGTGTTTAAGATTCTCATCTGCCGACTGCTTTATTCAGGCAAGACACTTGACCACACGTCGCGTCCCGTTTTTGGTCTGTCATTCAGTAATTGTCAGATGGAAGAGGCGGTTTCTTGGGTACTTGACAGCACGGCATCGCAAACTTGTCGTACCGCGTTTTTTATCAATGCGAATTCTATCAACCTTGCGGCTGAAAACTCTGCGTTACGCTCAGCGTTGAAAAGCAGCAACCGTAATTTTATCGACGGCTCGGGTATGCGCTTAGCTGTAAGAAAAGTTGGAGTGCAACTAGCTGATAATTGCAATGGTACAGATATGCTCCCGCAACTTTGCGAACGCATGGAAGCGTCTGGAAAATCAGTATTTTTACTTGGTGCAAAACCCGGTGTTGCTGAAAAAGCGGCGCAGTCCCTACGTCAAACATATCCCAATTTGCGGATCGCAGGGTCACACCATGGCTACTTTGACGACGATGAAGCTGTCATTGCGCAAATCAACCAAAGTAAAGCTGATATCGTGCTGGTGGCATTAGGCTCCCCTCGTCAAGAGATATGGGTAGATAGCAACAAACATAAGCTTGAAGCCAGCTGTGCGCTAGCGGTTGGTGGATTATTTGACTTCTTTTCCGGTGATGTTCCAAGAGCACCACTTTGGCTGCGTGAGCTAGGACTTGAGTGGGTTTGGCGATTAATACAACAGCCTAAAGCTAAGTTTCACCGCTACGTTATTGGAAATCCGATATTTTTATTCCGTGTTTATATTCTGAATCAGGCATTGAGAGGGCTTTAATCATGACTACTATCAAAAAGTTATCAACCAATATGGCATTTACTCAAACTGCAACCGCGCCCGACTCAACCTCAGTGCGCGACGGTCGTCACCACGGTATCCCTGTCATGCTACAAAGAGCAATAGCTGGACTCGGTATGCTATTTATCTCACCATTACTTTTACTCGTGATGTTGCTGATTAAACTAGAAAGCCAAGGACCATGTGTGTACAAGCAAGTGAGAGTGGGTAAACTCGGTCGTCGCTTCACTATGTATAAGTTCCGTTCTATGTATATGGCGGATGACCCGAAATTCAAAGCGCCAGATCCAAGCCAAAGTAACCGTGATGGCGTATGTGCAAAATTTCATAATGATCCTAGGATCACGCGAGTAGGGCGTTTTATTCGTAAGTACTCGATTGATGAATTACCACAGTTATTCAATGTTGTATGTGGGGACATGCTGCTAATAGGTCCACGACCAGCGCTAGAAAAAGAAGTAAGTGCTTATCAAGTGAGAGAGCTTACGCGTTTAAACTGTGAACAAGGGCTTACAGGTCTCTGGCAGGTAACTGGGCGCGCTGACACTACTTTCGAGCAGCAAGTTATGTTGGATAAGCAGTATATAGATAACCAGAGTATGGTTCAGGATATTAAAATTATATGCAAAACAGTTCCATGTGTATTAGGAGCTCGCGGTGCATATTAGTGCGTAACCGAGACTATTGACACTGGTAGTCTGTGTATCACAGCAGCAGTATTCGAGCCGACAGTAAAGCGTTTCATCTGCCTCAGCTTAGACTACATACTGCTTGTCAAATAAAACATCACCTAAACAGGGCGACCGGTTATCTCGGTGGCCCTGTTTTCATTTTAATAATATGCAATGCAATCTGCGAATAACGCCAAGTGAAATGCAATATAATTCTTTAAAATCAACATCTTAAATTTTGGCATGCTAACTGCAGTACCAAGTTATCTTCTTGAATCGGTGGAATTAGCATGATGAAAAATTTGGACGCGTATCTAGTCGGGTACTACGGCATGAGAAACAGCGGTGACGATGCCCTCATGCAAGCAACAATGCTAGGTGCTAAGACATTTCTTGGCAGCGCTTCGATTGCGGTGAATGCCCCAATCAATAATCCCATAGTACGAGAGTCAGGATGTATAGGCCAAACTGACGTAGTATTTCGCGGTCATCAACGGCTTAAACACTATCACAGATCGCTACACTCAAAAGCGGTGATATTTGGTGGCGGGTCGGTGCTACACAGCTGTCGCGATATCGCGCAGAAGCGTCATATGATAGCACTTGCCGGCGCTAAAAATTCAATGGCGTTAGGTGTAGGGATTGAAGGTTTTAGTGATATCAATGCTGAGAGACAGTGTAAGAAGTTTTTGAATGAGTGTGGACTTGTCACTGTCAGAGACAAGCAAAGCTATGAGATTGCGACTTTACTAGCGCCACATGCCAATATTAGGCATACATTTGACCTAGCTCCGTCTTTACTACATTACTTCGCTGATAGGCTAAACCCGGTTGAGCGCCAAGGCATCGCTTTTAATTTTTGTCCAAAAGTGACCACACCATTTGGTGATGTTAATGAGCAAGCAGAAGCCAACCGTATCAACAAAGCTGCTAAACTGATCACGGCAACTTGGGAAGCCACACGAGAGAAAATCTATTTGATTGAGCTGAATGACCAGCCGCTGATAAGCGATAGGTTAGTTCACGACAAAATTATAGCTGCGCTGCCCAGTTGGGTGGAAGTCCAGCGCATAAGTTATGTTGCCAACCCATTAGCGACACTTAAATGTATCTCCATGTTCAAAGCCCTGATAGGGATGCGCTTACATGCGCTGGTTTATGCTTACATGATGCAAACACCTTATCTTAGTCTTGAATATCACAATAAATGTGCACAGTGGTGTATGCAAACAGCAACGAGTACTGACAATCGTTTTGATGCCAATGAGTTTAGTGTTGCTGAAATACATAATCGAATTACCCACGGGTTGAGATATGGCTTCATACAGCCGAAGTTTCCTCTACATCAAGCAATTTCTTTATCAATTTCTAATTGGAGCGAGAGCCATGAGCAAAATACAATTCTCCGTCATTATTCCCCTATACAATAAAAGCGGCTGTATTGAGCGTGCGTTAACAAGTGTTATGGCGCAAAAGCATCCCGCAGCTGAAATTATCGTAGTCGATGATGGCTCAACAGATGATAGTGTAGACAAAGTACGAGCATTGGACTTGGATAACCTAAAGCTGATCCAGCAACCAAACCAAGGCGTTTCAAGTGCGAGAAACAACGGGGTAAGACAGGCATCAAGTCGTTATATTGCATTTTTGGACGCAGATGATACTTGGTCCCCCTTCTTTCTTGCGAAAATAGCTCAACTTGTCCAGCGCTTTCCTAACGCAGGGCTTTATGCTAGCCGCTACCAAAAAGTGAGAGGAGAGTGTGACTATCTTGATGCAAAAATTGCGTTAACGCACTGGAACCCTGATGGTTATCAAATGGATAACTATTTTGAAATTGCTGCCAATGGTGATTTGCCATTTACCGCTTCAAGCATTGTGTTAGATAAACAGACTTTTCTGAAAGTCGGTGGTTTTCCTGAAGGGGAATGGATGGGAGAAGACCAAAGTTTGTATGTGCAAGTTGCATTGAATTCAACCATCGCGTACACACCTGCAATCGAAAGTTTTTATTATATAGGTATTGCTGACAGTGCCTGTGATAAAGCTCCCCCAAGCACCATTTGCCCCTTTGCTGAGCGTTTGATGACAGAGATTACACTAGGCAAAGTAGCCGATCGCACCGCCAGCATGGCGAAAAAGTATATAGGCGCGCATTTGTGTGATTTGGCCAAGCGTAACATTAAACATCGCAGCTATCGAGCCGCACTTGGTCTGTTGGCTCACCCTGCAGCAAAGAGCAGGGCATTACATTGGGGGCTTTATAGTTTGATAGCAAAGCCTATGTCATTACTTAGCCGATAATTAAGAATAGTTTTACTACGCCAAAACAGAGTCATTGATTTGTCCCTTTTTGGCGTAAAACTCGCTATTTTCTTATCTTTGCCTATGCTTCAATAAAGCCAGTTGTTGCGATACTAAGTTTTAGTTTACAGTGAGTTAAGCACATACTTTTGGTAATAATATCTCAGTATACTCGGTCATATTAGTAAATTGCAGTTCAAAATGTGTCTGGCGTGATTGCAAGTGGCATCAAAAAATACGCTTTTTACATAGCCATGATCTCGCATATGCGGTGGATGTGTAGCATGTTAAGTGAAGAGCATAGGACAACTGTTTAGTTTTGAGCTGGCGACATTAACCTCATTAAGCGGTCATGAGTAAAGTACGGTGATAAGAATAACGATAGAAAAACCAACCATAGCGCTATTACTTTTATTTAGCTCGGTATTTTGGGGGCTTACATTTTATGCCGCAAAGCATATTGCCCACTCGATTGTCGTGCAGGAGATAAGCGAGAGAAAAGAAGTCGTGCGCTCAAATATTGCCCTAGTTCGAGCCAAAATAGAAAATGCAATCTTTATGGATACATACTTGGCTGAGAGCTTAGCTACATTTGTGACGATAGATTCGGACTTTGCTATTGAACATTGGTCTCTTGTAGCTGCAAAAGTGGTAGATGAATCGAGGTTAATTCGTCATGTCGGTCTAGCGCCAAATAATATTATCAGTCATGTGTATCCTGCTGAGGGAAATCGCGCTGCAATTGGATTTGATTTTCGAACTCGCCCCGAGCAGTTTCGTACCGTTGAGTTAGCTCGAACTTCAAAGCGCGTATTTATTGCCGGACCGTTACAATTAGTACAAGGGGGAGAGGCACTTATCGCTCGGTTTCCGGTCTTTTCTGATTACCCGCTAAACACTGATTATTGGGGGGCTATCAGCGTTGTACTAGACTATCAGAAGTTACTTGATTCTAGCGGGATATTGGCACTTGATGACGCGAAAGTGGCTTTGCGTGGACGGGATGGTCAAGGGCAAAACGGAGCTGTGTTTTTTGGAGATAGTGCGCTGTTCGGCGCACCAGACGTTACGATTCCGATCAGTTTGCCATCAGGTCAGTGGCAACTTGTTGCTGACTACCAAATTGACCCGAGCACTTATTCAAAATCTGAAAATCAAGTACGACTTTTTGTTCATGTGATAGCACTCGTACTTTTTTTATCTTTACTGATCCTTTATCGCGCTTACTATCTTGCACGTACGGCTTCGTTGCAAGACGAGCTCACAAAATTACCTAATCGTCGTCATGCTATCCGTCAACTGAGCTCATTACTTGGAAGAACTGAGCCACCATCATTTGCACTACTCAATTTGGATTTAAATGATTTTAAGCTAGTAAATGATAAATTCGGTCATGAGGTTGGTGATAAATTGTTGCTGCATGTGTCGTCGATATTGAGGAGCTCAGTAAGGGTGTATGACTTTATTGCTCGGTTTGGAGGAGATGAGTTTATCATTATTGTTCATCGTGTCTCAGAAGAAGAGCAAGTAAATTCTATAGTTCAACATATAAAGCAGCAAATCCAGCAGCATCCTTTTCAAGTCGATAGGCACTTGATAGCAATTTCAGTGAGCATCGGACATGCTTTCCCTCAAGCTGGTAATACGAGTGTTTCAGAGTTAATGGCGCGAGCCGACCATAATATGTATTACGATAAAAGTGTGTTTCGACAACAAAATCACAATGCTTTAGAAATTGATTAGCGTAGCTATTTAGACCGAATTGGTATTACTACCCATTTTTTCAACTCGGCCAATATTAATCCCTATTTGTACAAAAGTGCGATAGGGGTCATTAAAGCACGTTTGAACTGTACTAAGCTTATAGAAAACGCGGATAGGAGTTGTGTTGTGCAGCTAAAACAGTCTGTATTATTTTTTAAAGTCGCAGCGTTGGCATCGGCTCTTGTGATTATTTGCACGAGTTGGTTTTTGTATTACGAAGTGCATCTCAGTGCGCGGCTAACCACAGAGCTTGGTGATGTGCAAAAGGCGTTACAACGGGCAATGGATAATGCGGAGTTACTACATCAGCGTGGAAAGAAAGAACCAGCCTCGGCGCTACCCCAACTTAAATACAGCTACCAAGATAGTTTTAGCAACCTGCTTAATTCACTGTCACACGAGCAGCAGTTATTGCCGTTACTATTACAGCTAGATACAGTCTCTAAGTCATATTTTACCAAAAAAGAAGAATTGACCCAGCTCTACGAGCAACTTGGCTATGATGAGAACTCTGGCATTTATGGTGAGTTTAGGCGCAGTGCCCACGCATTGCAGGCTAGAGTGTCTGGGCAAACGACAGCAAAATTAGAAATTGCCGTACTAGAGTTGCGGCGTCGCGAAAAAGACTTTTTGTTAAGAGCGGATCTGAGCTACTTACAAATGCACGAGCAGTTGGTTCAAGAAACACAGCATTTACTTGAGCAAAACCAATCAGATGTTGAAGTTAAAAACTTGCTACAACGCTATGTTACGGGGTTTAACCACTACGTTTCTGCATTACAGAAATTAGGACTTCACAGCGCACAAGGGGTGAGAGCTGAATTACTAACTGAAAAACAAAAGCTAAGAAGTCAGTTTGAACTGGTTGCAGTAAGAACACAAACGCTGGCACAGGAGCGAAAAGAGAATATTATCGTGTATGGTCTCACGCTCATTATATTAATGAATCTTGCGGTGCTGATTCTACTCAATTACCAAAACAGTAAGGTGACGCGCCATATTTTGGCTATTAATAAAGTGCTCGTAAAAGTAGCCAAACTTGAAGATTTTAGTCTTCGGGTTGGAATAGAGGGAAACGATGAGATTGCGCAAATCGCACATCACCTAGACGATTTATTGTCGTTTATAGAAACCTTATTAGCACGCCTCAGCGCAGCGCAGCAGCGACTTATAGAAGAAGCGAAAATGGCGAGTTTAGGTAATATGGTCAGTGGTTTTGCCCATGAATTAAATACGCCGCTGGGCGTGGCCATAACCAGTCAATCACATTTAAAAGAACAAGTTGCGACGCTTAAGTCACAGCTTGAGCTTGGCAAACTGCAACGTCAGACACTGACAACCCTAATTACTGAAGCTGAAGCTGCTCTGTATCTTTTAGAAAATAACTTGCATCGTACCGCTTCGCTTGTGGATGACTTTAAGTTAGTGGCTGTGAACCGTGAATATGAGGAGCAAAGTCGCTTCAACCTGAATCACTTAGTACAAAGCGTATTTGACTGTTATCAGTCAGAGATGGAGCGAGATGATTACTCTGTCGAAATAGAAATTCCGGAAAATTTAGTCTTGAATAGCTACCCCTCTGTATTCAGTCAAGTTGTTGGATATTGCATCAATAATTGTATTAAGCATGCCAAGGTAGCCGGTCAAAAACTCAACATTGTGGTGTCAACCGTGGTGATAAACGATTACCTTCATTTTTATTTTAAAGATGATGGAGCTGGGATAGATAAAGCGCTTTTACCAGTAATTTTTGAGCCGTTTGTAACTTCTAAGCGCTTTTGTGGTGGCACGGGACTGGGCCTAAGCATTGTGTATAATTTAGTAACTCAAAAGCTCAAAGGGGAGATCAAAATGCAGAGCCCCGCACATGGTGGCGCATGCTTACATATTATTCTAAGTGGAACCGAATTTTTCTTGAATGATACCAATTAGCTTAATTCAGCTTTCTATTGTGAGGTGAAATCAACCTAGCTAATGTTGAAACTGGTTAGAAAAAGGCGTTAATCATTAATTGGCTTAGATTGTTTTTTGTTCTAAATAAGAAACTTTTAATGCAGCTAGTATCAGATTTACTCCTTCAAATTGAGCAAGTATAAAGGCTAATTGGTATATGTATTGATTGGCATGAAAAACAAGCACAACCAAAAAGGCCAGCTTTATCTTACTGGCCTTGTGTTGAAGGTGGTTTGCGAGTGTTAGTCTTGTTTGCTCGTTACCCAGCCATCAACAAATGATTCAAGTACGTTAAGTGGCACTGGGCCATTTTTAAGTACAACATCGTGGAATTCTCGAATATCAAACTTGTCACCTAGTTCTTTTCTCGCCGTTTCACGAAGTTCCAAAATCTTCAACATACCAACTTTGTATGCGGTCGCTTGTGATGGCATGACAATATGACGCTCAACCATCTTCACAGCATCTGATTTCGCATTTGGTGTGTTGTTTACATAGTAATCGATGCCTTCTTGACGTGTCCATTTCATAGCATGAATACCGGTATCTACTACTAAGCGACAAGCACGCCATAATTCCATCGCTAAACGACCAAAATCAGAATATGGGTCTTCATATAATCCCATTTCTTTAGGTACAAGTTCAGAGTATAGACCCCAGCCTTCAATATACGCAGTATAGCCACCAAACTTACGGAACTTAGGCATATCTTCTAGCTCTTGCGCGATAGCTATCTGCATATGGTGACCAGGAATACCTTCGTGGTAAGCTAGGGCTTCCATTTGGTAGGTTGGCATGGCCTCCATATCGTATAAGTTAGCGTAGTAAATACCTGGGCGAGAGCCGTCTGGTGCTGGTTGCTGATAGAACGCTTTACCCGCTGACTTTTCACGGAATGCTTCTACACGCTTCACTATCATGTCAGCTTTTGGTTTCACGATAAATAGCTCATCTAGGCGTGACTTCATATTATCGATCATCGCTTTTGCTTCTGCTAAATATTGCGCTTTGCCAGCTTCTGTATTTGGAAGATAAAATTGTTTGTCGGTTTTCATGAATTCCATAAAGGCTTGTAAATCACCTTTAAAACCAACTTTATCTTTAATAGCACGCATTTCGTCATGAATTCGAGCCACTTCCGATAAACCGATATTATGAATTTCTTCTGCGCTTAATGCTGTTGTAGTCGTTCGCGCCAGTGCATTGTTATAAAACTTTTCACCGTCAGGGAATTTCCATGCACCATCGCGATTATCTGCTTTTTTCTCCAGTTTATGTAGATAACCGATTAGCTTGTTATAGGCAGGTTTTACTGAGCTAGTTAACGCTGCGGTGGCTTCGCTAATTAATGCTGACTTTTCTGTTTCCGTAATTTCAAGCTTAGCAATTTTACGCTTAAAATCTGCCAATAAGGTTGAATCATCACCTGAGCCAAATGGTGCGCCTTTGATGATGTTTTCACTTGATTCAATAACGTGAGGAAATACAAACTTTGGTGCAATAATACCTTTGTCTGCGCGCGCTTTTAAATCAACAATTAGCTGATCAAACACGGCTGGCACGCCATTCAAACGTGAGATGTACGCTTTTGCATCTTTAACATCAGCGATTTGGTGCTGGTTGATCAAAAACGCTGGCACCATCGAGTGTGTACCAAACATTTGATTTACTGGGTAAGAGTGATGACGCCATTTGAAGTCTGCAATGGTATTTTCTAGGCTTTGCTTGAATAAGTCATAGCTAACTTGCGTATTTGCGTCTAACTTGCTGCGATCAATGGCTTTCAGAGCGGCTAGGTCCTGCTTTGTTAATTCGAGGTTTTCAAGCTGGCGAGCTTCACTACTGTCATCCCACTTGTCATAGTCCTGTTTGATACCCATATAAGTTTGGTAAATTGGACTGCGCATAACGCCACGCATAAAAGATGCTTCAAAAAGCGCATTGGCTTTTTCAACTTCACTTTGCACGATTTGTTGCTCAGCATGTTGCGCTGGCGCTTGAGAGTGTGTGGTTTGTTGACAGCCAGCAAGAAGCGCGACGCTTACCGCTGCTGCTAAAATGGTTAGTTTACGCATTTTATACCCTTTTATTATATTTTGCCTAAAGGCGGTTTTCATACAGGAGCCAAGAATACTCCTGCATAATTTTGAGTTCTGATTAAACAAATAACTCTAGCAGATCGTTAAGATAGCGGTGGCCTTTATTTGTAACTAGCCATGAATCCGCTGTTTCTTCAAGAAGCCCCTTATTTACAGCAGTATTAATTTGCTGGGAAATTGCACTGAGTTGAAGACCCGTGTACTCGACAAACTGCTGCTTCGATGCTGGTGCTTTCAAGCGAAATACGTTCATAAAAAACTCAAATGGTTTGTCATCGTTTGCAACATGCCACTGCTCGTATAAATAAGGCTTGCTCAGATCCATGTAGCCACGAGGGTGCTTTACTTTTACTGTTCTGAGGATTTTCTGTTGCTCTGGTAATGTAATTTTGCCATGCGCACCACAACCGATCCCAAGATAATCGCCAAACTGCCAATAATTCAGGTTGTGTCGACATTGCATTTCAGTTTTGGCATACCCCGAAATTTCATATTGTTGATAACCGTGCTCTGCAAGCAAAGCCTGGCCGCGCTCTTGGATCTCCCACAGTGTTTCGTCTTCAGGTAAGACAGGAGGTTTAGAAGCAAATTGCGTATTTGGTTCTATTGTTAATTGGTACCAAGAAAGATGTGGAGGAGACATTGCTATGGCTTTTTTCAAGTCCTCCATTGCATCATCAACTGATTGATTGGGAAGGCCGTGCATTAAATCAAGATTAAAGCTGTTTAGGCCCGCTTGATGGGCTTCTTGTGCTGCATTGAGCGCTTCTTGTTCGCCATGAATACGACCAAGTTGAGTTAATTTATCTTGCTGTAAGCTTTGTACACCAATGGAAATACGATTAATGCCAGCAGCAACATAGTGTTTAAACTTGTCAGTTTCGACTGTACCTGGGTTGGCTTCTAGTGTTACTTCAATATCGTCTTCAAACCCAATTAGGGTTTTTATTTCACTCAGTAAATAGCGATAAGCCTCACCAGAGAGTAGGCTTGGCGTACCACCGCCAATAAAAATACTACTGAGCTTTCGACCCTGCACATAATGTAGGTCTGCTTTAATATCATGAAGTAAGTGTTGAATATATTCCGCTTCTGGAATATCTCCTTTTTTTCCATGGCTGTTGAAATCACAGTATGGACATTTTTGCACGCACCAAGGTACGTGCACATAAAGACTTAATGGAGGTAGTTTCACGCGAGGCCTTGAAAGTGACTGACGAGTTGTTTAAGTGCTTGTCCTCTATGGCTAATTGCGTTTTTCTCTTCCTTAGTTAATTCAGCAGATGTGCAGTCTAAACCACCTACTTTAAAGATAGGGTCGTAACCAAACCCTTCTCTGCCTTGTTGGGTTTGAGTGATTTCACCTTCCCAGCTCGCTTGGCAGATAATAGGTGTTGGATCATCAGCATGTCGCATGTAGACCAGCACACACCAAAAGCGCGCACTGCGCTGCGTTTGCTCACCAAGCTCGGCCAGTAAATGGTCGATATTATGTTGATCACTGGCATCAATGCCTGCGAAACGCGCCGAGTAAACACCAGGAGCACCGTTGAGGGCATCTACTTCAAGTCCTGAGTCATCCGCAATTGCTGGTAAACCTGAAATTTTAGCTGCGTGACGCGCTTTGATGATGGCATTTTCTACAAAGGTAGTGCCAGTTTCTGCTACTTCAGGGACGTCAAAGTTACTTTGAGGTAACACTTCAATATTGTATTGGCTTAACATCGCGCTAAGCTCATTGACTTTACCTTGGTTACCTGTGGCAAGAACCACTTTATTTGCCATATTTTCTACTCTTCATAAAACTTTTGTGAGAACGTAAGCTTGCGTGTTTGCTTATCTTTGGTTATTTCGACATTAAAACGAAAAATATCTTCATCGTCATAGTCTAATTGAGCAAGATAATAGACCGCTTCACCTTCAACGACCTCTTTAAAATTTAACGGAACAACTTTGCCCAGTAAGTTTTTAGCACTACCCGTAACCTTTGCTTTAATTGCAGGCTTACCGGGTTTATCTGCCAAAACAGAAATATTTACAATCGCTTTGTTGCCACTTCGAGTTAAATTATATGCTTTAGCAATGTTGGGCTGCACAAATGTGGATGGAAAAGCGATGTAGTGCACTTCCCAAGGTCCTAAGTCTTTAAATTGGCCACCTTGCTGTTCACTGGCATAAACAAAAGGGGAAAGTAGTATAATAAAAGCAGCAATCAGTTTTCTCATTTCTCGCACCTATCTTAACAAGTCCATCATCAGAATTTGTAAAAACTGCATCCCAATGATAAGCACCAAAATAGATAAGTCTAACCCACCTAAAGGTGGAATAACTTTACGGATAGGTCTTAGCATTGGCTCTGTTAATTGTTCAAATACTGCAGCGACCGGGTTGTAACCTTGCGCTACCCAGCTTAAGATTGCGCGAATTATTAGAATCCAAAAAACTAGGCTAAACGCTTCTTTTAAGACGGTAATCGCACCCCCAACCAATGCACCGAGCGCATCGAAGTAACCACCAAACAATGTCATCAGAGCCGCCATTTTGGCAAAGCCAACAATGAATGCCAGTACTAAGGAAGCGAGATCTAATCCACCAACGCCGGGGATAATTTTACGCAGTGGGTTGACTGCAAAAGAGGTTGCCTTAACCACGGCTTGGCTAAGCGGGTTATAAAAATCCGCTCTTACAAGTTGCAGCCAAAATCGTAGTAATACGACCATTAAAAACAGATCAAATACGATCCCAACTAAAAATTGCATGGCATTCATTGGTCACCTTTTAAATTTCTTGTTCCATTGCTTCAGCGCGCGCGATACAAGCATCCATCGCGTCTGCTACGGTTTTTGGTAATTGTTGCGCTTTTAAATGCTCAACAGCCGCATGTGTTGTACCACCTTTTGAAGTGACGTTAGCACGTAATTGGGCAATACTAATATCAGGCTGAGAAAGTGCCATTTCAGCAGCGCCAAGCGCGGTTTGTTGAACTAATTTTCTCGCTTCTTCACGACTAAAGCCAAGTGCAATTGCTTTTTCTTCTATGGCTTCCATAAATAAGAAAAAGTAAGCTGGCGACGATCCAGTTACGGCAATTACATCATTGATCTTTGACTCTTCGTCAAGCCAAAGCGCAATGCCTGTAGATGAAAATACTTGTTCGACATAACTTTTCTCTTCATCGCTGATGTCAACGCCATACAAGCCAGATACACCTCGACCTAACAATGAAGGAGTATTTGGCATACAACGTACTATTTTTACTGGCTGTCCTAGCATCTCTCTTAAGCGCGCAACTGTGATACCTGCGGCTACAGAAATAAATAGCTTACCACTAATATCAATATCTGCATCTTGAAAGGTTTGACATAGGTCGGCCATCATTTGTGGCTTGACGGACAACACTATGACGTCAGCAGCAGCGACAGCCTCTAAGTTGTTCTGCGTTGTTCTTACCGATAATTGTGCTGCGACGTTGGCAAGTTTCTCTGCATTACGGTTGGTGGCGATAATTGACTGGGCGTCAAAGCCACTTTTGATCATGCCACCGATAATGGCATAGCTCATGTTGCCTGTTCCTATAAATGCAATTGTCTTGTTTGACATTATATTATTCACCTCACTGTCGTTTGCCAAAAATATCAGTACCAATGCGAACCATAGTGGAACCTGCTGTAATGGCAGTTTCTAAATCACCACTCATTCCCATCGATAAGGTATCTAACTGTGGATATTGGTGCTTTAGTCTATCAAAGCAAGCGCGCATTTGCTGGAAATATTGCAATTGCTTTTGTTTATCATTGGTTTGTTCGGTAATTGTCATTAAGCCGCGCAGCTCTAATTGACGACATTGATGAATAAAAAGGGCGAGTGATTCAACGTCGTCCGGATGGCAGCCTGACTTTTTATCATCACCGCTGATGTTTACTTGCAGCAGTACGTTAAGCGGCTTGAGGTTATTTGGTCTTTGTTCATTTAAACGCCGTGCAATTTTTTCTCTATCCACGCTTTGCACCCAGTGGAAATTCTCAGCAATCAATCTCGACTTGTTTGACTGAATAGGGCCAATAAAGTGCCACTCAAGCGCTTTGTTGTCTTTAAAGTGTACGACTTTGTCAACGGCTTCTTGTACATAAGACTCTCCGAACTGAGTCTGGCCTGCGGCAATCGCCGCTTCGATGTCAGCAATTGGTTTAGTTTTAGATACTGCGAGTAACTTTACTGTTTCGCTGAATTGACAGTTTTGCTTGGCTTTTTCAATCCTGCCATAGGCGTTATCTAAGCGTTCTGCTATTGTAACCATATAGTACTTGTGCTCATTTTGGAGTTATAAATGGATATTACAGAATTATTGGCTTTTAGTGTGCAACACAAAGCATCTGACTTACACCTTTCGTCTAGTGTTTCCCCTATGATCCGCGTTGATGGGGACGTGCGTCGGGTTAATATCCCGCCGCTTGAAGCAAAAGACGTTAGCAGCCTCATCTACGATATTATGAATGATAATCAACGTCGTGACTATGAGCAAAACCTCGAAGTTGACTTCTCATTTGAAGTGCCGAATTTAGCGCGCTTTCGTGTTAACGCCTTTAATTCAAATCGTGGACCCGCTGCGGTATTTCGTACTATTCCAAATCAGGTCTTAAGTTTAGATGAACTGGGTGCGCCAGATATTTTCACCAAAATATCGGATACACCGCGTGGGCTAGTACTGGTGACAGGCCCTACAGGCTCGGGTAAATCCACCACCTTAGCTGCAATGGTTGATTACATCAATAACAACAAACATCATCACATTCTTACTATTGAAGATCCGATAGAGTTTGTTCATCACAATAAACAAAGCTTGATTAATCAGCGCGAAGTACATCGTGATACACATAGCTTTAATGCGGCGCTGAGAAGTGCACTGCGTGAAGACCCAGATGTTATTTTAGTTGGTGAATTGCGTGATTTAGAAACTATCCGTCTAGCTTTAACCGCAGCAGAAACCGGCCATTTAGTGTTTGGTACTTTGCACACAACCTCTGCTCCAAAGACGATTGACCGTATTGTTGACGTTTTTCCTGGAGAGGAAAAAGACATGGTGCGATCTATGCTTTCAGAGTCGCTGCAAGCAGTTATTTCACAAACACTAGTGAAAAAAGTAGGAGGAGGGCGAATAGCTGCACATGAAATTATGCTTGGGATCCCCGCTATTCGTAACCTTATTCGAGAAGATAAAATTGCGCAAATGTATTCGGCAATTCAAACAGGGGCAATGCACGGCATGCAAACCATGGATCAATGTTTAACGAATTTGTTAAATAGAGGCTTGATCACTCAGCAAGATGCTCGTGCTAAGGCTCATGATAAAAACCAGTTTAGCGGCGGCTATTAAACAGTGGTGTGGTAATGAATATAGAACCATTTTTACAAACTATGGCAGATCAGCAAGCGTCTGATCTCTTTGTCTCAGCAGGCCTTGCTGTGAGTGCTAAGATTGATGGCGAGCTGAGGGCGCTAAGTGAAGAAAAGCTTGATGCTGAGCAATCACTAAACCTTGTTACCTCGATAATGAGCGAGAAACAAAAGCAAGAGTTTTTCAACGCCAAAGAATGTAACTTTGCAATCGCTAATGAGATTGGTCGCTTTCGTGTTTCTGCATTTTGGCAACGAGATTGTGCGGGAATGGTATTGAGGCGTATTGTTACTGCTATCCCTGATGTCAATGAGCTGGGCTTACCTTCGGTGTTAACTGATGTCATTATGTCAAAGCGTGGCTTGGTGCTATTTGTTGGAGGCACTGGAACCGGTAAATCTACCTCGCTGGCAGCATTGTTGGGCTATCGCAATCGTAACCAACGAGGGCATATCTTAACGATTGAAGATCCCATAGAGTTTGTGCATCAACACCAAAAAAGTATTATCACTCAGCGAGAGGTCGGAATTGACACGGATAGCTTTGAATCAGCACTAAAAAGTTCACTGCGCCAAGCTCCTGATGTCATTTTAATTGGTGAGATCCGTTCACAAGAAACCATGGAATATGCGCTTAGCTTTGCGGAAACGGGTCATCTGTGCGTTGCGACGCTACATGCTAACAATGCTAACCAAGCGATTGATCGCATAATGCACCTAGTGCCTAAGGAAAAGCACGACAAGCTCAAATATGACTTGGCACTCAACTTGCGCGCTATTGTAGCGCAGCAGCTAGTCCCCTCGTCAAAAGGGGAAGGAAGAGAAGCTGCAATTGAGGTGTTGCTGAACTCTCCCCTTGTTTCTGAGCTAATTAAAAAGGGCGATATTGGTTCTATTAAAGAAGCCATGGCAAAGTCAAAAGAAATGGGAATGCAAACCTTCGACCAAGCGCTGTTTGAACTGTACAAGCAACAGCGTATCAACTATGCAGACGCGCTGCACCATGCTGACTCACCAAATGATTTGCGTTTGATGATTAAGCTTCAAAACAACGATCAAAAAGGTGCAGGCTTCTTACAGGGAGTGACGGTTGATGGCTTGGATCCTAAAAGCTAAATACCGTAGCGCTATTTTTAGTAGCTTAATGTGCTTCAGCAGCACGTTATATGCCGGTGAAGCGATTAACGTATTCATTCGTGATGATGTACTCACAGCCTACGAAGACTTTGTTGGCGATCGCGACGTTACGACAATCACTGATTTCAATGAAGGGTATTTACGCCGTGATGTGATAGATATGGTTATCGCACTTCAGGCATTAAAGATAGGTGGGTTCAATCTTCAGTTGCAATTTACTCCAGGTTTTGTGAGCTTTAGAGAATCAAACCTACTTGAGAAAGGAGAACAGCTCCTTCATTTTGATAGTTATTGGCAAGCAGATTTAACTGCCAAAGCGCACCTGCTCTTTATCAGTGCGCCAGTTATCAAAAAAGGACAATATTATGCAGGGATCTTCCATGCGCCAAGTAACCGCGCTGTAGAGCAACTTAAAGATGCAACGGGATTGAGTAAGTTAACCGCAGTTTCCAGTCCAAAGTGGCACACTGATTGGCAAACCTTACATTCGCTTTCACTAAAAAAGGTATTTGCTGAACCTGAATGGATCTCTCAAGCGCGTATGGTGAGCAAGGGCTGGGTTGATTTCATGTTAATGCCACTGCTGCCAAATCTGGATAATCGCTTTACGTTATCAGAGGTGGAATTAGTGGCAAACAAACACTTGATTGTATTACTAAATGATAGCCGACATTATGCGGTGTCTAGGCTTCACCCTGAAGGCGAGCGAGCACTTGCAGCGTTACAAAAAGGCCTAACGATGTTACGCCAACAAGGCCGAATTACAAAGGCATACAAGCAGGCAGGTTTTATTCCCAACCTAGATGACTACCAAGTTGTTAATCCACAATAACGGGTATGTTTAGCATTTTATTTATTGTGCGTCACCTGGATGTTGTCTTGTTAGCCAGTTCACTATCGTCTCAATGGCATCTGGAGCAAAATGTTGCTTTTCAATTGAAAATAACGCATCAAACGGAAGTTCTGGCTTGAGTAAACTGTGACTTGCATTAGGAATAGTAACTTGTACTAATCTTGCTTTGGATGATATAGAACTTGCATAGGCAGTGGCGAATGCTAATTGACTGTGTTCAATATCGACATGGGTATCGCTATCGCCGAAAATAGCAAGCATAGGCACTGTGAGCTGACTAAAGCCCTCATGGACATCGGCATCAATATTATTACGAATAAAGTTAAATCGTGCTTCATCGGCGATGGGATCAGACATAAAAGGGTGTTGGTGTAATGGCGATGAAAGGTAGTGGTCGTAGCCTGTTTTGATAAGGTGATACTCTTGTTGGCTCAATTCTTTGATCTTAGCGATGGCTTGCATATCATTAGCATCGATTTTTTCCTCTTCAAGTAAGCGTATCCACATGCTGTACTGGCTTTGTGCCAACCAGTTTGCGGCACCACCGACCAAGATCATCGAGTCAATATTCGGTTCGTCATATAAGTGAGCAAAAACCCAACTGGCTTGACTAAAACCCAATAGATGGATTGGGTTATATTCATAGCCATTACGCTTCAGGTAGCTAATTACGTCTTTTACTTCAGCTGCTCTTTGCGTCATTGATTGTGTCAGCCAGTGCCCTTGAGACTGTCCTATGCCAGGTTTATCCCACGAAAAAGCTGCGATGTTTTCGCTGAGCAATGATTGAATTATAGGTAAATAAAATCCGTTTGCGGTGCTATCCATCGCACCGTCACCATGTACGAGAATAACGATTGGATCAGAGTCTGTATGACCATCTGGTAGATAAAGTCGCCCTGTTAACTGATTGTCCTGGGAGTGAAAGACGTGTATTGAATATGGGTAAGCGCTTTTATTTGATTTGCCATTACATGCCGATAGCATGCAAAGCAGACAAAGTGTCAGCAATATTTCACACCATTTAAACTTCACCATTGCTAGTTTTTCCTTAATGAACTGAGGGAGTTAAACTATACGGATATGAGTTGTGAAAAACTGTCATTTGTCGTCAAATTGTGATGCCTTTTGGTAGACAAGCCAATGGACGGGGTGTGAATGCTTTTTAACCGAACCTGAAAACACTATTATGTATTTATGAGCCTGTTGTTCTGTGTCACTACTGCGTGAAATTTGTTTGCAACAGGCTAGTTATTGGCGCACAGACGCCTTCTTGAGCGTAGGGTAATTACTATCACCTTGAAGTGAAATCTAATCTTAAGATTACAGAGTATGGGGGTTATTCCCACATTGCTTCAAAGTAACTTTCGAGAATAATACACGCAGACATGCCATCGACCTTGCCTTTTGCGAGGTTTTTGTAACCACCTTGTTCAAACAGTCTAGCCCTTGCGTCCGCTGTGGTCAGGCGTTCATCTTGCGTTTCAACCGGTAGGCGGAAGTGATTATGGAGTCGATTAGCAAACTTTTTCGCACGAAAGGTTAAATCCTGAGTGGTGCCATCCATGTTGAGTGGCAAACCAACAACAAGCAAATCAGGTTGCCACTCATTTATATACGCGGCGATATCATCCCAATTTGGAATACCATCATTCGCTTTAACTGCGCCTAAACTCGAGGCTGTGGCTGTAAGTTCTTGGCCGATAGCAAGGCCGATACTTTTAGTGCCAAAGTCAAAGCCAATCACACTGCGCTTGCCTTTTTCAACCTTATCTTTTTTATTTTCCATGAATACTTCGTATGTTAGTTTTTGCGTAAAGCGGTTATGCGTGGCCGGCTTGTGAGCTTAACTGCGCGACGTCAATGCCGAGCATTTGTACGGCTTTTTCCCAACGCTTTTCAGGCGGTGTATTAAAAATGATCTCAGGGTTAGCCTCAACCACTAACCAAGTGTTTGCTTTCAATTCTTTTTCCAATTGGCCTTGAACCCACCCGGCATAACCAAGTGTGATGATAAAGCCCTCTGGCGATTGTGGGGAGGTGAGCGAGGCCAGTACGTCTTTTGAGGTGGTGATCATAATATCAGAGCTAAGTTCTTGGCTAGAAGCATAGCCCAACTTCGGCGTGTGTAGCACGAAACCTCTGTCGGTATGGACAGGCCCCCCAGCATAAATCTTTACTTTTGATGTTTGACTCGACTTGTCGTTATCAATATCGATTTGGTCGAGTAATTCTCCAACCGTGACGTCAATAGGGTGGTTAACAACCAGCCCCATAGCGCCGTCTTCGTTGTGCTCACACAGATAAGTGACTGTGTGATTGAAAAAAGGGTCATCCATGCTAGGCATTGCTATTAAAAAGTGATTAGCGAGTGATTTCATAATCAGACCCCCTCAATGATTAACTTTCAGTATGGTCGAGTTTTCGCTCGATCGCATCATAAAACTTATCCATAATTGAAATATCGTACGCGGCTTCAATTTCTTTAACACAGGTTGGGGCAGTCACATTAATTTCGGTGAGCTTGTCGCCGATGATATCAAGCCCAACGAAAATCAAACCTTTCTCTTTTAGCGTCGGGGCAACGGCTTCGGCAATTTTACGATCTGATTCGTTAATTGGTCTAGCTTCACCGCGACCGCCCGCGGCTAAATTACCTCTGGTCTCGCCCCCTTGAGGGATACGCGCAAGGCAATATGGCATCACTTCACCATCAACCACCAAAACTCTTTTATCGCCATCTTTAATTGCTGGAATATAATTTTGCGCCATTGCGTATCGTGAGCCGTGCTCGGTGAGCGTTTCGCAGATCACCCCAATGTTAGCGTCGTCTTGTCGAACCCTGAAAATCGAAGCGCCACCCATGCCATCCAAAGGTTTTAAGATAATGTCACCATGCTTGGCTAAAAATGCACGAATTTGAGATTGGTCACGGGTGACAAGGGTGTCTGGTGTGTGCTCGCTAAACCATGCTGTAAATAGCTTTTCATTGGCATCACGGAGGCTCTGGGGTTTGTTTACAACGAGCGCACCGGCAAGTTCTGCACGTTCTAAAATATAGGTGGCATAAATATATTCTGTATCGAAAGGAGGATCCTTACGCATTAATATTACATCAAGATCGCCCAAATCGATTTCTTGTTTTTCAGCAAGCTCATACCAGTGAGAAGTATTATCAAAGACCTGTGCTTTGGCGGCAGTTGCTTTGGCAACTCCTTGGTATAAAAACAGATCATTCATTTCCATATAATACAATTCATAACCGCGTTGCTGTGCCGCCAGCATCATTGCGAATCCCGTGTCTTTTTTAATGTTAAAGCCACTGATTGGATCAGAAATGATCCCTAACTTAATTGTCATAAATACTTCCATTGAACTTGCTGAATGTAACCATGATATGGGGGTTACTCTGTGTATTTAAAGAGCCAAATCACCAAATTGTAGTTGCAGTGCGCTTAGTACTGTTAAGGCCGCGGTTTCTGTTCTTAGCACGCGAGGGCCCAAACGTACATCAATAAAGCCTTGCTCTGCGGTGGCTACCAGTTCTTCATCAGTAAAGCCACCTTCTGGGCCGACTAAAAAACGTATCCCAGATTGAGTGTAAGGTAGCGTTTTAATAGAGTGCTCAGCACGTGGGTGAAGGGTAACTTTTAGCTCATCACTATGTTGTTTTAACCACTGTGACAGCTCTATTGGAGGGTGGATCACTGTGATGGTGTTGCGTCCCGACTGCTCTGCTGCTGCGATGGCGATTTTTTGCCATTGCTGATGCTTTTTAGCTAGGCGTTCTGCATTTAATTTTACACCGCAGCGGGTTGTGAATAAGGGGGTTATTTCACTGACACCAAGCTCAACTGACTTTTGAATAGTAAAGTCCATTTTATCACCTCGGGAAATGCCTTGACCAAGGTGTATGGCAAGCGGAGACTCTACATTATTGTCTTGAAATGTTTCAGGGACAGCAATAACTTTCTTTTTACTCACTTCGCTCAAATGACACAGATACTCTCCACCTTGACCATTGAATAAGCTTACTTTGTCCTTGGTCGTCATTCTTAAAACGCGGCCGATATGGCCAGCAGCATCATCATCTAAGGTTACAGGAATACCAATTTCGAGCGGTGAATCTTGATAAATATGTGGAATACGCATAATTGAAAATTGAGTGGCTGTTTTTGGCAATGGTAAGCGCTTGTGCTTCGTTAGTCTATATCAGCGCTTGTTTATATCTCAATTTGAGTCTGGCACTTAGAATATTTGCACGTAATGGCTATCATTGATCTACAACAGGGTTGTCCAGTACTTTTTCCTTTGAGCATAACAAGCCTGTGAGCTTAGCAAGAATTAAATCCGGAGCTGGTAAGCTTACAATGTTGGGGTGGCATGATAAGTGATTTAATGTGGTAGAAGCCCGAAGCATATTTAAGGTAAAGCCTTGTGGTGACTGCTCAATTAAAAATCGGTGCGGGTGAAGGGAGTCAAAAATAAATCGTTGTTCTTCGCTTGCAAGGTGGTAGTCAAGGGAGTATAGCAACACTGCACTAATATTATGGTGGCGATGCAGATACGTCGCGAGTTCAGAGACGCTGATTTCATTATCAAAGTCACAATAGCAGTAGTCTTTAATCTGTTCATTAAACATCATTTTGAGCATCTGTTTGGTGTTATCGCCAGCAATGATAATGTTGCTGGCAAGACCCTCATGTAAACTTTGTATATGCGCGACGAGTTCTAGGCTAAAGTCCCAGTTGGAATCAACTAGCAAAAATCCGTCACTTTGTGCATTCATACAAGGCCATGTTACGCCGAAAACAAGTTAATAAGTAAATAGCCCATAGAACAAAAAACCGCAAACTCTAAACAGGCGATCCCGACATTGTCTTGGTGATCGACTTCAAGGCCAATGTTGACCTTTGGCAAGGATAGATGCAAAAGGACATGACTGCCCAGATACAGAAATATCCACATCACACCGCAATGAATAACGACAGAGAATAAGTTTTCGACGACTTTAGCCCCATGGTAGGGGGCACTATGAAGACCTGCATAAATGGCTAAAGCTAGGCCAATGGTTTTCCCTGCATAGCGGATCCCAATCGAGGTGTTTCGCAAATTAAAGTTTTGCTGCAAGGACGCGCCCTGATTGAGTTTAGCAAAGCGACTTTCTCTTACTTTACTGTCTAACGTAAATAAAAGCTGTAGCAGTAAAAAGCCAAGTGCTACCACAAGCAAATCACTCCAGCCTTTCGGATGCACCCAGTGATACATGCCTAGCACCAAAATCGTATTGCCCAGCAACATACCCGAGTCAACCATCGCGGCGCAGATATTCTGTTTTAAAATCGCTTCTTCTTCATTGAATTGATATAAAATCCACTTGCGATGGATCCATTGCCCAAAATATATAAACGCGACAACTAAGCTGATGTGGAGTCCGACTTGCAGTGGATATGTTTGCGCTCTCACCACACCTAGGTCATTGAATAAATAGGCGACACAAATACACAACATGGTTATTTGACTTGCATAACTGATCCCAAGAGCAAAGTTGTCACGTTGGGCTAGCTCTTCTTCAAGTAGGTTATTGGCAATGCGTTGGATCATTAAACGTAACAAAATAGTGAGTGCACAGACGATAACAAAGCAAATTAAAATCGCCAAAAAATTGATATTGTGTAAAGACAAATAACTCATACTCGGTGTAAGGTTGTGTTTTAGATAGAGTTACTATAACACTGCTCACAAAGAGAGCCAGCTAACCGTGGAGTTTTTATGTCGGAATTGTTTTCACAACAGGCATTAAATGCGCTTGCGCTTGAACGTTTTAAAATTGTTTTTGGCGATAAAACGGTGCAGCCCAAACTGGCTCGTTTGCTCGCTTTGAGTGACTTTGCATTTCGTATCTTGTCGCGATTTCCCGAATGGGGCGCATGGCTTCTTGATGATGCACAGATGAAAAGACGCGATTGCCCAGCGGTGTTTGACTTTTCTGCCCCACTGCCTGATGAGCAACAAGCCTTTGCACAATTACGTCATTACCGGTTGAAGTATTGGTTGAAGGTGATGTGGCTGGATTTGGTAGCAGATAACCCAATTGATGACAGTATTGGCTATATTTCAGCCCTGTCAGACACCTTGATAGCCAATGCCTACCAATGGGCGTACTCATCTTGTGAAGTACAGTCAGGTTCTCCAAAGGATGAAGCTGATAATCCACTTCCAATGACAGTATTGGGCATGGGCAAGTTAGGTGGTAAAGAGCTAAATTTCTCGTCTGACATTGATCTTATTTTTGCTTACCCTCGAAGTATTTCGACTACAGGAGGGAGGCGTAGCATCGAAGCACAGGTGTTTTACACTCGTGTGGCTCAAAAGTTAATTGCAGCACTAAACCAAGTGACTGTGGATGGCCAAGTGTTCAGAGTTGACATGCGGTTGAGACCTTTTGGCGATAGTGGCCCGCTGGTGATGAGTTATGCGGCAATGGAAGACTACTATCAAGATCAAGGTCGTGAGTGGGAGCGCTACGCCATGTTAAAAGCGCGTCCCATTGGTGAGCCATCAGCGTATTGGCAAGAGTTTTATGATTTGATAAGGCCTTTTGTTTATCGCCGTTATATTGACTTTTCAGTAATTGACTCTTTGCGCAAAATGAAACAGATGATAGCCCAAGAAGTTAGACGCAAAGGCTTAACAAATAACATTAAGCTTGGTGCTGGTGGTATCCGCGAAGTGGAGTTTATCGTACAAGCATTGCAGCTTATTCGAGGAGGGCGTGAAACACCATTACAAACGTCGTCGTTGTTAACTGCGCTTGAACAACTAGAAGCGCTAGATATAGTGCCTAAAGAGGTTAAAAACACGCTCTACAATCATTACCTGTCACTTCGAAAAGTTGAACAATACTTACAAGCATTCGATGACAAACAGACTCAAACTTTACCCGATGATACACTTGCTTGTTTGCGCCTTAGCTACTTATTGCAGTGTCAGGATTATACTCAGGTCGAACAAACACTTCAGCGAATAATGGAAGAGGTTCGAACTGAGTTCAATCAAGTTATTGGTGAGCCGCCTGAAGAGGCGGTAGAAGATGATGACAGCGCAGTTTATGCTTGGCAAAGTGCGGAAATTATGCAGCTTGGTGAGTGTAATGCGACACCTTGTTTTCCACAGTGGCAGGCTGATCTGGAAGCATTTAAATCCGGGCTAAGTAAAAAACAAGCCGGTACCCGAGGCAGAGATATTCTAGATAAGTTGATCCCTGCGCTATTACGTGAATTGAGCAAACAGAACATCGAACCTGCTTTGGCACGTGTATTCAGTGTTATTAATAAAATTGTTTCTCGAACCGCTTATCTAGAGCTGCTATATGAAAATCATGGTGCGTTAACACAGCTAATTAAACTTTGTTGTCACAGTGCCTGGATTGCAGAGCATATTGCCAAATACCCCATCTTACTCGATGAGCTAATAGACCCACAAAGTCTATATAAACCACTGCCATTAAGTGCTTATCACAGCGAGATCCAGCAACTCTTTTTACGTATTGACGAGCAAGATGTAGAAACACAAATGGAAGCGCTGCGCCAGTTTAAGCAAACTCATCAGCTTAAGATCGCAGCAGCAGATGCCACAGGAGTGCTCGACATAATGAAGGTGAGTGACCACCTTACAGCCTTAGCCGAAGCGATTATTGCAAAAGCGGTAGACATTGCTTGGGGGCATATGGTGGCTCGCTATGGTGCGCCACAAGGAGCTACGATTACAGAAAAAGGCTTTGCTGTCATAGCCTACGGTAAGGCCGGTGGCTATGAATTAGGTTATAACTCAGATTTAGATTTAGTCTTTGTACACAATCGAGATGGTGAAAGCTACACGCAAGGTGAAAAGTCGATTTCATCGAGACAATTTTACATGAAGTTGGCACAGCGTCTTATGCACTTGTTCAATACCAAGACGCTATCGGGTATGTTATATGAACTTGATACCCGTCTGCGCCCAGAAGGAAATTCAGGTTTACTGGCGATTAACCTTGAGAGCTTTTATCAGTATCAACTTGAGCAAGCTTGGACTTGGGAGCATCAGGCTTTAGTGAGGGCACGTATGGTACTCGGTGAAGAAACAATGCAAACACGTTTTACTGAAATTCGCCATGGGATCCTGACGCAAAAGCGCGATAGCACTAAATTAGTCGATGATGTGTGTAAAATGCGTGAAAAAATGCGCCAGCACCTAAATCAAGACAACGAGCAACGGTTTGACCTAAAGCAAGGCGTTGGCGGCATGACAGATATTGAGTTTATGAGTCAATACATAGTGCTCCAATATAGTCATACCTATCCTCAACTGTGTAAGTATACGGATAACATCCGTATTTTAGAGCAAGCAGGAGCTGTTGCTATGATAGAAAAACTTGAGATGGAAACACTGGTTTCAGCGTATTGCCTATTTAGAGATAGGTACCACTTTAACAGTTTGAATCAGCTCGGCAGGGCGGTTGAGCGCAGCGAATTTACACAATACGCTCAACAGGTTACACAAGTTTGGCAGCGCTTATTAGGCTAACCGGCCAACTTGCGACAATTTTCACGTACGTACAGCGGTGGGTTTTGAGTGATCACCGCAGCACGCTCCCGTGGACAGAAGAAAGTATATACTTGAAATTCGAAGTCATCGTTAATCGCCGTGCCTACCTGATATAACGCGGTGACAAAGTCAGTATCAAGGCGGAAGTTATACTTCACCACATAATCTCGTTCAAGGTACCAAAACAGCTCTACACCTTCTTCCTTTGCTTGTTTTGACAGCACATCTTTTAATGTATCTCCGGTGTCGAAGCGTCTTGGTTGTTTTTCGCCTGTCCACTTCGAGTTTGAAGGTTTTACTGCCAATGCTCTTTGGGCGAGTGCATCATCTAACGGGTAGGTTGGCTTGCCTAATGTAATCACGTACTTTTCGCGATCGGTATCGCGATCACTCATTCTATTTCTGAAGCTTTCGTAAAATTGTGATAACCCTTGGGCGGCAACATTTGTGGTTTCTTTAAAATTTAAATTCTTTGATGCGCCAAAAAGAAAATAGTAGGCAGCCCATATCAATAGCACACCCAAAGAAAGGTGCTTGGTCCAAAACCAAATTGCGGATACATTGCTTTTTCTTCTTTTTTTTGCCATAAAAAACTACTCCGAGCTGCTAGTATAGCGAAGGTGCTTTCTCATCTGGACGCGTTTTAAAGCGTCGATGTACCCACATGTATTGATCTGGTGCGCAATTGATTGCTTGCTCCATTCTCTCGTTAACACGGGTGACATCAGCAAGGTTATCACCGCTTGGAAACGCTTCCAAAACAGGTTGTATTTCTAGATGATACATCCCTTTGTTGTCCCTCGTACAGTGTAAGCTTAAAGTCTCAGCATTTTTACTAGCAGAAAATAACAAAGTACCAGTAGTAGTAGCAGCATCAGGTATGGCAAAAAACGGTGCAAACTCACAGCGCTTGCGGCCATAATCCTGATCCGGTAGGTAATAACACACACGCTTACTTGCTAAAGTTTTTAGGAGCCCTTTTACGTCTCGTTTGGTGACTAGGTATTCGTTAGAGCGCAGTCGACCACGAGTCATGAAAAACTCCATAAGCGGATTGTTATGGGGACGATAAAATCCAACCCCTTGTATTTTGGTACCCAGAACTCGACTAACCATTTCTAAATGCAGCATATGGGGCACCAGCATGAGCACGCCTTTACCTTGTTGCTGTATAGCCTCAATGTGTTCCATCCCTTTGATTGAGCCAACAACTCGGTTTACACGCCATGTAGGCCACCACCAAGCCATGCCGGTTTCAAGCGTTGCTATGGCGGTGTTCTCCATATTTTTTAGCAGCATAGCGTGATGCTCAGCTTCAGTAAGATGCGGAAAACACAGCTTTAAGTTGACATCAGCAATGTGGCGGCGTCGTTTCATATATTTGTGGATCAGGCGACCAAGCCCTTTGCCAATGGCAAACTGCCAGCGTTGTGGTAACCAAGAAATGAGATAAAGAAAAAAGACACCCAGCCAAGTTAGCCAAAATTTAGGTGCTAGAAATGACCATTTAAAAGGTGAATGCGTAACCAAAGTAATATACCTAAGACTCAATTGAAGCAGCTAGTTTATCTATATTGCTGTAAAAATACAAAAAGCCAGCATAGCTGGCCTTTCATAGGTAATAATTAAAGTGCTTAGCCTTCAATCAAACCTTGGTTAATTGCTTCAAGATCAGCACGAGACAATGTCCCTGATGCTTGCTTTAAACGAAGCGAAGACAACACATAGCGATAGCGAATATCCGCTAAGTTACGTTTGGCGTTATACAGGTTTTGTGTGCTTACTAGCACGTCAACAATAGTACGAGTACCTACATCAAATCCTGCTTCTGTGGCTTGCAATGCGCTTTCTGCAGAGACTACCGCTTGCTCAAGTGCACGATAGGTTGCAACATCAGAAGCCACTTGGTTATATGAAGTGATGACCGAGCGTGTCATGTTGCGCATTGCCGCTTCCATATCTTCGCTACTAGCTACAAAATTAGCACGAGCTTGATCTGTCGCAGCTACCGTGCGACCGCCAGAGTAAATTGGCACGTCGAGCGTTAGTCCTACCGTGGTTTCATCACCACGAGGAGCATGCTGTCTACCTGTAAAATCCCTTAATGAGTCGCTGTATGTTGCGTTCAAATTTAGCGTTGGATAATGGCCTGCATTTGCAAGGTCAATCTGATCTTTTGCAATTTCAACCGCGGACTTAGCAACTTGCAAGTCTAGGTTTTTACCTTTTGCAATTTCAATAAAATCAGACGTGTTTTGTGTTGGCTTTACCGTTGAGAATGTTTCTGTATTAAGCTTATCCAACTTAGCATGGTACTTACCCGTAATGGTACGCAATGTCTCTCGAGCAGTTTCCACTGCATTGCTCGCGATTATCTCGTCGGCAACTGCACGGTCAAACTGAGCTCGCGCTTCATGAACGTCAGTAATTGCCGTTAAGCCCACCTCATAGCGCTGTTTTGTTTGCTCTAGTTGGCGTTCAATCGCGCGCTTTTCAGCTTGGACAAACTCTAGGCTATCTAACGCACTAAGTACGTTAAAGTAACCTTCAGCGATACGAACAATCAGAGATTGCTTTTCGCGCTCATACTGAGTCATAGCCTGCATTGCTCGTTTTTCAGCGATAGATAAGCTCTGCCACGAGGCCATATCAAAAATGGTTTGATTGAGTGTAATCGAGCGGCTAAACGTATCGCTGTCTGATTCTACTAACGTATAACCTGTGGCATCATTCTGGTCATTAGGAGCGCCCTCAGAATTGGTATCTGAGTAGCTCATTCTAAAACCAAGTTGAGGTAGCAACACCCCTAAGGCCTGGTCTTGGGCATACTTCTGTGAATCTGCTTGTGCTTTTGCTTTTAATACAGTGGGATCGTTAGCCGTTGCAATGTCGTATACTTGCAGTAAGTCTTCCGCGTGGGACAGGCTGCTTGAAAGTGCGCACGACAACCCAACAACCAACGATAGTAGAGTTTTTTTCATTTTTCGCTCAGTCCTTAGACAATTTTTATACTGTCAGCATGTTACCCTGTTTTTACAGCCCAATTAAAGACTTAATGCGTAAAACATCGCCAACAAGTGTAACAGAATATATTAATACCTTCTGGGTATTGTAAAGTGGAAAAAGTTAAAGGTAAACGACTTCGTTTACTTTTTAGAGTATGAAGCTAATATAAGGGCGATTGGTTAGCTTTTAAACCGTTGCTGTCAAAAATAACAGGATTATTTTATGAAATCTTTGAGTCAGTTTAATAAAGCCGATGTCACTGTTTCTTCAATGGAAACAGTCTTTGATGGCTTCTTTACCATTCACAAATACCAATTTAGTCATGCTCTATTTGCCGGTGGAGTCTCACCAACCGTTACCCGAGAGATACTTGAGCGAGGGCATGCCGTTGCCGTATTACCCTATGATCCAGTGACAGATAGGGTGCTACTTATTGAGCAAATTCGAATAGGTGCATTGGCCTCTAAAAACACACCATGGTTACTGGAGTGTATAGCGGGCATGGCTGAAGGAAGCCAAGATTATGAAGCCGTAGCGCGAAAAGAAGCAAAAGAAGAGGCAGGGCTTGACCTTAATGAAATGATTTATATGCGTTCTTACCTATCCAGCCCCGGTGGCACAACGGAGCGATTGTATTTATATCTGGCGCTTACCGACTTGACTGACGCAGGTGGAATTTTTGGCCTCGATACAGAAAATGAGGATATTAAAGTACATGTTATTCCCTTTGAAGACGCCTTGGCTCGACTGGATAATGAGGAAATCGATAACGCTGCGACTGTTATTAGTCTACAATGGTTGGCACTAAATAAAGCGCGAATTGTGCAAGCAGGATAGGAGTTGTATTTTTGTCACAGGTGCTCAGTTCAAAGCAGTATATTCAATCTCTGCCTCGCTACATTACTCTGTGTGAGCGTAATTATTTACGGATGCTTAAATTGCTGCCTGAGGAAACGCCCGGGGAGTGTCGTATTATTGATCTGGCCTCTGCTCGCTACAGCCTGACAGTAGAAGGGGTAAGTAAGTACACCACAGACATTTTAATTGAACAAGTTACGGTGGTGAGTGAGCATTTACCACATTTCTCTTTGTCTGTGCGTTTATATCACGATGCGAAAGTCGCTGAAGTTATCCATCGTAATTATCATCGCCGGATCAAACCCTCTTATGGCTACCCAAACCCTGATATGCATCAGAAGGACGAAAAGTATCAAGTTAATGCTTTTTTGGCTGATTGGTTAATGGTGTGCTTAGAAAAAGGCCGAGTACAACTAAACTGGGATGTGAATAATGGCATGGTTTGAGTCTGCATTAACAATCAACAAGCAGCAAATTAGGATTGGACACTTCAGCGATAGTCATTTATTTGCTGACGATTCGGGTGAGTATTTTGGAGTGAATACTGCAGCCAATCTACAACAAACATTGGCTGCGATGGCACAAGAGCATTGCGATGTGGTCATATTTGGCGGCGACTTAACTCAAGACCATACGACTGAGTCGTATCAAGCTTTCGCCCGTTTGGTCACTAACAGTGAGCTGCATTGCCCAGTATTGTGGGTGCCAGGGAATCATGATGACATCGCCTTACTTGAACAAATTAGTACTGGGAAGATTTTTCCCCACAAGAGGATCACAGCCCCGTTTGGTGAAATACTGTTGGTAAATTCAAAAGGCGAAACGCCGGCAGGGTGGTGTGAAAGGGCGCATCTCGACGCGCTAAAACGTCATATAACACAACAAACGATTGTGTTTACACATCATCACCCTAAGTCCATTGATGGATATTTAGATAAACACATGCTTGAAAATGGACCTGAACTGCTCAACACGTTAGTGGATACCAAGCAGGTCATAGGGCTGTTTCACGGTCATGTACACCATGAGTATCAACAAAAATTTCGTACATTACCTATTTATGCCACGCCTGCAACTTCAATTCAGTTTGTAAAGCATACTAAAGAGTGGCAGCAGTGTGATTTAGGGCCCGCATATCGTCTAATAACCTTTAATAACAACGGTATAAATACAGAGGTCAAATGGCTCGACAGGTAGTCTACATTCATGGCTTTAACAGCTCAGAGCTATCCTTTAAGGCAACGGAGTTTGGTGTGTATATGCGTGGAAAGCCAGAGCGTTATATAACCCCTAGGCTGCATTTCGATCCTCGAGTTGCACTCGCACAGTTGGATAGCATCATTGATTCTGATACTGTGTTATTAGGTAGTTCACTGGGTGGATACTATGCCACCTACTTTTCACAGCTAAAAGGCTGCAAAGCTGTGGTGATAAACCCTGCTGTTAGGCCTTTTTTATTACTTAACGACTACCTTGGGCCACAATACAACCCATATCAGGATTGTCATTATGAGTTACTGTACGAGCATGTTGAAGCGTTAAAAACAATATACACACCAAAGCTTAGTAATCCAGAAAACTTGCTATTATTGCAACAAACAGGTGATGAGGTGCTGCCTTTTGAAGAAGCGGTACGCTATTATAGTCATTGTCGTCAAATTATAGAGTTTGGTGGGGATCATAGCTTTGTCGAGTTTTCACGCTATTTTACTACCATCGCCAAATTTTTAACTATCACAAATTGAAATCTGTGCACAAATATCTGCGTAAATCGTCATGTTGTGCATATACTAGCGGATAAAAAGATAACCAGAACTAGCCTATGAGTCAGCAAAACTATAATGCCGAAGCTATTGAGGTACTCAATGGCTTAGAGCCAGTTAAACGTCGCCCCGGCATGTATACCGATACCACAAGACCAAATCATTTAGGTCAAGAGGTTATTGATAACAGTGTCGATGAAGCCTTAGCTGGGCATGCCACTAAAATAGATGTGATCCTACATGAAGATAACTCGTTCGAGGTCATTGATGATGGCCGAGGAATGCCCGTTGATATTCACCCTGAAGAGGGAGTACCTGGGGTTGAGTTGATATTAACCAAGTTACATGCCGGTGGTAAGTTTTCCAATAAAAACTATCAATTTTCAGGCGGTCTTCATGGCGTTGGTATCTCGGTGGTGAATGCGTTATCGACTCGGGTTGAAATTACCGTTAAGCGCGATGCTCAAGTCTATGAAATGGCATTTGAAAATGGCGATAAGGTAGAAGACTTGAGGGTTACAGGCAGCGTCGGTAAACGCAATACTGGAACCTCAGTGCACTTTTGGCCTGACCCCAGCTATTTTGATTCTGCCAACTTTTCACTTACCAAACTGAACCATTTACTCAAAGCCAAGGCCGTATTATGCCCAGGGCTGCGCATTCGTTTTGTGAATAAACAAACGAAAGAGACACAAGAGTGGCATTACGAAGCTGGGTTAGAAGATTATCTAAAAGACAGTGCCGAAGGGTACGAAGTGTTACCAAAGTCTCCTTTTACTGGGAGCTTTAGCGGTTCTACTGAAGGCGTCGATTGGGCGCTTCATTGGCTACCGGAAGGTGGCGAGTCTATAGCTGAGAGCTACGTAAACTTAATCCCTACCGCGCAAGGTGGAACGCATGTAAATGGCTTGCGCCAAGGCTTGCTTGAAGCCATGCGTGAGTTTTGCGAATTTAGAAACTTGATCCCGCGTGGTGTTAAACTGACACCTGATGATGTGTGGGATCGCTGTAGTTATGTTTTATCGGTAAAAATGCAAGATCCGCAGTTTGCCGGTCAAACGAAAGAAAAGCTGTCTTCGCGCTCCTGTGCCACTTTTGTGTCAGGTATCGTCAAAGATGCTTTCAGCCTCTGGCTAAATGAGCATACAGAAACCGCGGAGCTACTGGCTGAGCTGTGTATAAGTAATGCTCAAAAGCGTTTGCGTGCAGCAAAGAAAGTCGTTCGTAAAAAAGTCACTTCAGGTCCAGCCTTACCCGGTAAATTAACCGACTGCTCAGGCAGTGAAACAGAGCGCTCTGAAATCTTCTTAGTGGAAGGGGACTCAGCAGGTGGCTCGGCAAAACAAGCGAGAGACCGTGAATTTCAAGCAATCATGCCACTACGCGGTAAAATCTTGAATACTTGGGAAGTCGAGTCGGGTCAGATCTTAGCGTCACAAGAAGTGCATGATATTTCTGTGGCATTAGGCATCGACCCAGATTCTGAGGATTTATCTGGTCTTCGCTACGGCAAAGTATGTATTCTTGCGGATGCTGACTCTGATGGACTTCACATCGCCACTTTATTATGTGCTTTATTTGTAAAACATTTCCCCGAGCTTGTTCGCAAGGGCCATGTATTTGTTGCCATGCCGCCACTGTTTCGTATTGATGTTGGTAAAGAAGTTTATTACGCCCTAGATGAAGACGAGAAAAAGGGCATTTTAGACCGCATCGAGGCCGAAAAGAAACGCGGTAAAGTTAACGTGCAGCGCTTCAAGGGGTTAGGTGAAATGAACCCAATGCAACTACGCGAAACTACCATGGATCCGAATACTAGACGTTTGGTGCAGCTGACATTAGATGAGCCAGAGCAGACGCTCGAAATGATGGACATGCTGTTAGCAAAAAAACGCTCTAGCGACCGCAAGGTATGGCTTGAGCAGCACGGAGATAAGGCAGAGGTTTAAGATGAAAAAACAATATAAACTGACCACAATAACGAGTGCATTTGCCGCAGTTTTGCTCAGTTCACAAGCACTTGCAAGTGACATTCTATCACGCCTAGTGGTGCCAGACGGTTATAAAGTCAGCTATTTTGCCAAAGATGTTGAAAATGCAAGGCAAATGGCTGTAGGTAAAGACGGCACCGTTTATGTCGGGTCGCGCAAAGCTGGTAAAGTTCATGCGCTTATCGACAATAATCGTGATGGTATTGCTGACAAAAAAATCCTAGTGGCAGAGGGGCTTAATATGCCCTCTGGTATCGCATTAAAAGACGGTGATTTATACGTTGCCGAAGTGGAGCGTATTATACGTTTCAAGCAAATTGCAAAAAATCTCAAAGCCCCAGTAAAGGACGTGGTATTTGATGATTTACCTGATAAACGCCATCATGGCTGGAAGTATCTCACGGTATCGCCAGAGGGGGAGTTAATTATCCCTGTTGGTGTACCTTGTAATATTTGTGCTGAAGACCCTAAATTTGGTCGTATCTTCTCATTAAACCTAGAGACGAAAGCGTTTTCGACGGTTGCTAAAGGCGTGCGTAATACGGTGGGGTTTGACTACCACCCCGTGACTGGAAAGTTGTGGTTCAGCGACAACGGCCGAGACATGATGGGAGATGATATTCCACCTTGTGAAATCAACCGCGTGGATGAAATTGGTCAGCACTTTGGCTTTCCTTATGTACACGGCGGTAGCGTGCTTGATCCTGAATTTGGCAAAGGTAAGTCCGTGACTGACTACACGATGCCTGCACTGGCGTTGCAAGCGCATGTTGCACCGCTGGGCATTCATTTCTATCGTGGTGAGCAATTTCCAAAAGCAATGAAAAACCAGTTGTTTGTTGCTGAACACGGCTCATGGAATCGCAGCAAAAAAGTAGGTTATCGGGTGATGCTTGCCACAATAGAAAATGACCAAATTACCGGTTATCAACCTTTCCTTAGTGGTTTTATGGAAAACGAAACAACCTATGGCCGTCCTGCTGCCGTAGCTGAACTTAGCGATGGTAGCCTACTCGTTTCCGATGATTACGCCAATGCAATTTACCGCATCAGCTACAACAACAAGTAAGGTGTAACATGACAGATCCTCAAGCTTTGTCATTACAAGGCATTGAACAACTTGCAATGGGACGTTTTACTGAAGACGCCTATTTGAATTACTCCATGTATGTGATCATGGATAGGGCGTTACCGCATATTGGTGATGGCCTAAAACCTGTACAGCGTCGTATTGTGTATGCGATGAGTGAGTTGGGTTTATCTGCCCAAGCTAAATATAAAAAGTCAGCTCGTACAGTTGGTGACGTACTCGGTAAGTATCACCCACACGGTGATAGTGCTTGTTATGAGGCAATGGTACTTATGGCACAGCCTTTCTCATACCGCTATCCGCTCGTGGATGGTCAAGGTAACTGGGGAGCTGCGGACGATCCTAAGTCTTTTGCCGCAATGCGTTATACCGAAGCGCGCTTGTCTAAGTTCTCTGAAGTGTTACTAAAAGAATTAGGACAAGGGACAGTAGATTGGACGGCTAACTTTGATGGCACCTTGGATGAGCCAAAAGTATTACCTGCTCGGTTACCTCACATTTTACTAAATGGTGTTACAGGTATTGCGGTTGGTATGGCAACCGATATTCCACCACATAATGTGCGTGAAGTAGCACAGGCCTGTTGCTTATTATTGGATAAGCCAAAAACTGAGCTAGAAGAAATTCTAGAAATAGTGAAAGCGCCTGATTATCCAACCGACGCTGAAATTATTACCCCGCAAGAAGAGATCAAGAAGCTATACACTACGGGGCGTGGCTCAATCAAAATGCGCGCTGTGTACACTGAAGAGCAAGGCGAAGTGGTGATCACAGCTTTACCACACCAGTGCTCAGGTGCCAAGGTATTAGAGCAAATCGCTGCCCAGATGACGGCCAAAAAGCTGCCGATGGTAGCTGATTTACGTGACGAGTCAGATCATGAAAATCCGACGCGTATTGTTATCGTGCCGCGTTCTAATCGGGTTAAGGTTGAGCCATTAATGGCGCATTTATTTGCCACCACAGATCTTGAAAAGAACTACCGTGTAAATCTGAATATGATTGGTTTGGATGGTCGTCCACAGGTCAAAGATTTACGTCAGATCTTATCTGAGTGGTTAATATTCCGCCGTGAAACGGTGCGCAGACGCTTACAGTATCGCCTAGACAAAGTACTGGCTCGTTTGCATATTCTTGAAGGCTTGATGATTGCGTTTTTGAATATCGATGAGGTCATCGAAATCATTCGTAATGAAGACAAGCCGAAAGAAGAGTTGATTTCACGTTTTGGCCTCTCAGATAAACAAGCGGAAGCGATATTAGACCTAAAACTCCGCCACCTTGCAAAGCTGGAAGAAATGAAGATCCGTGGCGAGCAAGATGAGCTAGAAAAAGAGCGTGATGGGCTGGAAAAAACCTTAGGTTCTGAGCGCCGCATGTCAACCCTGATGAAAAAGGAGATCCAAGAAGCGGCTGAGCTCTATGGTGATGACAGACGCTCTCCAGTCGTTGAGCGAGGCGAAGCCAAAGCGCTGAGTGAAAAAGATTTAATCCCATCAGAAGCGGTCACTGTGGTACTGTCTGAAAAAGGTTGGGCACGGGTTGCTAAAGGCCATGATATTGATGCTGAAGGCCTAAACTACCGCTCAGGAGATAGTTATAAGGCCTCCGCTAAAGGTAAAAGCAACCAGCCTGCGGTATTTTTAGATACCTCTGGCCGCGCTTTTGCGACGGATGCACATAGCTTGCCATCGGCTAGAAGCCAAGGTGAACCGATGACGGGCCGCTTTAATCCTGCGCCCGGGTGCAACTTTGAGCATGTCGTTATGGGTGAGGAGAAGTCTACATATTTAATGGCTACAGATGGTGGCTACGGCTTTATCAGCGACTTTGCTGATATGGTCAGTAAAAATAAAAATGGTAAAGCATTTGTAAGCGTACCGAAAGGCGCACACTTGATTGCACCTATAGAGGTATTTGATGTTGCCACAGATAGGTGTATGGCTATCTCAAGTGAAGGTCGTATGCTGCTATTCCCACTGCGTGACTTACCCAAGCTTGGTAAAGGTAAAGGAAATAAGATCATCTCTATTCCAAGTGCCAAAGTGCAAAGCCGAGAAGAGTTCGTCAAGGTGCTTGCAGTGGTACCAGAGGGGGTTTCCGTTACCCTACATGCAGGTAAACGAAAGTTGACCCTTAAACCGAGCGACTTAGAACATTACTATGGTGAGCGCGGACGACGAGGCAACAAGCTACCGCGAGGCTTACAGCGTGTTGACAGTTACGATTTAGAGAAAAGTAGTGCTGATTTAACTGAAGAAAGCGCAAACCCAGACAGCGAACAATAGTAAAAGTACTGCCTTTCCTGAGCGTAAACTCAGCTGTCTAAGTCGAAGCAAAGAAAAAGCCGCTACATGAGCGGCTTTTTTATGCAATATTGCACTACGCAATCGATGGATATTCTCGATATGCTTTTTCAAGCTTTTTAGCTTGCTTTTTAGAAACACCAACATACTCAAGCGCTACTCTTAAGCGCGCACGAGAAAGGTCAGAGCCTAACACTTCCATTGCATCAACTACTGAGGTTGATGATGTTTTGCCTGTAATAGCAACAAAAATAGGCTCTAAGAAATCTTTTATCTTAAGCTCATGATGTGTAGCCACTGATTTTGCAATAGCGAAAATCTCAGACTTATTCCAAGTACGCAGCTTTTCCAGTTCCCAAATAAAGAATTGAAGTGCCTGACGAACGACTTCCTCGTCCGCTTTACCCGCTGTTAATAACGCTGGGTCGTACTCAGGTATACCGCCAACAAAGTGACCAGCTAGGCCAACTAAGTCAGATAAGGTGTTAATACGCGCTTTGGCTTCAGGTAGTACTCGGGCTAACATATCGCCATTGAACTTCCAATCAACAAAACGCTGGATCAGCTCGGCATCAGTTAAATTTTCACGGATCCAAAGTCCATTTAACCAGTTTAGCTTATCAATATCAAAAATAGGCCCACCAAGTGACACACGCTTCATGTCAAAGTGCTCAATCATCTCAGCTAGGGTAAACTTTTCACGCTCATCAGGCATTGACCAACCCATACGGCCTAAATAGTTAAGCAGTGCTTCTGGCAAGAAACCCATTTCTTTATAGTAGTTAATTGAAGTTGGGTTTTTACGCTTTGATAATTTTGACTTATCAGGGTTACGCAGTAGCGGTAGGTGACCAAGTACTGGTGCTTGCCAGCCGAAATCTTCGTATAGCTTTAATAGCTTAGGTGCTGAATTAATCCATTCCTCTCCACGGAAGATATGGCTTATTTCCATGTGGTGGTCATCGACTACGTTAGCAAGGAAGTAAGTTGGGAAGCCATCAGCTTTCAACAATACTTGCATGTCTACGTTTTCCCAAGGGATCTCTATTTCGCCGCGTAGGTAATCGTTAAACTTGAAGGTACCTTCTTCTGGGATCTTCATACGAATAACGTACGGTTTGCCCGCTTCTAGATTTGCCTTTACTTCTTCTTCAGATAGGCGTAAACCACGGCCGTCATATTTAGGGCGTAACCCCTCTGCCATCTGCGCTTCACGCATCTCATCTAATTCTTCAGCCGTTGCAAAACAATAGAATGCTTTGCCTTCATCAACGAGTTGATGGGCAAACTTTTTATACAGTTCAGAACGTTCTGATTGACGATATGGGCCAAACTCGCCACCGACATCCGGACCATGATCCCAGTCAAGTCCTAACCAGCGCAGGCTGTCCATGATAGCTTGCTCAGACTCAACAGTACTGCGCACCTGATCGGTATCTTCAATACGTAGTACAAATTCGCCGCCTTGTTGCTTGGCAAAACAATAGTTGAATAAGGCAATATAAGCCGTTCCTAAATGCGGATCACCCGTAGGAGAGGGTGCGACACGAGTACGGATAGTCATCAAAATTCTCTTAAAATGGATTAGTCGATTGATGGGGCTATGCTAGCATAGCGCCCGATTGGCGCAAAGCGAGGTGCGCAATTTAAGCTGCTTTTTCCAGCTTTTCTAAGTAGGCAACAATGTCATTAGACTCGTATAACCACGTGACTTTGTTTTGCTCTTCAATACGTAAACAAGGTACTTTAATTTTTCCGCCTTGCTCAAGTAACTCTTGGCGGTACTGTTCATCGTTTTTAGCATCTCGAGTTTCTAGCTTCAGCCCTTCACGCTTGGCTGCACGGCGGACTTTGACACAAAATGGGCAAGCTTTAAACTGATATAGCTTTAAATTTGCTGTCATTGCATCTAGCTTTTGCTGCTGCTCTGCGGCACGCTTTTTACTGCGTGGGGTAAAAATAAAATCAAAAAGTAAAATTAGACGTCCTAAAAACCATCTCACAAATTGCATAACTTTTCCCAAACCTGTTGCTTAAAGTAGTACCAATAATACCAATTAGCGCTAAAACTGGCTGCTAGAAAGGCATTAATTATCCGCAGCTCAGGTTAATTAAGATAATTGGTATAAATTAGGCAGGGGAGTTTAGCATATTCTTTGAACGCTATATATAATACGAGTTAAAACAACTCGATTTCTGCACATTCGTAGTGTGACTCAGATAATCCTAATGAGAGGTAGTTAGTCACTCGATTACGACCATTGTCTTTAGAGTAATAAAGCGCTTGATCGGCTTTGTGTACTTGCTCTGACACTTGCAGTGTGTCAACTACTTCTGTAAAGCCAATACTCACGGAGACGTGTTCGACCTGCGGGAAGCGGCTGGTGGCAATATGCTCTCTGAGCCTTTCTAGTGCTATAAGCGCAGCATCATCATCAAAGCTTTGAAAGAGTATCGAAAACTCCTCACCGCCGTAACGAAAGGTATAATCCTCGGTTCTGAAATTCGCCTTAATAATTTGTGCTACTAACAAAATAACTTCGTCGCCAATAACATGGCCAAAGTTGTCATTAACTTGTTTGAAATGATCAATATCGATCATGGCTAAGTACCACTTGCGCTCATCACTGGCTTCTCGGCAGACCGTAAAACCTTCTCCATTGGTTATTTCAATTACTTTCTCATCAAAGGTTTGGCGGTTTAATAATTGTGAAAGTGGGTCGATTCGAGCAAAATGTAACGTTGCCATTTGATGAATAAAGACATTGAGTAAGTGCTTTAATAGAGTCGCCAAGGTAAAGTTAAGTTGACCTTTAACATACAAGAAACCGACTAATTCGGTGTGATGCCATAGCGGTATGATACTATCACCGCCATGTTGAATAAGGTGTTTATCTCCCTCTATTTTATTGGTTTTGTTCAGCACTGAGGTTGTTGAATCGATGCTAAGGCAGACATCGCGATGGCTTACAAATAGGGGTTTAGGTATTTCATTTGCACTGAGGCTTTTACTAAAGTAAAAAGCATAATGGGTTTCACAGGCATCGGCGACAATATGTTCCAACGCTTGTGCCAGTTGCGACTCACTTTTTTGTGCCAAGAGCTGTACAGTAAGTTCATGACCACATGGTGAATAGCTAGTTGACATAAGTAGCCTCGTGATTGCATTAATACCTGCTAAGTGTAGAACAACCAGCCAAAATTTCAGCGATATTGATGCTTTTATTGGCTTCCTTTTATGTCAAAATCACCATGTTGTCGCGATGAATGATCTCCTCTTCGGTCTTAAACCCCAAGCGCTGTGAAAATTCGTTACTATGACAGCCAAGCACGAGACTCAGGGCTTGACTGTCTAAGTTGGTCAAGCCTTGCGCTTGAAGCTTACCATTTTGACAAAAGACTTGGATCAATTCACCACGTTGAAACTGACCTTCAACGGCAACAATGCCTTTTGCGAGTAAACTTGCGCCTTGATGGCACACCGCCTTGATAGCACCGGTATCACAAATAATGCGACCTGATGATTTGGGACCCGACAGTAGCCAACGTTTGCGCCCACCCACAGGCGCATCAAATTTCAAAAAGGTGGTAGCGGGGGCAGTCTGCGATAGTACCTGAGGGATAATGTCATATTCGCTACCCTTAGCAATTACTACATCAACACCGGCTCGCTGTGCAATATCAGCAGCTTGTAATTTCGTGGCCATACCGCCAGTACCAAGTTGAGTGCCGCTATCTCCCGCCAGTGCTCTTAGCTCATCGTTTATCTGGGTTACTTGCTCGATGAGCTTAGCTTCAGGGTTAGCGCGGGGATCTGCGGTGAAAAGTCCATGCTGATCGGTTAACAGCACCAGCTTATCGGCATTGGCTAAAATGGCAACGTAGGCAGATAAGTTATCGTTATCACCGACCTTTATTTCTGATGTTGCTACCGCATCATTTTCATTAATGATAGGTATAACGTGATGCTCTAATAATTTAGTGAGCATATCCCTTGCGGTTAAATAGCGTCCACGGTGCTCTAAATCTGCCCGGGTGAGCAACATTTGCGCGACATTGACATCATAAATACCAAAAAGTGACTGCCACAAGTGGATTAACTGGCCTTGGCCTATCGCTGCAAGCATTTGCTTTTCTGCCAGTGAATGCCCAACTTGTTGCGACAACACACCACGACCTGCCGCAACTGCTCCACTCGACACAATAATGATCTGATGGCCTGCTTCTCGTAATGTAACACACTGTCTTACCAGTTCTACCAGTCTTGGCTTGTTGAGTGTTTGGCTGCCTGCAGTTAATACACTAGTACCAAGTTTGATCACTATGATTTGTTTGTTATTTTTGGTCATGGTTAGTTGACTACGTTTTCAGCAATACCTGCTTTTATACCACGGACATTGGGCGCTCCCAAGTGATAAATACGCGAATTTTATTTCTAACTTTAGGCAAATTGGTATAATTGGCAGCACTGATTTCGATCAAAGCTTTTTTACACTGTGTGTGAGAGAGTAATGTCATGCAACGAAAGAATAACTAGCTGAGTTCACAATGAAAAAACACAAGAAGAACAAAGAGATTATGATGTTACCACTACTTTTTGTGGTAATCGTGATGTGTGTTGGCGGCCATTTTATTCTTCAGCCTAGTTACAAAGATAGCCATTTAGTTGAATACTCTCTTGCAGCGCTACCTTTTCTAATGTTTGCCGTCGTTATTATCGCGATAAAAATCGCTATTAAAGCGGATAACGACGAAAATAACGAGGGTTAGCGCTGCGATTAAAAATGTGACCTACGTACACGATTATAGCGGGTGGTAGCCAAACCAAATTGGTGTAAGGGGAGTGCTTTGGCCGCTGTGGGTGAGTTTTATATTTAAGTTTTGGTCGAACAAATCAATAGCAAAACAATCATCGACTTCATGCAAATCATCCTTATGAATATGGCTAAATCCAGCCAATAGGCGTGCCTTTGCTTTTGTTTTTGCTTCATCAGCACTTGTGGCAACAAACAAGCCAAAGTCGTGTGCCTCCACTAAACTATTCGGCTTATACCCGCCTAAATTAACAAAATACAAATGTTCAGCTTGTTGCACAGCCGCTTCAGTAAGCTCTACGGCATAACCATCAGCATGCTCTATAATTGTGTAGCTATCCATGTGTACGGCGTTTTTATCACCAACCCATTGCTGTTTTAGCTTAGGGTATGCTTCTTCAATCGAGTTTGCGGCAACAAACCGAACATCGTGCATTTCGATATGGCAACCCTTGATACGACCACCGAGATAGACAATAAATAATTTCACTACTATGGTTCCCTATTTCGCAACGTTAACAAACTTAAGGTAATAAAGTTAAGTATACAATTAACGCAAAGGCTTGGCTTTAGTCCTGTAGATGCTTATGCTGAATAATACTAATTAACCTTAATTCTAGGTCAATTTGAAGGCGTATATCTAATACTAACTGCGTTAAGAACTTCTTATTTAGAACCACTAAATAGCAAGGTTTTTCCTTGCCTACAGGACGCGGAAGCGGTGTTGTCGACAAGACTTTCTCGCCTCAAAATAGACGATTTAATTAAGAGAATTGGTATAAAAATTCTCAGTGAAGGACACGAAAATGAAAAAAACATTCCTCGCGCTTTTGGCTGTTTTTAGCCTCTGTGCAACAGCACAAGTCACGGTTATACATAATGTAAATGGCTACACGCCAACTAAATCACAAGCAGTTACGCGGTTTTCCTCGTTAGTGATAAAAGATGGAAAGGTCGTTAAAACCAGCGAAAAGGACCTCAGTGAACAATACCCCAATGCAATAAAGTTTAATGGTGAAGGCAAAACTTTATTACCAGGATTAATTGATGCGCACGGGCACATTATAGGGTTAGGTAACAATTTGCTGACCCTCGATGTACGTGGTAGCAGTTCCATTGCTGAAATAGGTAAACGGCTCACTGCTTACGCTAAAACACATAAAGGGGCATGGATAATAGGCCGTGGATGGGATCAAACTTTATGGCCCGGTGGGCAATTTCCAACCGCAGCGGACTTAGATAAGTACGTTAAAGATAAACCCGTCATGTTAACTCGAGTCGATGGTCATGCGATTTGGGTCAATACTAAAGCAATGGAGCTAGCCAATATTTCAAGTGCAACCCAAACTCCTGAAGGGGGAGAAATCATAAAGCTTAGCACTGGGCAGCCGAGTGGTATCTTTATCGATAAAGCTGAGGAGCTGGTTCGTCGCCAAGTCCCAACACTGTCTCAAGAACAAGTGAACTTAGCTTTAGATAAAGCCGCAGAGCACTTGTTGAGTCTTGGGATCACATCAGCGCATGATGCAGGAATTGACCACACCACATGGCAGGTTTACCAAGCTCGAGCAAAACAGCGCACTATGCCGCTTCGCGTCTATGCGATGCTCAGCGCCAGCTCACCTAAACTGGGTGAAATGTTGGGGGCAGGGATAATCAAAGACACCCAAGATCAATTATCTATCCGCAGTGTGAAAATCTATGCTGATGGCGCACTGGGTAGCCGAGGTGCTGCATTAATTGGTGACTATCATGATCGTAAAGGTCATCGCGGGCTGATGCTTGAAAACCAATCCACGCTTGAATCTCTGATAGTACAAAGTATCCGTCATGGATACAGTGCACATACCCATGCTATTGGTGACAGAGCGAATCGTATCGTACTTGATGCTTATCAAAATGTGTTTACTAAAGTGGGCGGGAGACTACTGAGAAATCGGATTGAGCACGCACAAATTGTTCACCCTGATGATATACCGCGTTTTAAAACCTTGGATATTATCCCCTCGATGCAGCCTGTGCATGCAACATCGGATATGCACATGGCAGAAAAACGCTTAGATGATAAGCAGCTTCGAGGAGCGTATGCTTGGCAAACATTTTTGAAGCAGGGCAGTAGAGTAGCTGCTGGATCTGACTTCCCCGTTGAATTGGCTAACCCATTTCATGGTTTACATGCTGCTATTACCAGACAAGATCACCAAAACTTACCCGAACAAGGCTGGCGTCCGGCTGAAAAGCTCACCAAGGTGCAAGCACTACGAGCGTTTACCTTAGATGCTGCCTATAGTGCATTTCAAGAGTATAAATTGGGGAGTTTAGAGCAAGGTAAATGGGCTGATTTTATTCTTATTGACCAAGATTATTTTACCGTAAACGACGATGTTATTGACGATATTCAAGTTGAGCAAACGTGGATTGCGGGTGAATTAAAATACCAGCGTTAGCGCTTTTGCAGTTTTACCAAGTGGTAGGTGTTAACGAGAGCCAGTAAGCCATTCGTTAATGCCACCGGCCACGCTTGAATAAGTGCGCCGTAGGCAGTAAAACAAATACAGCCGATCAAATTAAACCAACGCAATTTGGTCACATCACTCATCATTAAAGATAAGACCAAAAAAGCAGAGGCTAAATAGCCTAAATATTCCCAACTCATTTGTTCTCTCCCCTAAGTTGCGTTAGCATATAGTTTATGCTCGAATTTGTGTCTCGTGCAGAATAATATCGATTAGTCTTAATACTTGCTCAATATGAAGGAGTCAATCTGGCGCTAACGGCGTTCAAAATTTTTTACTTTAGAACCTCTAAAAAGTAAAATTTTGCCTTGTTATCGACAAGATTTTCTCGCCTCACAGTAGGTCACTTAATTAAGCAAATTGGTATAAAAAGGCTAACCCACAAACCCCTAGAAATTAGCACTAATCACTTAGCTCTAACACGGGAAGTGGGGGTTTAAAGGTAATATCATGCAATAAATTCGCGCAGCGATGTAATGTGATACTACTTAAACAGTGTGAGTTAGCGTAAAACTTAAAAATTCATGCTAACGTCATTATAGTTTAATAAATAGGACATTTGTCCGAAGAGCCATCTAGATGTTTCAATATCATTTTTCAACCAATTTGGTCGAACAGTTACTCGCTTTTGCTGGTAACAGTTTTCAACACAGTAAAAAGGAAGTCTTGATCCACCAAGACGAGCCGCTGAGTAAGCTTATATTAGTCACCAGTGGAACTGTATCTTTTAGTTATGATGTCGGTAACGGTCGTCGTTTGTTGCTTGGCCAACTAGATTGTAACAATACTTTGATTGGGGAAATTGAGGCACTGAATCATCAGCCTTGTATTTACACGGTAACGTGTTTGAGTGATGTGACATATCACCTAATCGAGCTAAAATACTGGCGGAAGTTACTGCTTGAGCAACCTGAGCTGAGCTTGTACACAGCACAAACCATTGCGGCAAAATTCACCGAAAATCAGAAGATAAACTTAGACAAATTATTATTACCTTTGAGCTATAACATTGCTAAAGATTGTTTGTTGCGCGCGGAAAACTCTAATCCGACACTATTACGAGCCTACTCAACGGTTAGCGCCGAAGCTGAACGATTTGCGACTACCGAGCGTGCTTACCGTCGAGTGGTGAGTGAATTAGTAGAAAAAGGACTTATAGTGCGCAGTAGTGAAGGATTAAAGCCAGTAGACATTGATACGCTTGAAGCGTTTGTAGATAGCTTCGCGCAGGCTTGATGGGGATCATAGCCAAAATACAATAGATTATCGGAAGTTTAGGTTAATAAAAAGGGCGAGTAACACTCGCCCTCATTGCTTTTATATTAAGCTACTTAGCGAACAAGTGCTTAATATTAGCGAGATCTGACTTACCCTCGATTAACTCTTCAGGGGTTAAACCCGAAAGCTCATGAGGAAATACTAGCCACTCATCAGACTCATGAATAAAGTAATCTGGTGTCATGGGCACCTTCTTATTCGCAGGCTTGTAGTATGGACAAGCTACGCGAATATCTCGCGGTAAGTTTAACCGCATTAGCTCTTCAAGTTTTTCCTTTAATGCGAAAATACTGCGACCAGAATCAAAGACATCATCAACAATCAGTAATGAGTCGTCGGCATTCGCATTTTCGACTATATAGTGCAAGCCATGTACTTTGATTTCTTTCGATTGCTTGCCAATGCCATAGTAAGAGGAAGTACGCACTGCAATGTGATCGGTTTCGATGCCTTTGTAGTCGTAGAATTCTTGCACTGCAATACCAATAGGCGCACCACCACGCCAAATACCAATAATAAAGTCAGGTCTAAACCCATCTTCATAAACTTTAGCGGCTAAGCGAAATGAATCTTCTAGCAATTGTTGCGCTGTGATATAGCACTTATCTGACATAAATACCCCGTTAGGAAGCCCGTGTGATGGTGATAAGCAGCAACTGCTGCCAATTGATACCAACTACAATTATTCGCAAGTCACAGGAACTTGCGTAACTGGTATAACCGAATATTTTAACGTAAAGCAGTCGAAAATGCTGCAATATTGATGTCTTTTTATTTTCATTTTTTGATTTATACCAATTATCTTAATTAAGTGGTCTATTTTGAGGAGAGAAAATCTTGTCGATAACAAGGCAAAAATTTTGCTATTTAGTGGTTCTAAATGAGAAATTTTTAACGCGGTTAGCGTCAGATTTACTCCTTCAAATTGAGCAAGTATTAAGTCTAATTGGTATTAGATCTTGGTTTGACGCTAAGTCTAGATCATTGCAACAAATCGAGTGCGCTTTTTAGCAGCTGCATTTGCTCCATGCTTAACCCTGACTTTTCCAACATTTGGGCTGGAATGCAGGCGCAGGATTGCTCTAGTGCTTTTCCAGCTTTAGTTAAGTGAATAATTGTGTGTCGTTCATCATCCGGTGTTTTGTTCCGTGAGACTATTCCATGCTGCTCAAGCCTTTTCAGCAAAGGGGTGAGTGTGTTGCTATTCAGCCCCGCTCGCTTGCCGATTTCTTTCACTAGTTGTCCGTCTTGCTCCCACAGAATAAGTAGCACGATATATTGCGGGTAAGTGAGCCCAACTTCTTTGAGTAGCGGCTGATAGAGCCTTGTAACTTGTCTCGACGCGTTATAAAGCTTGAAGCAAAGCTGGTTATCAAGGTTGAGCTGAGGGTTGGATTTATTCATTTAACGCAGCAGCTCTTCAATGTCTTGTGCAATTTGTGCCGGTTTTGTTATTGGTGCGTAGCGCTTTACGGGCAGGCCTTGTTTATCGAATAAAAATTTGGTGAAGTTCCATTTTATTTTGTTACCAAACATTCCAGGTAATATAGATTTTAGATACTGATAAAGCGGATGTGCGTTATCGCCATTAACTTCTATTTTTTCCATCATTTGAAAGTCAACACCATAGTTGATTAGGCAACCTTCTTGAATTTGCTTTGCATCGCCTGGCTCTTGTTTCCCAAATTGATTACAAGGAAATCCAATAATCACTAAGCCTTGCTCGGCATACTGTTGATGTAGCTTTTGTAGGCCTTCGTATTGTGGAGTTAAGCCGCATTCACTGGCGGTATTGACTATTAGTACGACTTTGTCCTGTAAGTCCGTAAATGAAAATGTCTTACCTTGGAGTGTGTTTGCTTCAAACTGATATAAATTAGCCATATTAATCTCTTGAGATTTAATCGTGTGCGATCTAATTTATCGGCAAATTCTCAATATTGCAAGTGGATAATCTCAAATGCAAATGACTATCTAACATTGAGCTAATCGTCATTATGGCTGGATGGGTTTGTATTTGGTGCTCAACATTGCAAGTCTGCGAGTGATCAGTAGATGATCTGGTTTTGGTAGGTACTTTAGGTGCGTCGTAATATAAAGCTTGGTAGGGTAAAGCGCCCGTATCATGGCGTTTGCTTGTTTTATAAATGCCTGTGTTTCGCGGGTGTGACTACAGGCTATATGGCCTTCTAGATGAGAGAGGTTATTCGCAAGAGGTAAGGAGCCTATCAAGTGTGCTTTATCTTTAGGGAAACTATTTTGAAATACTGTGGGGTAGGCTAATATAAAGTCAACCTTACCTGAACTAAACTCCTTAATAATAGTATCCGCCGATGTTTTGTATGGCTGGACTGAGACATTGTGTGGTGCTAGTTCAGATAATGCAGCATCAATAGCTGTACCATACGATTTGCCGATTTCTCGAATAATGGTTTTATCAGGGTAGAATACCATTAAGCTATTCAATGACTTTAGTTTGCCTGTGCTATTAATTAAGCTGGCATCGATGGGCGTGCTTTGCTTAAAGTAGTAGAGGCGGTGACTGGGATACAAATGAATAGGAATAGTGAACAAAAAAGTTTGCTGTCGGCTTGGCGTTTTAAGTCGTGATACAGCACATACTGCTTGGTCACTGGCAAGTAACTGATTTAGCTCGCTCGGCGTGACTATTTTAAAATCAAAAAAATCGCGACCAAACTGATTGAGTAGCAGGTTGTTTGTATCTGACTCTAGGTTATTCGATTTTTTTGAAAAAAGTCGAAATTCATCATCAGGTTCAATAGAGAGTAGGAGAATTTTTGCATTACAGCTACCACTAAGTATGAGTAGCAACATCAGCATATATTTCATCATTACCCCAATGTGATAACACCTATTTCTACTTACTATAGAACATTCGCTGTTATTTATCTTTTAGGTTTATATTCTCGTGCACTTTCGTAGGCTATAGCCAGCTTGACGTCGTCATTCATTTGAATAAAGTCATCTGTTAACAATTTCATAAATGATATAGATGTATCAATCAAGCGCGTTTTAACGATAAGTTTTTGTACTGCGTTTTAGAACCTGTCATCATAGCGGTAGTTTTGATTATTGGGGCAAATACGTTATGACTAAAGTGTGGGACGGGTTCATCCGAGGTTTTCATTGGCTGCTTGTGGCTGGATTGGTTACTTTATATATCACGGGTGAAGAAGGTATGATGGAGCTTCACTTTGTTACAGGTTATTTGTTACTGGCGTTAATGGCTACTCGACTTATTTGGGGGCTATTTGGCAGCCAAACGGCAAAACTTAGCGCGTTATTTCATTCACCAAAAGCCATAGTGAGTGCCATCAAGTCCAGTAAAAGTCATGTTGGCCACAACCCGGCTGGCAGCCAAATGGTACTGGTGTTTTTTGTCTTGATTATTGTGCAGCTGGGGTCTGGATTAATGACGACAGATGATATTTTGGTGGAAGGTCCACTCGCCCAGTATGTTTCTTACGATTTAGTTGAGATTGCAGGTGACATCCATCACACCAATATTGACATATTGCTCGCGGCGATTGCTATTCATATCGTGGCGATTGTAATGTACCGCTTGAAAGGTCAGAATTTAGTTAAAACACTGCTAACAGGCAAGCAAGAGAATGCTGCTGTTGCGCCAAAAATGAAGTCAGGTATTGTCGCTTATTTTATTTTTATAATATTGTCGGTGCTGTTACTGCTTACTTGGGGCGCTGAGCCGCTGAATAGTTTGTTGTAATATTTCGCAACAGAATATCCGAAACAGATTCGACCTCTAGTGCTAAAAATTCTGGTAATATGGCGCAATTTTATTATCTAGGTTAGAGAAAAGTAACGATGTTAGAGCCGTATTATCAACAACAGGCAAATCAGATCACCATTACCAGAGAGCAAGGCAGCTCATTTGCCAAGGGCGTTGCGGACGATTACAACCCATTACATGATGTAGATGCAAAAAAGTTCTGTGTGCCAGGGGATCTACTTTTCTCATTAGTACTTAAACACTATGGCTTGAGTGAAAGTATGCAGTTTAGCTTTGTAGGAATGGTTGATGAAACAACCGTTCTTACTTTCCCCGAGGGCAGTGCGCAGTTTGATATTATGGCAAACGACAAAGTAATGCTCTCTGTAACACGCAAAGGGGAGACAAGTACATGCTCATCGCTTATCGATAGTTTAACTACAAATTATGTTGAATTTTCTGGAACTACCTTCCCACATGTGATCATTCCATTGATGGGTGAGCAAGAGGTAATGATAAACCCCGCAAGACCTATGGTTATCTACGAATCTATGAGCATTCAAATGGATGATATCTCAGTCAGTGAAGTATCACTTGAGGCTGACAAACCTGAGTTTAGCTATGATGGCAAGCGTGGAAAAATCAATTTACGCTTTAACCTAACCGCAAATGGCATAAAAGTAGGTTTTGGGGAAAAGCATATGCTGGTTTCTGGGATCCGCGAATATTGTCAGCAAACAGTCGATGAATTAATTACCTATTATAACAACAGGAAGTTAACCTTAAAACCTGCTTGTTAAATTTTTGATGTTTATATGGGTGCAACACGGTTAAGTTCACCCATTGAATAACTTTGACCATTTCATTCCTACCTTACTTTCTAGTATCTCATTCCTTTTCATTATCCCTTTTTTAATCTTTACGCTCAAAGTATTGTTTTTGGTTAAATTCCAAACGTACGTGTAATGACGTGTAATTCAAATCGGTGCTACTTTTGGATTATAGTTGCTTTTGAATCATTAGTTCTGTTTTTGGTTTTAAACTTGTGTTTTTACAATTTTTACTTTTATTTTTTACAAGTTGTTGTTTTTAATGGGGTGATATTAATTTCCTTTGATTACAATTTAACTTTATGCACTATTGTGTGTTTTGGTTTTGTTGTATAAGATTCGTCACCGCTAGCAGCATTAAGCAATAAATTTACAGCAACTAAGGTTTGAGTAAGCAAAAGCTAACCTCTTGTTTATAAAACGTGTTTGAACCTGCTTCTTTACTTGAGCAAGCACTTTTGGTGGATATTGCCTTTACACCGAACGCTTACCAAGGTGCCTATTTGATGTAAGTCAGGCGAATTTATGCCCCAAATGCTGGCTTTTGAAGGTGAATTAAGCGTAGTTAGCGTTAAAACTGGCAGCTAACTTCCATTAATCATCAGTAGAACAGGTTAAACATCAAAACTATCAACTGGATACTGTAGTAGCATGAATCAAAAAGGTTTCACTCTCGTCGAACTATCAATTGTCTTAGTGGTGATTGGACTGTTGATCTCCATTAGCTCGGTTGCTGGAAACATTCAAAGAAATGCAGAGTACACCAAGATCCAAAGCCGTTTTGTTATGCCTTGGGCACAAACCTATAAAATCTACTTTGATTATGTTGGCCTCGTCCCTGGAGACATAACTCCCGCCACTGGAAAAATAAACCAGGGTAATGGTGATATTTGTGATGCTGATTTGCGCAAGTTTTTTAATGATGCCGGTATTGAACTGCCAACTGGCCGCGGCGCAAGTCGTGAAGACAAAGCCGTTTTTAATGCTTTAGACAATAACCCTCGCCAAATAGCAGTGTGCTTATCTCACGTACAGCAGTGGCGTATTCAGGGCTCAGAGATTGCAGTAAATGCAATACGTATCAATGGATTAACCCCCGATTTGGCAGCAAAGCTGGACACTGCAATTGATGGCCTTAGTAACGCCAGTGACGGTATGTTTCGCCTCATTACTGGCGCTAATGCCGATGCCGATTGGCCTGTAGCCAACGGCACCAATTTACAATCGGTAGATGCTTACTACCGTATGCCATTTTAACTTTTAACTCTCTAACTACTTGGAACAATAGCGATGAAGAAAACATATCGTCAGCAAGGCTTTACTCTTGTTGAGATGTCTTTAGTACTGGTTGTGATAGGGCTCATTCTTGGCGCGCTGTCTGTCGGTAAAGATATGCAGCGAAATGCTGAATACAAAAAGATCAAACAAAAATTTGTTGACCAATGGGTACAGGCCTACAACCAATATTATGACCGCATGGGCGTGGTAGTTGGAGACCGCCCAAAAACGCCAACATTAGCGGTGAATGCGGTAAATGTTACTGACAACAATACTATTAACACACTGCTTGGAACTGCTGATAATGCACTTTCTCAAGCAAATATCACAGAGCTTTGTTCAACGCCTGCAACGGTTGGTCAAACAGCCGATTTACTAGGCTACTTCCACCGTGCTGGTATTGGTTTGCCAACAGGTCGTGCGAGTGGTTATGAAGACAGATATGTCTACCTAGATACCAATGGTAATCCACAACAGCTCACCGTTTGTTTCCAATTTTTGGTAGCAGGTGCAGACCATGGTGCTGGTAACGTCATGGTGATCAAGGGGCTAACTCCTGACTTAGCACGCTCACTAGACAGCGCCATTGATGGCCTTGTGGATGCTGACGATGGCCGCTTTCGTTTAGATAACGCAATCACGCTTGGCTTGAGTACAGGTAATGGCGGTGATGGTTGGCCAACAGGTAACAATACAGTAACAACAGCTGGCACAGGCGGTGCGAGTAACACGACTTCAGCGGTAGAAGATCATCAGCAAGTTTCTACCCTTACTGCATTTTACCGCATGACTCAATAACAGGAACCAGAGAATGAAAAACCAACCTCTTCAGTCGAATAAGCAAACGGGTTTTACGCTAGTTGAAATGGCTTTGGTGCTGGTTGTTATCGGGCTAATTCTAGGTGCGGTATCAATTGGTAAAGACTTACAGCGTAGTTCTGAATATAACAAAGTAAAGCAAAAGTTTGTGGATCAATGGGAACAGGCTTACAACCAGTATTATATGCGCACAGGTGTGGTTGTTGGCGATAGCCTAAGTACGCCAACGTTTGCAGTAAATGCCGCTGGTGAATTTACTAAAGACAATCAAAAAACCACAACGGTATCGCAGTTTTTAGAGCTAAATACAGGTGGAGACTACAGTCAAATTGACGAGCCGCCGCGTTTATGTCAAGGACAAAACATCGACCAATACACGCAAAGACGTGAAAATAGCACTGAAAATCTACATAGCTACTTTGATGCGCTTGGTATTCGTATGCCAGCGGGGCGTGCAGAAGGTCGTGAAGATCGTTATGTCTATCTAGATACCAATGGTAACCCGCAAGAAATTCAAGTGTGTTTCCAGTGGAACAAGCCAAACTCAAATTCAGGCTCAGGTAACGTGATGGTTATTGCGGGCTTAACTCCAGATCTTGCGCGTATGTTAGATGAGATGATCGACGGTCAAATCAACGCCGCAGAAGGTCGCTTTAGAGAGCAAGCGACGACACCACAAGTGGGCTGGAGCTTTACCAACAAAGACAGTCAAGCAAGCACCACGGCTTCAACCGCTTCAGGATTTACAGACGAAGCACAAGTAAAAATTGTCACTGCACACTACAAGATGAATCAGTAAGGTAGCAACAATGAACAAGAATAAAGGTTTCACGCTAGTTGAAATGGCAGTCGTGCTGGTGGTAATTGGTTTGATCATCAGTGCCGTGTCAGTAGGACAAAACCTACAGCGTAACGCCGAAGTACAAAAGCTCAAGCAAACATTTATCGACCAGTGGGTAATGGCATATAACCAGTACTATAACCGCACCGGTGTTGTACTAGGTGATAGTGAGCAAGAGCCGCGCTACATGGTTGCAGGTAAAGAGTTTGAGTATGTCGGTATTCGTCAACAAAATGCTGGTGGCGCAGGGGTGCCAGGTGTTGAAGGAAGTGATATTCGCTTGCCAGAAACACTGCCGCGTATTTGTGAGGGTGCAGGGCATACTCGTATCGGTATGGACGATGACCGTGCGCTAGCTGCACAAAGTTTACATGATTTGATGGATCGCCAAGGGATCCGCATGCCAGCAGCTCGTTCTGAAGGTAGGGAAGATAGATTTGTCTACCTTGACAGCAACGGTAACCCACAAGAAGTTCAGGTATGTTTCCAGTGGAACCCTGAGGGGCAAATTCACGGCAGTGGCAATGTGATGGTGCTAAGAGGCCTTACTCCTGAGCTGGCTCGAGAGTTTGACCGTATGATTGATGGCAAAGCAGATGCAATCGAAGGTATGTTCCGTCAATACAACCCTAATCCAAATTCACTGACAACGTCTGGTGAGTCTGGTCGCGAATGGTTAGGTAACAACACCTATGCGATGAACGACCAAGTTGTGGAAAGTCGTGAAGGACTTAACCGAGACGAAGATGCCGTAATGTTAGTGACTGCGGTTTACAAAATGGAGCAATAAGAGAGCAGTATGATTACTCGCATCAGCTTAGCGCTCATTTTGCTGTTATCTATCAGTTTGCCTGTAGTGGGATACCTACAGGCTTCTGCGGATAAAGCATTAAGATCAGAGCGTTTAGTTCTTTCTGAACTAATAAATCAACAACAGCAGCAAAAGCGCTATTTAGCTAAATTAGAGCAGCGAAAAAACTTCGACGCTGCGGTTACTAAGTTAACCGAGAAAGCAAGTTCATTAGGGCTTGGTGAGTCTAGTTTGCAAGCGTATAAAGTTAACTTCCGCCAAATGATCCCTATCGCCGAAATTGATGCTTATATGTCACAAACACATAGTCAGCCTGGGCGCTTTTATGTACCTCAAAATTTTCAGTTGAGTCGTGAAGGGATGAGCTTGTCTGGCAGTATCACAGATAGAGTGAAAATGCTGGAACACAGCCAAAATGAAGTACAAAACTTCTTACTGTCTTATAAAGGCACAGCATTGGTGGTACAGAAATAATGTCAAATAAGTATTTAGTTGAAAGCCATGGAAAGCTGGTCTTAATCGACGGAAAAAACTGGCAGACGCTAGAGCATAAAGGCGTAAATAACTTTGTCGGTACCTTGTCTGAAAACGTTCATTTGGTGACAGACTTTGCCACAACTGCGGCGTTTAAGCATATTCAGTGTGATTATAAATACGCTGAATTTATCTTATCCAAAGAGTTAAAAGACAGTGGTGAAATTGTAGGTAATGTGCAGTTGCTTGCGATCCAAAAAAACAAGCAAGCGCAAATGAACAACAGTGTGTTTTACGCACCGGTTAATCTAGAAACCTATAATCGTTATCAGGTGATTGCAGATAATACGTTACACAATACCCTGTTGTTTTCTTATTATCATCTCTACGCTAGCCTTGCGGCGACAAATAAAAGCAATCAGGTACGAGCTAGCTTCGTTGTCACAGAAAGTGATATTAGTATTTTACTCAGTCAAAAGGGTAAAGTGGTTGGCTTTGAGTCATTGCCTAAGGTGATGTTCCAAGGTGAAAACCGTATCGCAAGTTTGACCAATGCTTTGCGTACGCTTGAGCGCCAATTGCGTTTGAAGTCGACCTCAGTGTCGGTACATTTTTGGTTAGAACCAGACGCAAGTGTTGATTGGGCTGAAGCGCTTGCCAGTGAATTGCAACTTGATTTAGAGCCTGTCACAGCAACTCCTGTGATTGTTGATGGCCAGCCTATGTTTAGTTCACTAGCACCTCACTTGGGTAGCTTATCGCTTAAGCATGCACTGAATCAAAGCGAGTCAAAATACCTTTATTTGGCTAAAAAAAGCTTGCCATTGGTGGCTAGCTTATTGCTTGCAGCAAATGCTTATATTGGCCTTCAATACTTCCAAGTCAGCGAAAGTCATCAACAGCTCAGTGCTCGAGTACAGAGCATGCAAAGTACATTAACTGAGCAAATTCCAAGCAAAGTCATTCAGCAAAACGACTATCAGCTCTATTTGGATGATTTAGAGCGTATTCAGCATGCTTCTAAATTGCCCGGCTATCATGAAGTGCTCGCTGATATTGCAACGGCTATCCCACAAAACTCTGTGGTTTTTGATTGGATAAGTTTTGATTACCCAAAACAAACTGACGAAAACAAGCTTTTTATTAGTTTAGTGGGGACACAAACTGCGCAATCAGACGATCCAATAGAGCACTTTAACCAATTTGTTAAGTCACTCACAAGTCAAGGTTACAAGCTTAGAGATAGCTCGGTACAAACCAGCTTCAAAGGGGTTAGCTTTGCATTAGATTTGGAGCGTCCACTATGAGTAAAAAATTAGGATTAGCAGGCGTTGGAATGGCGCTCGGCGCATGTATTGTTACGGCGGTTGCGAATTGGTTAGCACCTGCTCAACTGTCTTTTAACGACCCAGTAAGAGTGCCGCCCTTACACACACTCAATTACTCTAAATTTGATGAGGAGCGGCTGCATGCGCTGTTGCCTATCCTCGACAAACAAATTGTGATAGCTGAAAACGATAAGGCATTGTCACTGGGTATGCTTGGCTACGTGGCAAGAGATGCCAACTTTGACTTACAAAGTGTGATTAACCAGCATAGCTTGAGCATGGTTTATAAGTCAGCAGATAAAATGTACGCAGTAGTCGATAACCAAGTGTATGAGCTTGGCCAGACCTTACCGTCTGGTGCAAAGCTTGTTGATGTGCAAGATAGAACTGCGGTGTTTTATCAGCAAGGCCAGATGGCGCGGTTAAGCATGACTGGTGAGGCGCTATAAATGCCAAGTATCGGGGTAATAACACAGCGTAAAACTAAAGGCTTCACGTTGTTGGAGCTTGCAGTTTATATCATGGTTGTAGGGATCCTCATTTCTGTTGGCACAGGGATGATGATGAACAACAGTAAAAAGCCCGGAGTGCAGGCAACAAGTAGTAATGAAAAGCTAGCCGCCTCTGGCTCTAACCTCAGTTTAGATGCTTACGCAGCACCACTTTTGCTGTTTACGCAAACCCATTACCGCTTACCTTGTCCCGATACCAATAATGATGGTAGTGAAGATTGCCCTAATGCAGCAACGCCACCTGAATTATTAAAAGGTACTTTGCCTTTCACAACACTCGCGCTAGAGCAACGACCCGTTGATACTTTTGGCAATGCCCCATTTTATGCCGTTGATTTTGCATTGACTCAGTTAGTAGACAGTGCAACAAGCAGTTGGGATGGTGGGCGACTGAACCTCGATGATTTATGTGAAAAAACCAAGTCTCGTTATAGAGCTGCTATCAGTACCAACAGACTGTCGGTGATCCGAGCTCGGGGATTGAATTGTCAGGCTGCTGATGTTTTTAATCCAGCTTTTGTGTTGGTCTCAGGGGGCGCACAAGATTTGGACAATATAAACGGTATGCTGGATGGCGAAAATGGCAGCGGCAATAATTGCTACGAATTTTCAGGTCGTGAGAAGTCAGCACAGTATGACGATGTGGTGCACTTTGTGTCGATGGCAAACTTAATTTCGCAGGTATGTAATTAGTTATGGTTCGCAGTCAACTTAAGCGTATGCAAGGGCTTAGCCTTGTTGAATTAGCAGTGAGTATGGCCGTTTTAAGTTTATTACTTGCAGCTATTTTACCTGTTATGACCTCTGGTATTGGTGCTGGAGGGAAAAGCGAAGACTCACCAACTTTATCAATCAGTGAGTCACGCTTACTACTTGATGAAATCGATGGGGCAATTTTAGGCTTTTTACAAACTCACCACCGTTTACCCTGTCCTGATATCAATTTAGATGGCCGTGAAGATTGTACGGTGCCGTCTGGGGTCACTGTAAATCCGACGGAGCACGGTGTCAGTGGCGATAACAAAGTGCATGTCGGTTATTTACCTGTCGCGGATTTGCAAATCGCACTAAATGCTGATGAAGAATGGCGTAGAGTGAGCATTGAATACGGCGTTTACAGACAGCAGCAAGACAGCAAAGATTTGGTCATCCAAGGCAATCATTATAGCCAAGTACCTGTAAACCACGAGCCCCTTTGTGAAGAGGGAAAAAGTGACTGCGCGGTGAATCGTTACCGTGTAGCTGATAGCAGTACCAGCTTATATTTTAGCTACTTAGGTAGAAGCTTTAATAAAACCAGCGACTCTGATGACCTACAGCAAAGTGATGGCTATCAAACTACAACCAATACCATCAACACGCTTGATTTTTGCCAGCAGCTAACAGCACTTGAGCGCGGCAATGAAATTAGTGATGTGCTCAGTGCTAAACAAAATCAACGCTTATTTACAGAGCGTATCCAAACAAAAAATGGGACAGCTGGGGTTATTTATCCCGCCTACGCACTGTCTATTTCTCGCTCACAAAAAGTACTTACGGGTGAAGGCTATTCTGAGCGAAATACCGATGATGTATTTGAATTTCAAGCAGAGTCGCGTACTGCAACGAATGAGTATGATGACACTACGCTCATTAAGTCATTTGCACAGCTTAATAGAGAGTTGAATTGCGGTAAGCGTCTTAGCCAAGCAAACACCTCTTTATTTAAAGGTATTGCACACATTGCCAATGAGAACATGTATCAGCTTCACCTAGCTAACTCTGAAATATATATGCTCAACACCGCAGAGGGGATAGCTCGACTTGAGCTTGATGAGATTTTTCTTAACTTAGACAAGCTTTTCAATATTGCGGCAATAAAGGATGCCACAGATGACATGATATCTTCTAAAGGCGGTGCTGCAGTGCCTGCGGGGTTTGCCTTAGCGCTTGCAGTTGCTGATCTCGTTAAAGTGCAGTGGTATCTAGACACGAATACAACAGAACAAAGAGATGCTCGTGACACACTCAGTGCGGCACTTGAATATCATGACAAACTTATCCAGCGAGCTCAACTTGCCGGTACAACGATGCGAGCAGAGCTGCAAAAAGCACGTGAAATAGAGCAGGCAGGTCAAATCAAGTGAACAGTGTAAATTCATTTAAAAAGCAACAAGGCATTTCATTACTTGAGCTGGCGATATTGACGAGCCTGCTGGCTGTAATTGCAGGTATTGGCTTTGGTGCATTTAACAAACAGCAAACAAGAAATGACTATTTGGTCACTGAGTCGAGTATTTTTGCCGCTGAAGATATTTTAGTTAATTATTTACAAACCAATCTACGCCTCCCTTGCCCAGATACCAATCAAGATGGCAAAGAAGACTGTGGTTCTCGTTATGGTACCTTGCCTTACGAAACCTTAGGGCTTGATGGCGTAATTACAGACGCTTGGAATCAGCCTATTCGCTATCAGGTTAGCTCAGTGCTTAGCAGCACAAATGCGACGAATATGTATACCTTGTGTCAGCATATTAGAACTAATGAGGTTGCAAATGCTGGTCAAACCGGGTTTACCTTAATCAGCGGTGGCCTCAAGGATTATGACAATGGTCAGTTAAGCGATGGTAACGTCGATACTGTGAGTCAAGTTGGCTCCGAATTAATTTACAACAGGGAAAATACCTACCTTATTCCTGGAAAAACAGAGCGAGCTATCAGTGACGATAGAGCGGTAAGCAAAGGCTTGGTTCCGCTACTTGGAGAGCTAAATTGTACCGGATTACTGGTTGCAGCCAATAGCATGGAAAGTCAAATTCGACTATTGGACATTCAAAGAGAAGCCTTTAACTCTACGATTGGAACGCTAGACGGCACACTGAGTGACCTCTACATGGTACGAGTGAGTTCCGGTGTCAATATGGCAGTAGCAGCAGCGCAAGCCGCCTCTGCAGTTGCTGGTAATTTAGACGGCGCTGCTGATGCAACTAGTGGAGACCCTTCTACAATGAGTGCCGTTGCAGCATCTGCAATTGATATCGCTGCGGCTGCTGTTGCGGTTGCCAGCTCAATTGAAGCGCTAGTGAATGCTGAAAAAACAGAAGACCGGGCGAAGTCGCAAAAAAGCAAAGTTCAGGAATATATTGGAAAGCTAAATTCTACCTGTAATACCTTAAGAACATTCACACAAGAACAAAAAGGGAGTGCAATTTCATGCGACTAAATCACGCAGGTTTTAGTTTATTTCCTTTAATGGTTACTCTGCTTGCGATAACCGCAGGAGCGGTTGCGCTTAGCGCCGTGGTGGCAAAGCAAGATGAGCTAGATGTGGTATCACAACAAAAGCTATCTGCTGAGCGAGTGAATGAAGCAATCAACGGTTTTATTGCTATTCATCATAGGTTACCTTGTCCGGATAGTGCCGACTCAGATGGTCTTGAAGATTGTGCCTTGACGAGCACCGAAGGTTTAGTCCCGTATAACACCTTGGGGCTAACAAAGCGCGATGTTCGAGGATTAAATTATGCGCCATACCGTGATTCGCTGAACGGGCAACGCTTTGATTTAGCGTCTTCGAATGAGCAGGTTCGTAAAGTAAACTTTGAAGGAGGCATTCCTCAAGACGTTACCGTGTCTGATGTACCACCAGATGACACGCAACCAGAAACCTATACGCCAGACCCTAACGTAGCCCATAACCAAAATGTTCAAGCGCAATTAGACGCGTTTAGAGCTGGTATCATCGTTAATAAAGCTTATAAATACAGTAGCGATGCGGACAAGCGAGGTGACGCAATTGCCAATGAAATCAACCAAAGCTATATCTCTAAACTTGCATCTGAGCGCAGAGTAAAAATCACCTTATTGGATGGTGATACGAACAAAGCGGATGACTTCTCGGAAAACTCTTCGGTATATAAGGAAGTAACACAAGCTGAGGCTAGACTTCATAAAGTGGTAGACTTTCATGAGTACTACCAAAAATTAGGTGAAGTGAGTGGTGATGCTAACCAAATCGTAAACACCTTGTTGACTCGCTCAGATATGTCGATTGCTGAGGTCAACGCACAAAGAGCAGAGCTTGAGCAATTAATCGATCAATTTAATCAAGAGGTGAGTAGCTACAACGGGATAACCAAATCTGACGCAACGTTAAACAATTACTATAAGCAAGGGTTTACCAGCTTGGATAGTTACGCAATTGCAGCTGACCAATTGACAGATTTGAACTCTAGTAATGAAGCATTGATCCGTACCGCGATGAATCAAGCAGCCATGGATTTTGCAAATAAAAGCACGCGAGCGTCAAGTACATTATATGAGGGCTTTAGTAAAGCGCTTAGCGACGTGCGTGGTCAAGTAGACGATTATTATACGGGGAAAATAAAAGAAAAATCGGGGGATGATGTCACTGAACGTGATGTTAAAGGTGACTTTAAATCTCGTGCCGAGTTATTTGATTACACCCTACCAGACTCACCTACTGCTGCAGAGCAAGAGAAAAAAGCAAATTATGACAAACTCAAAGGCCTTTATACTCGCCTTGATAATGTCATGACCAAGCTATTTCGCGATACATTCCAGCGCTCAGATGGTGTGATCACAGAGTTTGAAGATGCGTTTAGGTCAGATCAAGCTGAGGTTGATAAGTACGAGAGTAACAAAGACTCACCAGCCCACGTTTGTGAGCAGATGGCTGAGCAGTACAAAGACCCTAAATATGGGTTTAGTGTTGCAGAATGTAAAGTGCAGGAACAAGCAGGCAACCTATTAAGTTACCTTGATAAAGTGGCAAAAGCTGGTGCGACAGCTCCTGATACTACCGATGAGAGTGATTCACCTTATGATTACCCTGTACTCACAAACTTGGGAGATTTTTGCTACAAGCTAGCACTGCTGGACTGGGTAGATAATTCAAAACCGAATAATATTTTTAAATCATCAATTGAGCAAAATGTTGGGAATAGCTTATATACATCCCTTAATAGTGCAGGTTTCCAACCAGCGCTGCGGATGAATTTTGCATCTCAGCAGTCGCTTGCCTATGTGCTAATCAGGCTCGGAAACAACCAGCGTTTAGATAGTCGAAGCCGACTTGTAAATAACAATGGATTGTTCGCTTCAGAAGCGCAAGCACATTCGAATACCTATGATGATACGACCGTACCCGTTTCAGTTTCTAACCTGAGCACGCAATTAGGTTGTCCAGCATTACTTGAAACCTATCGTTCAATTGAGCAAACCATTGCAAGCAGCGTGCTGACTTACAACGACGCCAGTGGTGTATTGGTGTCAGCAAACAGAGCTGAAGCCCAAGCTATTGCAGATATGGCGATGGCACCAGCAAAACTTGCTTCAACGGTCGCAACGACAGCCGCTTCAGGGGTTAAATCCGGTGCCAAGTTTGCCGCATGTGCAGCCTCCTTAGGTCTTGCTGTGAATATGTGCGTCTCAGCTGGTATGCAAGTAGCTGCAACGGTAAGTTACGGCTTAGCAGCGGCGGCAGATACTGCCGTAATCGGATTAACAGCAAAGCAGCTTCACGAAGCTAAGAAGAGCGTATCTAGCTCTGAAAAGGCGAAAAAGAATGCACGTAATGTAGTTCAGCTAGCAATCGATAACGCAGCGATTTTAGATGCCAATGGCGGCCTAAAAGAATTAAACAATTAATCACCAATTTCAATTAAAACGACTTAACGAGAATTTTATGAAGTTAACTCATTCTGCTATAAAAATGACCATGATATCCGCTACGTTTGTGTTAGCAGGATGTACTGCCAATGCGCCACGTCATCAAGTCGACCTTAGCAAGTCTTATCATAAAGAGCAGCCTGAAGCACATGAGCTGATCGCAGAACAGTCTCGCAGCGCTTGGGAGCGTATGCAGAAGCTAAGAGCAAGCCTAGAAACACAAGCATTAGATGAAGCAACACAAAGCATAGTAGAAGTACCTGAGTTTAACCCACTCGATGAAGTTAAGGTTACTTTGTCGGTTGAGAATGCGGCACTGCACCAAGTGCTGAAAGTATTTGCAGGTCAAACTGGATTGAACTTATTGGTACATCCAAACCTACTCAACGCTGATTACTCAATTAGCATGGAGTTTAAAGACGTGAGTGCGTCTATGGTGTTTGATCAAATCATGCGTATCGCAGATGTTTCTGGCGCTATTGAAAACAATACTATCATCGTCAACCCGATGGAAGACGCGGTATTTAACTTAGCGTTTATGGAGTCTGACGTAGAAAGTACTTTTGCCACTGGCGGCGACGTGTTGGGTGGCAGCAGTAATGGCGGTCAAAATGGCGGCTCAGGTGGGTCTGGTAACAACCAGATCAAAGGTGAGTTCTCTATTTCTGGCGTTGCAATGCCAAATTCAAACCCCTATGACGCCCTAGAGAACATGCTGCAAAAGCTCGTTGGTAGTAACAGCAGTGATATTCTTGCAGGTACGATTGCTGGAGCAAGCACCATGGCTGAAGTAGGCAAGCTATCTCGCCTTGGTAGTGCCGTGCGCAACGACCTTGCAATGTACTCACTCAATCGCACTACAGGTACGCTATTTGTAAGAGCAAAGCCGTCAGTGATGAAGACGGTTAAAACATTAGTGAATAACTATGAGCAAGTTCATAGCGGTCAATTACTAATAGAAGCACAGATCATTGAAGTCAACCTTAGTGATGATTTCCGCTGGGGAGTAGATTGGAGTATTTTACGTGATGATATTTCGAGTGCTTTCTCGGCAGGTACCCGCAGTGTATCAGAAGCGGTTGGCACGTTTGGTAACCTTTCTCAAGGTGCGCGTGGTATTACGTTAACGACCCCACCAATGGGCGGCTCTGGTACTTCAGACTTTTCTTTCCACAAATCAACGGGCAGTACATTAGTTGCGATTGATATGATGCAAAAATACGGCGATGTTGGCGTGCTATCTAACCCGACAATTCGTGCGAAGCATGGCCAGCCTGCGATCATCAGTGTGGGTACATCATCAACGTATATTTCAGACACGCGTATCACGACGAATGGTACGGGTACAGGGCTTTCGACTACTCAGGAAGTTCAAACGCGCCAAGTATTTGATGGTTTAATGGTTGGTGTGGTGCCATTCATTGCAAAAAATGGTGATATCAATCTGTCTATCCACCCTGTACAAAGCAAAGTAAATCCGTTGAGCCTCGGTTTAGTAGAAGCGGGTGCTGATGTGAAAGTGACCCTGCCTGAGGTTGAATTAAAGTCGATGTCGACTCAGCTACAGGTGAAAAATGGTAACACAATCATTATGGGTGGTTTGATTGATCAATCAGACTTCCGTAACGAATCAGAAGTTCCAGTGCTAGGCAGCTTACCAGTACTTGGTAACTTGTTTAAGAAAAAGAGCAACGGCACAGGAGTTCGTGAGCTGGTGCTAGTACTAAAGGTTAACCTGATTTGAGTCTAATTTTTGATTCACTCAAAGCGCTGGAGTCAACGTCATCGTCGACGCCAGCAGCTTTGTCCTCAACGACCAACACTCGCTTTACCAAAGCGCTAGTGCCTGTTTGCGTAGTAGGGGCACTAGGCGCGGCGTATATACTTTGGGATTGGCAGAGTACCAGTTTGGTGCCTGCTGCCACGACAGCAGATACCAAGGTGAGGGAAGACACGCAACGGTCAAGGGAGTATGGTGCTAAAGCTGACCCCTTGATAGTGGTGCAGCCGAGTGATGCGAATGCAGTAACAACAGATGACGCGCAAGAGTTGCCGTTGCAAACTGAATCGCCTTCGAGTGCGCCTGTGTTGGAGTCTCAACAAGCGGAAAAAAACGTAGAGCAAGTTGCCGCGCTTGCTGAGCCAAAAACACCACGTCTAGCGGTGAGCACGGTTGACACCGACGTGTCAGATATTGATGCGCAGCAACCTCAAAATGTCAATACTAGAGCACAAACAGAGGTGGTAGAGACACCTATTTTAGTGAAGCCTGAGGTGAAAATTGATTTAAATATCAAGGCTCAAGCAAAACAGTCACTCGCTCAGCGTTTTGGCGATATTCGCCGTGCGATGCAATTACAAGATTGGGAAAAACTAAGCATACTACTGCAAGAGTATGATGCTGATTTATCAGCAACGAGCCCATTTATTACCAAGGCGTGGGCATATATGTATATGCAGCAGGCAAATTATCAGCAGGCAATTAGCTACTGGCAAAAAGCGATTTATTTAGTGCCAACAGATGAACAGTCAAGAATGAACCTTGCCGTTTGCAAGATGCAGCTCAAGTCGTATGACGAGGCTCGAGCCTTACTAGAGCAAGGGTTCAAGGAAATAACCTTGCAAAACCGCGCGCGCGGTTTATTGTCGCGTTTGCGTTATCTACAGTCTCTTCAAGTATCATCATGACACGATTGCAGTTTCCCATGCCAGCGATGGATCATCATATAGAGCGCCTCGGGATGACACATCACCCGTTTCCGGCGGTACCCGATGGTAATCATTATTACATGCACGATACTCTGCAAGCATTATTGCATGAAGTTTTGTTTACGCTCAATCAGCGACGTGGTTTTGTGGTGATCACAGGTGAAGTGGGATTGGGCAAGTCGACCTTTAGTCGAGTGTTACTCCAAGAACTTGCCACTTTGCAAGCGGCAACGGCACTGGTGCTCAATAGTGTGGTGCAAGAGACTGCTTTACTTGAGCAAATCATCGTGGATTTTGGTTTAACGCCATGCTCAAAAGAGATGCCGGAGCTACTACAGCAGCTCAATCACTTTTTACTATTAAATAAAAAGAATGCCGTGACTTCTGTCGTTGTGATTGACGATGCACAAAATCTGTCAGCCGCGAGCCTAGAGTTGATCCGGTTGCTAACCAGCTTCGAAACCAGTTCCGAAAAATTACTACAAATAGTGCTGTTGGGACAACCAGAGTTACAAGACACGCTGAATACTAAGTCGATGCGACAACTTAAAAGTCGTATTGCGTTATCTCGTCAGTTTTTGCCGTTATCTAAGGCTCAAATGGCGCAATATATTAAATATAAAACCCAAGCGTCAGGGTATGATGCACTTCAAGTATCTCGCTTAGCTTTGACCTTGATATACCGAGCAACCCGCGGGGTGCCGAGATTAGTAAACCTATTAATGGATAGAGTACTGATTGTGTTGGCGGCTAAGCAAACGTCAGTGGTCAGTCGCGATATTATTCGACTTGCGATTGTCGATGTCGGTGAAGCGTTTTTTTATTATCGCAGCAGCCAAAAAAAGATAATCTTTGGCTGTATTTACACCGCAGTGATGGTTTCAGCTGCCTTTTTGGCGAGCAAGTTTGCTGTGGTTGATAAGGTCAAAGGCCACTACGATGATTGGCTGCAAAGTAGTGCGGAGCAACCAATCACGTCAAGAGAAACACAAAGCGAAGCGTCTCTAGACTCCAGCGACTCAACAGTAAGTGAGCCTGAGCAGGTTTCCCTATCGATTAACAAGCCTGAGGTGAAACCAGCGCCGCAGGTGAGCATGGTCAGTGATGCTGCACCAGCTGTCATTGATAATACTCCCACCACTGAGGGCAATAGCACCACTACCACGCCTGAGAAAGTGTTAGCTGAGCGTGCGTTACATGAACTCACGCAGCGTTTACTACCGGAACAGGAAGCATCATCACTGTGGCAGTTTTACGCAAAAGAGGACGTGTTGGCAGCGCTGGCTGCGCAAAATAGCACCATTATCATCAATTGGTTGCAGCGTAGCGGTAACTTACAGGTGGTGTCATTTCCTCTACATGCCGTTTCTGAGCAAGGACAAGCAGTGTGCTTTGCCGTTAAACACGAGTGTATTTTTACCTGGTCAGGTTTGTCTTCGCTGCAAGGGGAGTTGAGCAACATGCAAATGGCACTGGCAAACGCAGGTTTGTACGGTGGAGACATTGACGGCATGTTGGGCGTACAAACACTTGGGGCGATTAAGAAGTTACAGTTTGTATTGGGGCTACCAGCCACAGCCAGTTTAGATCAAGCAACCTTGTTTGTACTTTATCATATTCAATTTTTTAGAATTTAGAGATTTTTCATGACACAAGAAATGAAGACCCTAGCGGAATTATTACTCAGTGCAGGGGCTATTAAACAGGATGAAATCGATTTTGCACTGCAAGAGCAAGTGATCACTGGCGAAAAGTTAAGTGAAGTACTAGAGCGTAACGGCTTTGTAAGTCAGCGTGCGCTCGCCCAACAACTGGCAACATTACTAAAGCTACCTTATATTGACCTAGCTCACTATATCCCTGAACCTGAAGCATTAAAAAAGTTCAATTTTAACTTATGTAAAGGTAGCCAGTTTATTCCACTAAAATGTGATGAGCGCACCCTAACGATTGCAACGAGTAATGAGAACATAGATGGTTTGCGGGCGCTTGTATACAAATATTGCCAACTACATTTAGACATCCACCTTGCAGAAAAGGGGGTGATCCAAAAGCTGTTACATAACCACTACTTTTACCTGAATAACCCAGTAGAAAAGATTCTCCAAGACGAAATCGACCACCTTATTGCCGATAAAGAGTCTGTGCGCACGCTAGACACGTTGCTAACTAACATTCTACGTTTTGCGGTTAAAAAACGGGCGACGGATATTCATATCCGACCAATGGAAAAAAGCATTAGTGTGGCATTTCGTGTTGACGGGGTAATGCGCTCAGCATTTGCATTACCTAAAGAGCTCAGCCGCTTAACCTCAACGATAAAAATGCGTGCATCAATGGATATTGCTGAGCAGCGTTTACCGCAAGATGGCAGCTTTGAAGTTGTGGTGAATGGCTTGAGTTATGATATTCGTGTATCGACGCTTGGGTGTCCTTACGGAGAAAACTTAGTGGCGCGTATTTTACCAAGAGAGGTGGAACTGCGTAGTTTGTCACAACTGGGCTTTTTACCTGAGCACCTTGGGTTAATTGAAAGTATGTTTAACAAGCCTTCTGGAATTATCTTACTTACCGGTCCAACCGGCTCGGGTAAAACCACTACGCTGCATGCTGGCTTGAGCAGTTTAGATATGCTCAAGAAGAATATTGTCACGGTTGAAGATCCGATAGAGTACCGTTTACCACTGGCTAGACAAACTCAGGTCAATGAAAAAGCCGGGTATGGTTTTGCTGATGCAATCAGACACTTCCTCCGCCATGACCCGGATGTCATTTTAGTCGGTGAGATCCGTGATAATGAGACCGCGCATACCGCTGTGACCGCGGCTGAAACCGGTCACTTGGTATTATCAACATTACACACCAATGACGTGATGGGAGTAATCCCAAGATTGCGCTCACTTGATGTGAGTAACCACATGATTGCTGACTCTCTCGTCGGCGTGGTATCTCAGCGTTTGGTGAGAAAAAACTGCCGCCACTGTAGCGAAGAAGTCCAAAGCACAGCAGAAGAAATGCAATACTTGGGTCTGGATAAGCCCGTGGTACTGGCAAAAGGTGTCGGATGTGAGGCATGTGGCCATACTGGTTTCTTGGGACGTGTGCCTGTCTATGAAATTATGTCAGTAGACAAATCGCTATGTCACCTCATTGAGTTAAATAAGCCTGTGTCAGAGCTATATGCACATGCAAAAGCGGGTAACTACGTGTCTATGCACAGTGTTGCTACTAGCTTAGTGTTAAATGGTACGACGACGGTTGATGAGCTGCAAAACTTAGTTGCTAAAGAAGTGGAGTACAACTAATGGCGTTATTTAAATATAAAGTCATTGACCGCGATGGCCAAGCAATGAAAGGGGTGGCTGAGCTGCCTTTTGATAACCCAATTTCTGCCCATGAATATTACGAACGAAAGGGCTGTGCCGTTATTGCATTAGAGCCGGTAAACGCAGTATGGCAACCTTTTTATGCGCTATCAAACTGGTCGACAAAGCGCAAAATTAAAAAGTCGGAAATTGCAGACTTTTTGCGAAACATCGCGGTTATGCTTAAAGCCGGTATTCCTATTATTAGTGCACTTCAAGATGCTGCTGAATATGCGGAAAACCCAGCGCTTAGAACTATTGCGGATGAATTAAGAATGGCATTAGAGTCTGGCAACAGTTTGTCATCCGCAATGGAAAAGCAAGGCGAAGTATTTCCTGACTCAGTGCTATATCTGTGCCGTATTGGTGAAGAAACTGGCTTACTCGACCAAACATTGCTAAATGCGGCGGAACATATTAATCGTATTGGTCGTATTAATGTGGATGTGAAAAAAGCACTGATCTACCCAGTTGTGGTGTTATTCGCAACTTTACTGGCCTGTGTGTTTTGGATGTATTACACCGTCCCATCTATGACAGAGCTATATCAGCAAATGCAAGTTGAGCTGCCTGCCATTACACTGATGGTGATGAATATCTCGGATTCACTACGCCATGACACGCTTTATTACATCGCGGCAATTATCGCAGTGTTTTTACTGATCTCGGTGGCTTATAAAAAACATCGAGGGTTTAAATATTGGGTTTCAAAGCTCGCACTTAAAATCCCCGTTGTGGGTAAATTGATCCGTTATTCAAATATGGCCTTTGTGTTTGAATACTTTTCGCTGTTGGTGCGCTCAGGAGTGGATATCTACAAATCTCTTGGAGTAATTGCCGCGGCGGTACCCAACGAAGTTTATAAAGAAAATATAAAACTGATTCAACAAGGGGTCGCCAAAGGTAATAGCTTGTCGGATGAGTTTAAACGAACTAAGTCGTACCCTAACTTTATCATCAGGATGCTGATGACAGGTGAGCGCAGCGGTAAGCTTGAAGATCAAGCGCGGTTTATCTCTGATGAATATACAACCCGTGTTAATGACACCATAGATAAACTAAAAACCTTAGTTGAACCTGTGGCAATTTTTTTAGTGGGAGGATTTATGATATTCATTATCGGCGCGCTATTCCTGCCAATTTATAACCTAATCGGCAATATCGGTAATTTCTGAGTTTAGTACTATGAATTTATTAAAGTTTAAAACTGTGGTTGCAGCGTCATTAGTGGCCCTTTCAGGGGTAGCGCAAGCGGAAGTGGAGCTAGTATTCAAGTCCGGTCTTGGGCAGCAAAGCTTCAAGATTAAAGGCCATACCATGCGTATGGATAACGCAGCACAGTATCAGCTATTTGATGCCTTGAAAAACAAACTATATGTCGTTACACCAACGTCAAAAAGCTACATGGAAATGAGCAATAACATGTTTGGTGACTTGTCTGCTTTGTTGACAAAGCAAGAGGCTGAGTTAAAAAAATTACAAAGCCAAGAGGGGTTAAAGAATGTAGCTCATCTTGAAACGGCAAAAAGTGCGCTGCGCATGGCTGAGCAACAAATCAAACAGCTTAAGAGCAATGGCAATAATCAGTTAAAAAAGCTAAACCAGCGTGCACGGATTAATGGTATCAGTTGTGAGCTTTATGAGTTTAGCGTGGCCATGCTACAGCAACAAGTGTGCTTTGCTGACATCGCCGATATTGGCTTATCAGCTCAACATGCCGCTGTGTTTAATCGCTATCAACAGTACGTTGGTAGCCTCTCTGGTTATACCATGCCCACGCTTGAGAATAAGATCAGTATTGATGTTTCACCTTTGGGTAGCCTACCTGGACAGCAATCATCGTCACAGTTTGTGCGGGTGAAAGAAGTGAAATTTCCAGCTAAGCAATTTAGTATCGATCCAAGCTATAAAAATATGATGGATATTCCTGCTTTGTCACGGAAGTAAACCGTACAATTGAAATTTATTTTAAGCGAATTATTATTAAGGGCACCGTGGTTTTTAGCAAGGCAACTGTGTGCCCTACTCAGATTTATTTAAACGTGATACAACGCAAGAGGCGTTAGTCAAGTGGCAAAAAACAGTCGACTTGTTAGCGAAAATACTCTCAGCGCCTGCAGCATTTGTGGTACAAAAAAAACAAGACGGGTTTACCGTCATGATTTCCAGTACTCAAGCGCAAAACCCTTATCCTGCTGGTGGCTTTATTCCCCAAGAAACCAATATATTTTGTAAGCATGTCTTGGCTAACAATCGCAATCTTTACGAGCAACATGCCAGCTGCAATGCCAAATGGGATGATAATCCGGAAGTCGCCGAAGATGGCTTTGAATCTTATTTAGGCGTGCCCATTCACTGGCCGAATGGTAAGTCATTCGGCACTTTATGTGTAATGGACTTTAAGCCAACCGATTATGCTCCATCAATGATTGAATGTGTTGAGCACCTGCGCGATATGCTCGAAGATGACCTCGTCATGATTGAGCGTTACAGCAAAATCAAAGCGATTGCGATGCAAGACCCTTTAACCGAAGTGTTAAATCGTCGAGCGACGGAACTGCTCGGTGAACATAAACGTGACATAGCATTTAAGCTTGGCGCGTCGTTATACTGTATTTTTTTAGATTTGGATGGATTCAAACCCATCAACGACAGTTATGGTCATGAAGTTGGCGACCAAGTATTGCAATGCTTAAGTAAAGCGCTGAAGGAAATAAGCGGTGAAGATGACATCATTGGGCGCTATGGTGGCGATGAATTTATTGCTATGGTGCAACGGGTCAATGAAGATGACGTCCAAGACTTTATTTATCAAAGCGAAGCTGCATTTTACCAAGCATTAAAGGCACAGCAGTTACCCAAGTGTGGCTTTTCGGCGGGATTTGCCAAGTGCGACAGTAAATTTGAAAGCATGGCGAGCTTGTTCTCACGTGCCGACAAGCAAATGTATCAACAAAAGCCACGCTAGTGCACAGTGGCTTGGGTTGAGATGATGGATTTTTACTGTGAAAATTATGGTCATCAAGTTGTTAAAATGGCCAAGATCAGAGAGAATATAGCAATCTTTGTTCGAATTTAGCGTGGCCGAGTTTTGGTTCGGTTACCAATGCCATAAGTAGAATTTCAATGTCAAATATGAGTATCTTGCAGGAAGTGTCGCGCAGACGCACTTTCGCGATCATTTCACACCCTGATGCGGGTAAAACCACCATTACCGAAAAAGTACTTTTATTCGGAAAGGCGTTACAAAAAGCAGGCACAGTTAAAGGTCGAGGTTCAAACCAACACGCCAAGTCTGACTGGATGGAAATGGAAAAAGAACGTGGTATCTCGGTAACCACTTCCGTGATGCAGTTTCCGTATAATGATGCCTTAGTCAACCTATTGGATACTCCTGGGCACGAAGACTTCTCGGAAGATACGTATCGTACGTTAACTGCGGTTGACTCATGTTTGATGGTGATCGATGCGGCAAAAGGTGTAGAGGATCGTACTCGTAAATTAATGGAAGTTACGCGTTTACGTGACACGCCAATTGTTACCTTTATGAACAAGTTGGACCGTGATATTCGTGACCCGATGGAGCTACTTGATGAAGTAGAAACCGAGCTGAACATCATGTGTGCGCCAGTTACTTGGCCAATTGGCTGTGGTAAAGAGTTTAAAGGTGTATATCACATTCACCGTGATGAAACGATTTTGTACCAAACTGGTCAAGGACATACAATTCAAGACAAGCGTATCATCAAAGGGCTTAATAACAGCGAACTTGATGCGGCTATAGGTGAAAGCCTCGCAGAGCAGCTCCGAGAAGAGCTTGAGCTGGTCATGGGTGCTTCACACGAGTTTGACCAAGAACTGTTTTTAACGGGCGAACTCACTCCAGTGTTCTTTGGTACGGCACTGGGTAACTTTGGTGTTGACCACATGCTTGATGGCTTAACCGAGTGGGCACCTACGCCACTGCCGCGTCAAACAGATGAACGTGAAGTAAAAGCGGACGAAGAAAAGTTCTCTGGTTTCGTGTTTAAGATCCAAGCAAATATGGATCCAAAACACCGTGACCGTATTGCCTTTATGCGAATTGTGTCGGGTAAATATACTCAAGGCATGAAAATGAATCATGTGCGTATTGGCAAACAAATCAGTATTGCAGATGCGGTAACCTTTATGGCAGGTGACCGTGAGCGTGCCCAAGAAGCCTTCGCGGGTGATATTATCGGTCTACATAACCATGGCACAATTCAAATCGGTGATACCTTTACCCAAGGGGAAACGCTTAAATTTAGTGGTATTCCAAACTTTGCACCGGAGTTATTCCGCCGTATTCGCCTAAAAGATCCATTGAAGCAAAAACAGCTACTCAAAGGTTTAGTGCAGCTTTCTGAAGAGGGTGCTGTACAGGTGTTTAGACCGCTTATCAACAACGACTTGATTGTTGGCGCGGTTGGTGTGCTGCAGTTTGACGTGGTTGTAGCGCGTTTGAAGTCTGAGTATAACGTTGATGCGATTTACGAGAGCGTAACAGTACAAACAGCACGCTGGGTAAGCTGTGATGATGAGAAGAAAATGGCTGAGTTCCGTCGTAAGTGTGAACAAAACTTAGCATTAGATGGTGGTGACAACCTCACGTACATCGCTCCAAGTCGCGTAAATCTGAATTTATCTATGGAGCGTTACCCTGACGTGAAGTTCCATGAAACTCGTGAACACTAATCGCTGCGCATTAAAGGAAAACAAATGAACATTAAAAGTATTTTAATTGAAAAGGCCAATGCAGCGATGCAAGCGGCTGGTATCCCTGAAGGTACAAACCCTGCGGTAACACAAAGCACGCGTCCACAGTTTGGTGATTACCAAATTAACGGTGCAATGGGAGCTGCAAAAGCATTAAAAACCAACCCACGAGAACTGGCGCAAAAAATAATCGATAACTTAGACGTTACAGATCTTGCGGATAAAACAGAAATAGCAGGCCCAGGTTTTATTAATATTCACCTCAAACCTGAGTTTTTAGCTACAAGCCTTGAAGCGGCAAATACGGATGCCAAGCTAGGGGTTGCAGAGCATGCGACACCTGACAAAGTCGTTGTGGACTTTTCTTCGCCAAACCTAGCTAAAGAGATGCACGTCGGGCACCTGCGCTCAACTATTATTGGTGATGCCGTTGTACGCGCCCTTGAGTTCCGTGGTGATACCGTTATTCGCCAAAACCACATGGGCGACTGGGGTACCCAGTTTGGTATGCTAATCGCGCACTTAGAAGATTTGTTAAACCAAGGCGTTGATCTGGAAAATGTCGCACTTGCCGATTTAGAAAGCTTCTATCGTGATGCTAAAAAGCGTTTTGATGACGAAGCAGGTTTTGCCGATAAAGCCCGTGATTATGTAGTCAAACTACAAAGTGGTGATGCACATTGTAAAAAGCTATGGCAAATGTTTATCGACACGTCTGTTAAGCATTCAGAAGAAGTATACGGCAAGTTAAATGTTACGCTAACGCGTGATGACATCATGGCGGAAAGTGCCTACAACGACCGGCTTGCAGGTGTTATTACGCTACTAAAAGAGAAAGGCATTGCAGTAGAAGATCAGGGCGCTCAAGTCGTATTCCTTGATGAACTAGCAAATAAAGACGGTGAACCTTCTGTGTTTATCGTGCAAAAATCAGGTGGTGGCTTCTTATATTCAACCACTGATCTTGCCGCCTGTGATTACCGCTCAAATGAGCTAGATGTTGACCGCATCCTCATTTTTGTTGATGCGCGTCAAGGGTTACACTTTAACCAAGTTGAGATCACTGCACGTAAAGCTGGGCTACTTAAAGATAAAACCAGCTATGAGCCAAGCTTGTTCGGTACTATGATGGGTAACGATGGTAAACCATTTAAAACCCGTACCGGTGGCACCGTTAAGCTATCGGATTTACTCGATGAAGCGGTAAGCCGAGCAACGGAAAAGCTTGCTGACAGAGCCTCTGATTTATCAGATGAAGCACGCCAAGAAATCGCTCGTAAGGTAGGGATCGGTGCGGTGAAATATGCTGACTTATCAAAGCATAGAACCAGCGACTATATCTTTAACTGGGATACAATGCTGAGCTTTGAAGGGGCAACAGCGCCTTACTTACAGTATGCTTACACTCGCGTTCGCAGTATCTTCCGCAAAGCAAATGTCGATAGCACAAGTCTAACTGGTCGCATCCAAATTCAAGAGCCGCAGGAAAAGGCACTTGCGCTTAAACTATTGCAACTTGAAGAAGTGCTTGATCTGATGATCAGCGAAGCGACTCCACACGTACTATGTAGCTACTTATATGAGCTTGCCAGCTTGTATATGACATTCTATGAAGCGTGCCCAATTTTGAAAGAGGACGTGGCAGCAGAAGTACGCGAAAGCCGTCTGTTGCTTTGTAATCTAGTAGCTAATTCACTGAAAACAGGTCTAGACTTGCTAGGTATTGAAGTGATGGAGCAAATGTAAGTTCGTTTTAACTTGCATTAAGGTATACTAGAAGCCGCTTTATAGCGGCTTTTTTATACCAATTAGCTTCTTCATGATAAGCAAAAAGTAGGTGAAATCGGTATTATTAAGGAAATTGTGATGAAACTTGAAGATATTCGTAGAGAGTACACCAAAGATGGTTTGCGTCGTGAGATGCTAAAGGACACGCCAGTCGCGCAATTTGAACTGTGGCTTGAGCAGGCAATTGAAGCTAAATTTGCAGATCCCACGGCGATGGTAGTTGCAACTGTAGATGAAGATGGGCAGCCATCTCAGCGCATAGTATTGCTCAAACATGTTGATGAAAATGGCTTTGTCTTCTTTACTAATACCGGCTCAAGAAAGGCGCAAGAGCTAAAACAAAACAACAAGATCTGTTTGCATTTCCCATGGCATGAGATTGAGCGTCAGGTAATTGTTTATGGGGAAGCACAACCATTGCCAACTAGCCGTGTTGCCAAGTATTTTTTGTCACGGCCTAAAGAAAGCCAGCTTGCTGCATGGGCGTCTCAACAATCACGCCCGGTATCATCGCGTCAAGCATTAATGCAAACTTTTAGTAGCATGAAAGACAAGTTTGCTAAAGGCGAAATACCACTTCCTGATTTTTGGGGCGGTTATTGTGTTGTGCCCACCAAAATTGAGTTTTGGCAAGGGGGAGAACACCGCCTTCATGACCGTTTTATGTATGTGAAACAAGCTGATGGCAGCTGGGAAATTGAGCGACTCAACCCATAAACTTGCTTTTATAGATAGCCACTGCCACCTTGATTTTAGTGAGTTGGCAGCGGGCTTAGCCACGCATATAAAAGCCGCCCAAAGCGCGGGGGTTGAACGTTTTATAGTACCAGGTGTTACGCTTACTCAGTCGCAACGACTGCTTGAATTTAAAACTAAACACCTAGAATGCGCGATTGCAGCGGGTCTGCATCCTTATTTTATCGACAAACACCACGAAGGTGATATGGCAAAACTTGCCCAGCACGCCAAGCTTAACCGTGCACAGCTGTGTGCCATTGGAGAGTGTGGCATAGACGCTACTTGTGAAGCGCTAGCGCAGCAAGTTTCGCTCTTTGAAGCGCATGTTAGGCTGAGTAATTTGCTTGAGTTGCCACTTATTGTCCACCACCGTAAGAGTCATCATCTGATAGCCGCAGTGTTTAAGCGCATTAAGCCAAAATTTGGTGGGGTGATCCATGCTTTCTCAGGCTCAAAACAACAAGCTGAATATTATATCAGTCAGGGTTTTAAGCTTGGAGTTGGTGGGACTATCACGTATCCAAGGGGTGAAAAAACAGCACAGATCATCTCACAATTGCCACTTGAAAGCTTAGTACTAGAAACCGATGCTCCATCCATGCCGCTGAATGGGTATCAAGGAAAGGTCAATACGCCCAAGCGCGTAGTTGAAGTATTTGAAAAGCTCTGTGAATACCGCCCTGAAACACCAAACTTGTTGGGTGCCATGCTTTATCAAAATACCAAACAGTTATTTGGTATAAGTTGACAATACTGGCATAAACCAAGGTTGATGCTGTAATACCAATTTGCTTAATTAAATGGTCTATTTTGAGGCGAGAAAATCTTGTCGATAACTAGGCAAAAATTTTGCTATTTAGTTGTTCTAAATGAGAAATTTTTAACGCTGTTAGCGTCAGATTTACTCCTTCAAATTGAGCAAGTATTAAGTCAAATTGGTATAAATACCCATTACGATAGGCATTCACAGCAAATATATACGGGGTCAGGTTATCGGGCAAACGTACTCTTTGTGACGGTATAAAACATCCTTATCAGCAATAAATAAGAGGTAAAAGCGCCGTTGTTGACTGCAACTTTTACGCCTTATTTATATACCAAACCGCGATGGTTACGTTAACTGCTGGTTGATGATATTAATCATCTCCTCGCCATATTGATGGATAAAAAAGTGTCCACCGTCAAAATATTTGTAGGTACAAGGTTGAGCGGTGAGCGCTTGCCAAGCCAAAATATGTTCATCTAAAATCTCATCCTCTACACCGTGAAATACGTGAATAGGAGTTGGGAGGGCACGTTGCTCGGCAACATAGGTATCGGCAATCTTGAAATCCGCTCGCAGAAGTGGAATTAACAATTCCATCAACTCAGCATTGTCTAGTACCTCTTTCGGTGTGCCATTTAAATCGCGTAACTTTGCTATAAAGGCATCATGAGGAAGGTCATGTAAATATTTTTTATTCGATGTGCAATGTGGTGCTCGGCTGGCAGAGGCAAAGACTTTACTAGGTAAAGGAAGCCCCAAAGTGTGTAGCTCGCAAGCGAGAGCATAAGAAATACGACTACCAAGACTGTGACCAAAAAACGCGTAGGGCTTACTGGTAATGAAGTCTTTATACAGTAATAGCTCCTCTATCACTTCAGGCATATTGTCGATAGCAGGCTCCATGAGTCTTGCCCCTCTACCTGGCAATTGCACAAAGACCAGCTCTATATGGGTATTAGCCCGTTCAATCCACGGGGTAAAAATCGTGGAAGAACCTCCCGCATAAGGAAAGCAAAATAACCTTAGAGTGGCATTCGGGTTTGGTTTTGGAATGATAAAAAGTTTATTGTTCATATCCTTTGTCTTTGGAATTTATATAAATTACCATTGATATTATCAAGTTATTTACAATAGTAATAGTGTTAGCCTTGAATCAATGTCGATTTGGCGACCCAAGTGTTTTCACTTTCTTGCGAATTTTGCGTTTGACTTCCCAACCTTTTAATCCCCTACCAATTTGCCACGTAAATACCATCGTGATAATCAACATGAGTAACACCACTCTGCCTAGCTCGTGAAAGTGAGCATGGCTTTGTGACATCGCAGCTTCTGTTAGATATACCATGTTAACAAAGCCCAATGGTTGGCCTGTTGGGGTATAAACTGGTTCAGAAATAATACTTTTTGTTTTACTTAAACCGGGGAGTGTTTGAGGCAATTGCTGGTACTGCGTGGGGGCTGTGTTACCGTCATTACCAACAACAAACCGTCCTTGAAAGTCATAAATAGAAACTTGTAAGACAAAGTCATCACCAGCTAAATGGTTAGCGAGCGCACTTAATCTCGGATTATCATTACGTGAAAGCGGTAAGGCAGCATTTTTTGCTAGTTGCTTGGTCAAGCTGCGCGCTGTGAGGTCAGCGCCATTGTGCAATAACCGATGTGATTCAAAGCTGGTGTTAAAAGCAAGCCAAGTAACCATAACCAAGCAGATAGCGGCGATACACAAACGCAACAGTCTGCGTCCTTGAGATGAATTTAGGGCTTCTAGGACATGTAAATTTTTCATATTTATCAAATATTACCTGCTTTTACCGAGCATAGATACTGACAGTTAAGCGCAATCGTGTTAAAAATCACCTTAACGCTATCAAGGAGCAACTTATGCCGTCAATCATTCAATTAGGCGATATTGAGCTAAAAACACCTATTCGCACAATGATGTCGCTGGGGCAGTGGTATCATTATCAAAATAACACAAGTCTCTCGCAAGTAAATCCGCCGCTTGCTAATACTTGGCAAACACTTTGTTTTTTTGGTGAAGAGGTAGCTAGTGAGCACTTGATAAAATTAGCTAAGTTTATTGCTGAGTTTACCGCGCAGCCTATTTATGTGTGTGCCTATCAACCACATAAATCGCTGCCTGTGGCGCTGGCCTTTAGCATTGATACCTCACATTTGCCTACTAAGGCACAGGTTAGGGCTGTGGCTGATGCGTTACATCTACAAGGTGCAATTATAAGCCAAGCACCAACGCTTGAGCGCCCTGGGTTGTTGGTGATGGATATGGACTCAACCGCAATTCAAATCGAATGTATTGATGAGATTGCAAGATTGGCTGACAGGTTTGATGAAGTGGCAACTATCACAGCGCAGACCATGGCGGGGAGCCTTTCGTTTGCACAAAGCCTACATCGTCGTGTCGCCTCCCTTGAAGGTGTGAAGCTATCACAGATCCAAGCGTTAAAGGAAAACCTCCCATTAATGCCCGGTATTGCAATGCTGTGCCAATCATTAAAACAGCATGGCTGGTCTTTAGCCATTGCCTCTGGTGGTTTTACTTGGTTTGCAGAAGCGCTAATCGCACCGTTACAGCTAGACGCTGTTTTTGCTAATACCTTAGAAGTGGCCAACGAGCAGCTAACTGGCAAAGTGTTAGGAGAAATAGTGGATGCCGACAAAAAGGCGAAAGTGCTTGAGCAGTTAGCAGGCCAATTAAGTATACCTATGGCGCAAACAGTCGCGATTGGTGATGGCGCAAATGATCTGGTGATGATGGCAAAAGCACAGCTCGGTGTCGCCATTCACGGCAAGCCAAAAGTGGTTGAACAGGCTGACGCCGCTATTTGTGAAGGCTCACTGCTACAGCTGTTATATTTGCTTGGGGTACCGAATTAATATACGATTTGTAACGTAATAAAGAGTAATGCTTTATTTGTTAATTTTTTGTTTCTATTTGTTGCTATCTTCGCTATTAAGTTCACAGATGGCATAGAAGCAAAGCGTGCAGGCATGACTCATTTACTGCTTCTTTAACATTCGTATAGTAACGATATCATGTTAGGGATATAACAGCGTTGTTTTTCTTTAAAAATAGTATAACAGGAGATGACCTTCGTGCACTTAGAAGTCGTAAGGGGATTTCTAAGCAAAAGATGGCGGATAAAATTGGTGTATCTCCAAAAACAATTGAAAATTGGGAAAATGGGGTAGGGCAGCCTAGGATCGATCAATTTTTGCAAATATGTATTTACTGCTCCATCGATATCAAAGGTCTGATGTGTCAAATTAGGGAGTGTGATACTGAGCAAGATACAAATAGAACCGATAACATTTCTTCTAAAAAGTAGAGTTACTTTTCTTAACGAACATCACTCTAGAGTGATGCTTCAATCTTGAATGTATAATCCGAATTTATTGTAACAGCCAGATGTTTTATATTTCTGAATTTGTTGACTAAATCACTTTAAAAATAACATTTAAGGCTTTGCTCCTGAAAATATGAAGCTGCTACTTGCACTGCATTTTACACTTCTAAGTGTCTTGTATTTAGATCATCCTTTCTTAGATCGTATGGGGGTGATTACAGCGCTTGTAGTGATTATGATTTGGTATCGAGAAAACGTGAATGCCATACATATTTGTGCGATCCAATTAACTATTATAACGCTCGAGTATTCAGTATTTCACTTCAATGTTTTTGGCTTAAATGCAGATGCTTTGCACCTATGGAAAAATACTCGTATCTATACCATTCATCTTATTACCGATATGGTTAACTTTATCGTGTTAGCATATCGTCCTGTGATTTCAAGGGCAGTCCAAAGAGTACGAAATAAGCCCTGTGGGAAAGTGCATTTTACTATCTCCGACATGTCATTAATGACAGTATGTTTATTGTTTATTGTGGCTGATTTACTGGCGATGTTTGAAAACTTTATTCGCAATCTTGATTACCTTGGTTTTGATGAGGAGTTCGCAAAGCAGTTTTGGGAATGGAATTGGGTATTTTATAACTACCCGACAATTAAAAGTATCATTGCTGGAATTGAATTGTGGGCTATCCTATCGATTACTACACATGCTAAAAAGCTGAAAAGCTAAAACCTTAGACCAAGTAAATTGGTTGAAATCGACCAGTATGCAAAGCAAGCGCTCTACCAGCGGCCAATTTGTATTCGTCTTGGGACGCTGCGCCATTGTTCAAATTGAGACTCAATATGCGCATTGTGGCTACGAAAGAGTGTTTCAATATTTTGCGCTGGTACAATATTGCAAGGATTACTGCCTTCTTGAAGCAAGTATTCAAAAAAAGCGTTACTGTTGCTCTCAATCATAAATCCAGTGAATAGATAGGTGTTAGCGTAAAGGGTTGTATTTTGCAGCGTTTGCCATTGGTCTTCGCTGTTGAACAAAGTGCTGATATCAAGTTTTGTATAGTGTGTGCGCAGCAGGCCTTGTTGCGTTAGCCAGTCCTCAGTTGAGTTGTAGATCGTAAATCGACCCGTCTCATTTATTCTAAGGTGCTCAAAATACTCCGCTATGCCTTCCGTTACCCACCTAGGTGTTAAGCCAAAATAATAAAATACCAGCGCATGCACTGACTCATGCAGTAATGTTCTTAAGGTTTGTTCATCGCTACCACCACCATTAACAAACCCTTGGTTTTGAAACAAAAAATACATCCCAGCAGTACCACTAGGCTCGACATTACGGGCAAGAAGTAACTCGTTATACTCATCATCGTTGGCTGCAATATACATATTTAGCTGGATAGGACTGAGCGCTTTTTTTTGTGCCGATTGATTGATAAAGTGCTGAAATAGCAGGTAGACCACTTGGAGTACTTGCTGTGCTTGGGCACGGGCTTGTGGATTAAGTTTTTTACCTGTTAGCTGTAATTGCAGATGTTGGTTGTTTTGGGACTGCGCGTTTAACGAAAACACTTTATTTTTTAAAGTTGCGCAAGTTGGCGTTGTCATGCCGCTAAACATATTAACCACATCACTGTGGCCTGTCAGGTGTTCCAGTACTTGCTCAGGCTTTTTCGTGGGCACTCTTTGATTAACTGGTTGAGTAACTCGTTGAGTGTTTAGCTGCGGTTTGTATGTCGGTACATGAGAGGGGTCTATTACAGCACGGAGTTTATTGGTCTGGATCTCCAATTGTTCGCCAAGCTCTTGTAATAAAGACTTGGGCGAGTCTTTCGATGCGCTAGGGTAAATTAGTACCAGCAAAAAGAATAGGAATATAATAAGTAGCAGTGCAACCAGTCCTCGCCAAATCAAAGTCGTTTCCTTTGTAATATCCCCAAAAGCGCTTTTGTTATACTGTTCCTTGGTTGTCTTGGCAACCGCTAATTAATACCATATATGGACTCTCTCCGATTACAAGATAGTAATTGATAGAATTTCAAAGTTCATTGCTGCCATATATTC
>NZ_JABWPQ010000024.1:0-93939 GCF_013366255.1 Pseudoalteromonas sp. McH1-7 | reverse complement strand
AAACTTACCCCAAACTAATATGGCGCATTATGACGCCGATGGGGAGTGGAGAGAGTCCATTCCATTAATTTGACTTAGTGCTTGCTCAATTTGAAGGGGTAAATTGACGCTAACAGCGTTAAAATTTCTTATTTAGAACCACTAAATAGCAAAATTTTTGTCTTGCCTACACGGAGGTAGGTACCTTGGCGATAGCAGGACGCGGTAGCGGGGTTATCGACAAGATTTTCTCGCCTCAAAATAGACCACTTAATTAAGAGAATTGGTAAAAGATAGAGAGAATTAGCAAGAAAGGGCTGTGTTAAAAGTACAAAAGCGCCACCAGTCTGGTGGCACTTTTGTTATCTCTTAAAAGAAAGTGTAATCAACACGGAGGCTAATTGTACGACCGTTGAGGTAGTTAATGTATTCTTGAGCTGCCGAGTTATTGGCATTTCTCGAGCGTGCACGCATGTATGTTGCAGTTTCTTTATCAAATAAGTTGTTGACGAATACGCTAAGTTTTAAGCTATCGCTTAACTGAATACGTCCAGATACATTAAATACGCTATACGCTGGTGTCTTATCTTCATCACGAACGTTGAAGTGGGTTTTATATTCATCATAGAAAGAGTATTCACCTCGGATGTAAGCATCTTTACCGAATAATTGAATATTTTGATCAAGCGCGAGGTACGCATTCCACTCCGGTACCATTGTCATTTTATCACCAGCACTTGCTGAGATAGACTCATTATCTTGTGTGATCTCAGAGCTTGTATATGACGTGTTGAATGACATCGTTAGGTCGTCAGTTAAACGAGCTGTTGACTCAAATTCGAAACCTTCAGACTTTGCTTCACCACCGTTAGCTGTGTATGAGAAACCACAAGTGTCCATGTATACCGAGGTTTTTATGTCTGTCCAATCAATACGGTAGACTGCCGCTGAGAAGTCGACCTTTCTGTCAAGTACGCTTGCTTTAAAGCCCAGCTCATAGTTTTCGATAGCATCAGACGTGTAACGGTCTTTACGGTTTTTAGCAAGTGGATCTGCCTCACATGATGCTGCTAATGGACCGTTGTTACCACCTGGTCGATATCCTTCTGAATATAAGCCGTATACAGACATTTCTTCAGTCGGACGGTAAGAAACACTAAACTTATAACGATTACCTGACTCTTCACCGCTTAAGTTATCTTCAGAAGTAGCCCAAATACCTTCCTGTGTATAGTGAGAGCCATCTTTAAGCTCAAAGCGACGAACGCCACCATTTACCTCAAGGCTACCAGAGTCCCCTAAATCAAATTCGTATGCAACATCAGCGAAGAAAGCAAGCTCTTCGGTGTAGTCACGAATATTCGTAAGATTCCAGTTGTTTTGTGGATTGCCAAACGTATCTATACCTATTTGAGTGGCATCTGCACCCCACCAGTTCAATGCAAGTGCTGATACTTTGTCGCCTTTTTCATGGTATTGATTTTGATAGTTTGGATCGAAGCCGTACTCTACTTCATCATAGTAAGCACCGATAGTCCAAGATAGAGGCGAATTTATATCAATATTTTGGAAACGTAGCTGATGAGTCACGCGCTCATATTTACGATGATCAATGATCCAAGTACGGAACATATCTGACGCGTCTAAACGGCTCCATGAAGTCTGAATACTATCTTCTTCATAGGTGCGATGAGAGCCCGCATAAGTTAATGAAGCAATATCGAAGATGTTGTCATCCTGAATATTGATGGTGAAAAGGTCATTCGTTGCGTCAGACCATGGGTCCATTAAGTCCCAAATTTGGTATTTTTGTGGTACACCTTTGTTAGCAATAGGCGCACTGCCGGCGTTACATTGTGGACGCTCAGCAGTTTCAGGACAAGAAACCTTAAAGAAGTCAACATCATACCCGTAATCTGCTTCTTCATTTGCAGTCAAGCTATAGTCCCAGTAATAACCAGGTGTAGAACGATCGCCTGTTGTTGTGCCTGTATCGCTGAAAGTTGTATGGGCATAACCTAGAGTAACAGAAGTTTCAGGATCAACTTGCCATAACAGTTGGCCACGTATGAAGCCTCTATCAGCATTTCCTTGAACGCCGGTATTCATGTTTACCATTTGGTAACGTTCATGCTCTGTATTACCACTGACTCGCAGTGCTAATGTATCGTCAACAAGAGGAATGTTAACGCCCATTGAAATGTTGCGGTGCAGGCCATCAACATCTTTTTCACTTCCAATTTGTGTTGACGCGAAAAATTCAAACTCATCAAGTACTGGCTTTTTGGTGATTATCCTCACGGTACCACCGATGGCATTCGAGCCATAAAGTGTACCCTGTGGCCCACGCAGTACTTCCACTCGTTCTACGTCGTTTAGATTTTCAAACGTGAAAGGAACATCATCCACAAATACACTAGTGGTATCAGGAAATGCTGTGTTACCTCCACTGAGGCCACGTAAAATAAGCTGACCTCTAGGGGAGGCTGCGCCAGCGAGGGTTCTGTAGAAATCTTCAGCTGATACTAAGTTACGATCAGCGATGTCCATTGATGAGATAGTAGAAACCTGCATCGGGATCTCAATGATAGTTTCCTCTTTGCGGCGAGAGGTTACGGTAATCTTTTCGATTTGTTCATTGGCACCGTCATCAGACTGTGTTTCGGCGGTGGCGTAAAAGCTAGATGATGCAGCTAGCATGCTAAGACAAATAGTGCTCTTAGCAAATGGTATTTTACCCAGTGGTTTCATTGTGATTTCCTTTATTATTTTTATGTGAAATAAGCAATAGTACCGATATTTATACTATTGCCATATTATCAATAGCAGGTAAAAATAATTTATTAATGTAAATTATTCAAGTTTAATGTAACTTTATTTTTTCCTAGGTGTATTGGGAACATGTTAAGTTTATAATGCAAATAAGGTTTTTATCGGGCTGGTAAGGGTAAAAATATGGAATTGGCTGAAGAACTAGTTAAATTTGGAATATTTAATTCGACAAAGCCGCTATTGATAGGAGTCTCTGGTATTCAAGGGTTGGGAAAATCGACACTGAGCCAGGTGCTGTGTAAACAGTTAACAGGATCTGCGATTGTTTCTGAGCATGTTTCTCTTGATGATTTTTACCTAGACCCTGAGGAGCGGGCGATCCTAGCTTCGCAAAGACACTCACTATTTCAGCAAAGAGGATTGCCGGGAACACATGATGTGGCTCTACTACAGGAAGTTATCTCCCAGTTTAAACAAGGAAGAGCGATAACCCTTCCGATATTTGACAAGTCAATAGACAGAAAAATACCAAAATCACAATGGCGAACTGTAGCTGCTGGACTTCAGGTACTGATTATTGAAGGTTGGTGCATTGGACAATTCCCACAACAGCATAACCAGTTAGTATTACCAGTTAATCGCTTTGAGCGGCAATACGATGCAGATGGAGCATTTCGTCTACAAGTAAATGAAATTTTACATCAACAGTATCAACCTATTTTTTCACAAATAGATACGTTAATTTATTTGAATGGGCTGAGCTTTGATAGGGTATATCGTTGGCGATTACAACAAGAGCATATGCTAAAAGCGATGACGGGAAAAGGGATGGGAGATGATGAAGTTGAGCGATTTATCCAGCCCTTTCAACGCTTGTCTGAATGGGGGATATTAAGCCTTCCTAACACCGCTGATATTGAGGTTAAGCTGGGAGAAAATAGGGAAGTGCTTGAGATAAAAACAAAGCTCGGCAATTAACCGAGCTTAGACTGCTTATCTTATACCTATTACCTTAATTAATCGCTCTATTTTGAGGCGAGGAAACCGTGTCGATAGCTGTTCGAAATAAGAAGTCTTTCACGCAGCTAGCGTCAGATTTACTCCTTCAAATTGATCATGTATTAAGACTAATTGGCATTAAATACAGGTTTTGGTCTCGCTTATTCAGCTAAGTCCTCAACGCCGACGATTAGCCAAGGCGCATCACCTGATGTTTTGCGCTCTAAATGCCAGATCTCAAGAATAGCCTCTTCTTGCATATCATTAAGGTCACGATATTTACCCGTGAACTTAATACTGATCTCCCATACATCGGCAGTTGTGTCTGCACGAACAAGCGAAGCATCTACAAACATGACTTCTGTCTTAACATCACCATGTTGCTCACGTTCACGCTTAAACTCTTCAACTAGTTCAGGGCTTAGGTACTCAGCCATCGTGGTAAAGTCGTTTTGATTCCATGCCGTTTGAATGGTTTGATAGTGTTGTCTGGCACCCTGTAAGAAACCGTTAACATCAAAATCTCGTGGTAGATTCATTGGTACACTGTTAGCGCCAAATCCACCGCTGGTGGCACCGTTGCTTTGAAATTGCTGTGGCTGTTGAGATGGGGTGCTCGGATGACCCATTTGTGGAGCCCCTGCAAAGCTTGGTTGCTGCTTTTTAGCTAGCATGCTTCTCACTAGTTTAAAGATAATGAATGCAGCGATTGCTAATAGAATCATTTCAAGGAATTGAAATCCTTCGAAATCATCACCAAGCATTGCAGCAATTAACCCACCAGCTAACAAACCACCAAGCACACCTGCCATAATCCCTTTTTTGTTTGACTTAGGTTTAGCTGTTGATTTTGCATTTAAAGCTTGGGTGTCCGTTTGCTGCTTTTGCTGAGTAGTTTGAGTTTGATGAGTTTTGCCTTTGCTTTTACTACCAAACTTTTTTCTTGCTTCAGCATCAAAGCTCGCTGTGAATAAAAAACAAACAAGTGAAAATAACACAATGAAATGTTTCATAAAGTTCCTATATACAAAAATAACTAACAACATTGTAAAGAAGTCATTTTGCTATTTGAATAGGGCTGTGTCTTAATTTATTTTGAATTTTGGTGGTTTAGTAAGGATCTTGAGACACCACAATTAGCTCATTGTGGTGTCTGGTTGGTTTACAGCCAACGTAAAGAGTTGTTTACCTCAGTTTGGAACCTCTCAAGTGGTGCACCACGGTTGGCGACTAAGATAGTATTGGCTTTTTCATGATGTGCGATTAGCCCTTCAAAACGACTGTCGCTAAAGTTGTCTTTCTGATCTTGTGTGCTTTGTTGATCTGCAGGCACTACAAAAACGGTCAATGGGCCAAATTCTGATTGCATCACCAAATGCAGGCTTTTTTGCCCCTTAAAGTTACAGAAAGTTGCGTAAACTATCTTGCCCGGTAAAGTATCGAACTTACCTCCTAGCATTGCTAATTTTTCATTAACTGTCTGAAGAGGAACACTTTCCTGCTTTTCCAAGGCATTTTGTTCATAGTAGACGTGTGCAAGCGCATGCTCAGCTGTATCTGTTGGGTGTGCCAAGCCACCGTAATAAAAAATCACAGCAGCAAATAGCATACTAGCGGCTACCGCCAGTGGGGCTGAAATACGCCTAAACCATGAAACATGCGTTACCTTGTCGTGTTCTTCCTCCAGCAATTGCTGCTTTGCAATAATTCTTTCAGCAAGTCCATCTGGAACGTCAATATCCAGAGAATGACTTAAAAACTTATCGAAATCGCGCATATCTTCTAGTTGCGCTTGCAATTCGGGTTGTTGTGACGCGTACTTTGCTACCTCTTCATCTTGAGGATCGGCAACAAGGCGACGTCGAAATTCGAGTTCATCCATTAGTTTGATGCCCCCTTTACTGGTTCATATTTAGTCGTTAAAGCGTCTTTGAGTTGGTTACGGGCTCGATATAATCTTGTCATGACTGTATTTTTGTTCAGCTCTAAAATCTCTGCAATTTCCTCACCTGAACATCCCATCACCACCTGAAGTAATAATGGCTCTCGATATTCAGCAGATAAGCTCGCTATTTGTCTCTGCACTACAGTTTGTTCCATTTCGTCATCTAAAGCTGAGCTTCTATCATCGACTAAGGTATCTTGCTCCACCTCCGCATAGTCAAATTGTTTACGCTCAAAACGACGTGCATTTTCTCGTCTTAAAATCGTTAATAACCAAGGCTTAGCGGCTTGTTCGTCTTGTAAAGAGTCAAGCGCACGCCATGCCCGTAAAAAAGTTTCTTGTACTAAGTCTTCGGCAATGCTTGGATCTCCACATAACCAATAAGCGAACTTATATAGCTCTTTGTGGTATGCCCGCACCAGTGACTCGTACTGATGTTGTTTAGTGGCCATATTGATGAGACCTATTTTTTGGCTGGTTTATTTCATCACAAACCAATTATTTTTATTAAGCATAACAGCAATACTCTCTTGTGTTGCTGATCGCTGCTCTATTTTTATACCAACAAGCTTAACTAAGCTTGCTAATTTGAGGCAAAAATCTTGTCGATAACACCGTTTTCGTACCCTGCTGATGCTGAGATATGTACATATATCTAGGCAAGAAAAATTTGCTATTTAGTTGTTTTAAATAAGAAACTTTTAATGCTGTTAGCGTCAGATTTATTCCTGCAAATTGGTTAAGTCTTATTATCAAACAAAAGTGGTAAAGAATAAAAAAGCGCCGCTAGGCGCTTAGTTGTAAAGCGTATCAAGTACTTGTTTAGATCTTTTGTCCGCTGCTTGCTTGATACTCCGTTTTACTTCAGTGAATAAAGCGGATAAATCAACGCTAGATTGGGTGTTGCTGTAAAGTGAACGTTGCAACTCATTCACTTGCGTTTTTAACGACTCAGGCTGTTGTTGCAACCATTTGGCCATAGACATGTTTTGTTGTCTAGTATGGTTGAGCAGTGCCTGATAAAACGCATTTGTGCTGTTTTGTTTAACGGCTTCTTCAAACGAAATCAAAGGCTGTGAGTTGGTTTGCTGACTCATTTTTGGCTGTTGTTTCACTGTTGATTTAGATGCCCTCCACCAGAACATCAATGTGACTAGCCATATTATGTAACCGCTCACTGCTAAAGCCCATACCCACAGCGGTACTGTATAGCTTGTGTGTTGTTGTGTTGAAGTCGACACCGCTTGACTTGGCTCATTACTACGCGTTTGCTGAGTCACTTTTGGTGTTAGTGGTAATACGGGTTGATTTGGATCTTGAACTACACTCAGAGATTTGCTCGCCAATGTAGCAATTTCTTCGCGCTTGGTAATGGTATTGAACCAAGGTAACGTGACTTCAGGTAAAACAAAATCACCAGCTCGCTGAGGCAGATAGGCAAACGAAACGATCAGTTGCGAGATAACTTTTCCATCTCTGGTAATTTGTTTTCGCTCGGAAGTATCAGGATAAATTCTAAATCCATCGGTATCCTCTATCTGAATATCTGGAAGCTGCTCTTTTGTTACTCCTACAGCGGTTAGGGTTAATGTTCGAGTGATTGGAGTCCCAACGGTAAAGGTTGACTCATTAGGTTGCCATTCCTCGGAAAAATTTAAGTATTCGCTTGGCAACCACGTATCGGCGGCATCGGCCGGGATAGGGGATACTGAAAAGTCAATGCTATCGCCAACGGCAGAGGTAGCCATACGGCGGTAATTATCTCTGATCTGGCCATTAAATACTGGCGGCTTGATGGTGAAGTCACCACTTTTTTGCGGTTGGATCATGTATTCACGCGTCAAAACCATATAACGTCGTCCATCAACAATCTCGTATTCTTCACTGGCTTTACCTAACTGTGTAAAGGTAGCACCATCTGAGATAGGATCACTCAGCTGGCCATCTAGTAAGTCCTTGCCAATATACAGCTTAACGGTGTAAAGCGCTGCTTGCTGCACATAAAGGTTAGGTGCTTTTAGTTCAGTCTTGACGAAAATATCTTTGCTTTGCTGTTGATCCTCACGAGCGACGACTGAGATTTCGATTGGCTGCGTTTTTGCGCCATCAACTTCGAACGCGGGAATGGTATAGGTTCCTGGGGAGCGAGCCACAAGCTGCATTTGCCAGGTTGTTGAGCTAGCAACACTGCCATTGATGATACTCGTTCGAGAGCTGGTATTTACAGGGCTTGTGACAAAGTCATTACTCAAAGCTGACACATCTGGAATTGTGCCTTTGACTTTTCCTTGCGCGACGATTGACAAGGTAAAATACTCACCCGCAAGTACTGGATTTTTGTCTACGCTTGCGGTGAGATTATCCACAGCTAGCGTTTTGTGGCTTATTATTAACAAAGACAGCAAAAATAAAATACGTTTTACCATGATTTCTCAACTCCTCTCGGTAGACGTCTTTGTTTACGTTTTTGTGCTTCTAATTGCATTTTATTTCTCAGTAATATCGCTGGGTCGTCAGGTACTTTTCTGAGTAACTGATTGAGCTGTTGTGCTTTTTCAATTTCTTCAGGTGTCAGAGGTCGACTTTCCTGCACCATGGCGGCATTGCGTGCTTGTTCATCTTGCGGTGTTTGTTCTGCGTCCGTCTCAGATACAGCTTGCCCCTGTTGTTGGCTTTGTTCATGTGCTTGCTGATCTGCTTCTTGTTGTTGTTGCATGGATGGATCTAGCTGCGGCTCATTATTATTTTGCTCTTGTTGACTCTCTGATTGCTGACCCTGTTGGTCTTGCTGACCCTGTTGGTCTTGCTGACCCTGTTGGTCTTGCTGACCTTGTTGGTCTTGCTGACCTTGTTGGTCTTGCTGACCTTGTTGGTCTTGCTGACCTTGTTGGTCTTGCTGACCCTGTTGGTCTTGCTGACCTTGTTGGTTTTGCTGACCCTGTTGGTCTTGCTGATTTTTTAATGCCTCAACGACGGCTTTATTATCCTTTGCCTGTGTGAAGTCGGGGTTCATGGCTAGCGCTTTGTCATATGCTGCAATAGACTCATCCAGCTTACCCAGCTGCGCCAACGCGTTACCTAAATTATATTGGCCTTGTGCTGAATCAGTTTGATTTAGCACCGAAGCCGCTCCTTCATAGTCGCCTGCTTTATACAAAGCAGCCCCCTTTAAAACAGGGTCATTAGCTGATGCCGCTCGTTCAAAAGCTTCATTTTGATAGGCTTGTAAGGCATTTTGATCGTTATTTTTAAACCATTGTAGCCATTCACTGGCTACAGCCTTTTGCTGTGGTAATAAAGTAAAAACAAGCAAAGCACTGAGCATAATTGCGTGGTTCCGTACCAATAAAAGTGCCAGTGGAACCAATAAAATAAGCAAATATACACCGGCATCTACACGCCACTTGGCACTTTCTTGCTCAGTTTTAACGATGGCAGCGTTCGACGCTAAGCTAGGTTTAAATGTGTTGATGTCTCTGTTGTCGGTCGTATACGTGGCAAACTTACCGCCTTTGACTTTCGCAAGCTTTTCTAATCGAGTAGTGAATAGTTTTGGTACTACAATTTGACCATATTGGTCTTTTAAGAAGCCGCCGTCAGGAAGTTTTATCGGCGCGCCCTGAGTTGTACCCAACGCATAAATATTGAGTGAATAAGGACTATCAGCCAGTAACGCCTGAATGTCCTCGGCATCCTCTTGCTCGAGCCCATCTGTAATTAAGATAATATCGCCAAAGGTTGCGCTCGCACCACTTAATAGGTTGATTGCCTCTTCGATACCGGCATAAACATTAGAACCTTTTGATGGCATGATTTCGGGGCGAAGGCTTGGAATTAAATTCTCTAGTGTTGCTACATCTGTTGTTAACGGAGACACAGTGAAGGCGTCACCTGCGTAAGCAACCAACCCTGTTTCACCTTCTTGAAATAACTTCAGCATGTCCAGAGTCTTAAACCTTGCTTGAGTAAGACGATTTGGTGCGAGATCGGTTGCATACATAGAGTAGGACATATCCAGCACCAATACTCTTGGTGCTTGTGTTTTGAAAACAGGCACTTCCTGCTTTTCAATACTCGGGCCTGCAACCGCAATAACGGTTAGCAAAGAAAAAATAACACCAAGTAAAGAGTTATTGTGTTTTTGTGATTGCTGCCCTTGTTCACCCATCACCACTTTCATTAAGTGTGGGGCAATAAGTTGATTATTATGTTGCTTACTTTTTTTAGACCACTGCATCAAACAGTAGATAGCCCAAGGAACGAGTAACCAAAGTAATTGTGGGCGAATAAACTCAAATTCCATGCTCTTATCCCCTTACTTTTACTCTAACAACGACACTCAGTTGAGCCAAAAAAAGTAGCCCAAAAACCACAAGTAGCGGTATGTAAAACAATGAAACTTTTGGGCGAAAGGTCTGTGTTTCATCACTGATTGGCTCTAGCTCATCCAGCATGGCGTAAATCTGTTGCAAACTGGCAACGTCTTTGGCTCGAAAATACTGTCCACCTGTTTCTTTTGCGATGTGTTGTAGTGTTTTCTCGTCAATGCTACTGCCAGCCATTGAGTTAAAACCAAATAGACCAAACCCTCGTCTGCCATCGGAGCCTACGCCAACGGTGTAAATCTTGATGCCTTCTTCACGTGCCAAGATAAGCGCCTCATTTGGCTCAAGATTACCGGCAGTGTTTTGACCGTCGGTCAATAAAATTAATATACGGTTACTCTGTTCGCGAGCCTCAAAACGTTTGACTGACAAGCCAATCGCATCACCGATGGCGGTGGCGCGACCAACCAGCCCTATTTGAGCCTCTGTTAACATTTGACTGACCGTCGCTAAATCTCGGGTGAGGGGAGTTTGCAAAAATGCGGTATCACCGAAGAGAATCAGACCTAGTCTATCTCCCTGACGCGCTTCAATAAAGTCACTCACGACGGCTTTTACGACGGATAGTCTATCAACCAAACGGCCTTGATACTCCATATCCTGCTCTGTCATGGAGGCTGAAAGGTCAACTGCTAACATAATATCTCGCCCTTCGCTTGGAATAACAATCGGTTCGTCAAGCCATGTAGGATTGGCGGCTGCGCTCACCAGCAGTAACCAGACAATGGCTTCAAGGGGGCTGACTTTAGCGCGCTTATGCAATTGCTTTGAGTGGCCAAGCTGTAACTTGGCGACACTTGGCATGCGAATATGTATATTCGTTTGTGCAACACTTGGCTTAAATTTGGCGATCAACCAAGGCAGTGGTAGTAATAAAAATGCCAGCGGCCATACAAACTCAAACATCGATACGCTCCTTGACTTTAAAGGTACTGATCGCCAGTGCAAGCTTTTTACTGAGCTCAGGTGTTTGGGTCGGTGCGTACAATGAGTCAAGCTCTTGTTGCGTTAGCTCAACACGGGTGAGTTTTGCTTGTAATGCTAACCACTCTTTACCATAGCGGCTTGCGGCGACCTCGCCATAATAGTGTTTCACTAAACGCTTGAGCAAAGTATGTAAAATCTGTGGGTTATCTTGAGATTGACTAAGCTTTATCGCTTCTTTTTTGGCTTTTAAAAACTGTTGTCTGCGATACAGCAACCAAGCTCCGCTGGCTATCAGTGCGAGGACGATAACAATAACTCCCCACATTGGATAAGAAAGTGGCCACCAGCTTACGCTTTGAGGGATGACCACATCATTGAGTTGGTCGAGTGGATTGACTTGCATTTAACCCCTCATTATTTGTAGTTCTATGGGTAACGACGCATCGTATTTTTGTAGCGTCATGCCTGAGCGTTGGAGTAACGCTAATCTTCGATTAAAAAAGTCGGCTGCATGTTGCGAAAATGAGTCGCGAAATTGCTTATCCATGAGCGGTAATGTCCAGTTGTGCTCTCCCGCCGATACTTCTATTGCTTGGCTGTACTGTGGTAATTGATGTTCAAATGGATCGCTTACCATACATCCGATCACTTCGTTATGGCGGCTGGCACGTTCCAACAATTTGAAACTTTCTTCATTAAGTTCAGTAAAGTCCGATATTAAATAGATAAGGCTGCCTGGCTTTGCAAGATGAACAAGCCGCTTTAAATTTTCATTAAAACGGTTCTCGGACGTCGGTCGGTCTTTTTGCAATAAGGCTTGCTCATGCAGTGCACAAAATTGATGAGCCAACGCCAAAACACCGCGATCGCGAGCTGTTGGTTTTAGCTCATGGTGATGGCTGTCATTAAAGACCACACCACCGACACGATCGCCACGTTGGCAAGCTGACCAAGATACCAAAGCGCCTAAATGCGCAGCTAATACAGATTTGAGTAACAGCCTTGAACCAAAAAGCATGCTCGAAGAAAAGTCGCAAAAAATGAATACAGGGCGCTCTTTTTCTTCTTGGAATAGTTTGGTGTGTGCCTCACCGGTACGCGCGGTAACACGCCAATCAATAGCGCGTATGTCATCGCCGTATTGATATTGCCTCACCTCAGCAAACTCCATACCTCGCCCTTTGTGGGGGGCGAGGTATTGTCCAGCTTGCGCACTTTTTACTTTGCCGCGTGGTTTAAGTGAAAGTAAATGAGCCTTTGACTTATAAAACAGCAGCTCCTTGAGGCCTAGCTCGACGCCATTACTGTGGCTTTCTCTAAACCAGCTGGCTGCATTAAACTGTGTGACGTCGTTCATCATGTTATGGAACAGCAACTAATTCTAGAATTTTACTAATGACTTGATCTTTTGTGATGCCATCGGCCTGAGCCTCGTAGCTAAGAACTATACGATGGCGAAGTACATTGTGAACCACCGCTTGAATGTCTTCAGGTGTGACAAAATCTCGCCCCTGTAGCCAAGCATGAGCACGTGAACATTTATCTAATGCAATGGTGGCACGAGGACTTGCACCATACTCAATCCAGCTAGCCAGGGTAGGGTCAAAGCGCTCTGGTTGTCTTGTGGCAATGATTAGCTGCACCAAATATTGCTCAAGAGGTTCAGCTAAGTGCATACCCAGTACAGTTTTACGTGCTTCAAATAACGTTGCCTGACTAATTGGCGTATAAGCGGCTTGATACTCTTCAAGTGCTTCACCACGGGTTAATCTGAGTATGTCTACTTCAGTTTCGGCATCTGGGTAGTCAATGTTCAAATGCAGTAAAAAGCGGTCAAGTTGTGCCTCTGGTAGCGGGTACGTACCTTCTTGCTCCAATGGGTTTTGTGTGGCCATCACCATAAATAGCTCTGGTAATGGGTAAGTAGTTTTACCTACGGTGATTTGTCGCTCAGCCATGGCTTCGAGCAGCGCAGACTGAACTTTTGCAGGCGCTCGGTTAATTTCATCTGCCAGAATAAGGTGGTGGAAAAGGGGCCCCTTCTCAAATACAAACTCGTTCGTTTGTTGACGATAAATGTCCGTGCCTGTCACGTCAGACGGTAATAAGTCAGGGGTAAATTGAACGCGTTGAAAACTGCCTTCAATGCCTTTTGCCAGTGCGTTTACTGCTCGAGTTTTAGCAAGTCCCGGAGGGCCTTCCACCAACAAGTGGCCATCTGCTAACAGTGCAATAAGCAACGATTCGGTCAGTGCACTTTGTCCTAGAATTTGGGTATCTAAATATTCTTTTAGTTGTGAAAACTCGTTTACTGCCATGAGAATGCCTTTTAAACCGACAAAAATAAAAATAGTTATATGGTCGCTGGATCAATAATCAAGGAGATTAGACCGGTAAATTTAGAAAAGTTCATAAATTTTCAATAACAATTTCAAATACTTTGAGATTGTTTGAAAAAGCATCTAAAGTTGACGTTTGCGGTTTAAAAAGCAACCATTTCGCGCTTTACTATTGGCAACTTCGATTTGGTTGTTTAGAATCGAAGGAAATTAACAGGTCAGACCTGTCAGCGGGAGAGCAAATTCATGTCTGAACAAAATATATTAAAAACATCAAAAGGCGACCGAATCGCTATCGTTAGCGGCTTGCGTACGCCATTCGCAAAGCAAGCTACCGCTTTTCATCATGTTCCAGCATTAGATTTGGGCAAAATCGTAGTTAACGAAATGCTTGAACGACTTAACTTTGACCGCAAAGAAATCGACCAATTGGTTTTCGGTCAAGTTGTTCAAATGCCTGAAGCGCCAAATATCGCACGTGAAATTGTCCTTGGTACAGGGATGCCGGTATCTGTTGATGCGTATTCCGTATCTCGCGCTTGTGCCACGAGCTTCCAAGCGATTGCCAATGTAGCAGAAAGCATTATCTCAGGCCAAGTAAATGTAGGCGTGGCAGGTGGTGCTGATTCTTCATCGGTACTACCAATTGGCGTAAGCAAAAAATTAGCTGGCAGCTTAGTCGACCTAAACAAAGCACGCACTCTTAAACAGCGTTTACAAATTTTCTCAAAACTGAGATTAAAAGATTTATTACCGGTTCCACCTGCAGTTGCCGAGTATTCGACTGGCTTGTCTATGGGGCAAACAGCAGAGCAAATGGCGAAAACACATGGTATTAGCCGAGCGGATCAAGACGCGATGGCGCATCGTTCACATACTCTAGCTGCAAAAGCATGGTCAGAAGGCCTGTTGAGTAATGAAGTGATGGCTGCACATGTCGAGCCATACAAAGGGTTCATTGATAAAGATAATAACATCCGTGAAAACTCGTCACTTGAAGGGTATGCCAAATTAAAGCCTGTATTTGACAGAAAGCATGGTTCTGTTACCGCTGCGAATGCAACACCACTGACCGATGGTGCTGCAGCTGTATTGATGATGAGTGAAAGTAAGGCCAAAGCGCTCGGTTACGATATTTTGGGATATGTCCGTAGCTTCGCCTTCTCAGCGATTGGCGTACACGAAGACATGCTAATGGGCCCTGCACACTCGACGCCTATTGCGTTGGATAGAGCTGGGATCACATTAGCAGACCTTGATTTGATTGAAATGCACGAGGCTTTCGCAGCTCAAGCGCTGGCAAACATGAAGATGTTTGGCTCAGATAAATTCGCGCAGGAGAAATTGGGTCGCAGCAAAGCGATTGGTGAAATCGACATGGACAAGTTTAACGTAAACGGTGGCTCACTTGCTTACGGTCACCCATTCGCAGCGACGGGCGCGCGTTTAATCACGCAAAGCTTGCATGAACTTAAACGTCGTGGCGGTGGCCTTGCATTAACAACAGCCTGCGCAGCAGGTGGTCTTGGAGCAGCATTTGTATTGGAGAGCGCGTAATGTCAGTATTTTCTTATGAACTAACCGACCATAAAGTGGCCATCGTCACTATTGACGTACCAGGTGAAAAGATGAACACCTTACGCGATTCATTCGCTGATGAGTTGCTTGAAGTTATTGCTAAAGGTAAGCAAGACGATGTAACTGGGATGGTTTTTATCAGTGGTAAAGCAGACAACTTCATCGCCGGTGCAGACATCAAAATGCTGGACAACGCCAACACGCGTGACGACGCGTTAGCGATATCAGAAATGTGTCATAAAACCTTCTTTAAAATGGCCGAGCTGCCATTCCCAACCGTTGCGGCTATTCATGGCGTCGCATTGGGTGGCGGCCTTGAGTTTGCACTGGCTTGTGATTATCGAGTTTGTACTGAAGACAGTAAAACAAAACTGGGTCTTCCAGAAGTACAACTTGGTTTATTGCCAGGTGGTGGTGGTACGCAGCGCCTACCAAAATTAGTTGGAATACAAAAAGCACTTGAATGGATGTTGACTGGTAAACAAGTGCGTCCAAAGCAGGCGAAAAAGACAGGACTGGTTGATGATGTGGTGCCACACAGCATTTTATTAAACGTTGCCGTTAAGCTTGCAAGAAAAGGCAAGCCTAAGCCTCGTAAACCAAACCTAGACAAAATTAGTCAACTATTGGAATCAAACCCGTTTGGTCGAAATATCATTTTCAAAAAAGCACAAGAAAATGTAGAGAAGAAAACTGGCGGACACTACCCAGCACCACTTGCGATTATCAAAGCGGTGAGAGCTTCTATCGAATTGGATAAGCTTAAGGGCTACAAAACTGAAGCAGAAGGGTTTGCTGATCTGGTTATGTCAGAAGTGTCTCGCTCACTGCGAGGTATTTTCTTTGCCACAACGGAAATGAAAAAAGATTTCCAAGTTGAAGACTTGGCGGCTGTAAACCGCGTAGCTGTGCTTGGTGGTGGTTTGATGGGTGCCGGTATTACCCATGTGAGCGCGGTAAAAGCAGGGGCGACGGTGCGTATTAAAGATGTTGCCCATCAGGGGATCAGTAACGCACTAAATTACAGCTACAAGATTTTATCTAAGCGCCAAAAGCGCCGTATTATTTCAAAGGCAGAAATGCAGTCTACCCTGAATATGATCACAGGTACTACTGATTATTCTGGCTTTAAGCACACAGACATGGTGATCGAAGCGGTATTTGAAGATTTAGAGTTAAAGCAATCCATGGTAGCGGATATTGAACGTGAATGCGCTGAACAAACCATTTTTGCGAGTAATACTTCGTCATTACCGATAGGCCAAATCGCTGCGAAAGCCGCGAGACCGGAAAATGTGATCGGATTACATTACTTCTCGCCAGTGGAGAAAATGCCATTGGTTGAAATTATTCCACACGATACCACCAGCGATGAGGTAATCGCTCGTACGGTTGCGTTTGCACGTAAACAGGGTAAAACGCCAATCGTTGTAAAGGACAAGGCTGGCTTTTATGTTAACCGTATTTTAGCGCCGTACGTCAATGAGGCGGCTAATCTACTATTAGCGGGTGAGCCTATTGAAAAAATTGACCAAGCTTTGGTGGAATTTGGATTCCCAGTTGGCCCCTTGGCACTTTTAGATGAAGTAGGTGTTGATATTGGTTCTAAAATAGCCCCTATTTTGGAAAAGGAACTCGGGGAGCGATTTAAAGCACCCGATGCTTTTGCCCGTATGATAGATAGTAAACGTTTAGGTCGTAAAACAGGCCGAGGCTTCTACAATTATGAAGGCAAAAAAGGTAAGCAGGTTGACGAGTCTGTCTACGAATTGCTGGGTATTACTCCATCTCCAAAATTGAACAAGCAAGAAATAGCCAATCGTTGTGTTGCGCAAATGCTAAATGAGGCTGCGCGTTGTTTGGACGAAGGCATTATTCGTAATGCTAGAGATGGAGATATTGGCGCTATTTTTGGTATCGGTTTCCCACCGTTCTTAGGTGGTCCGTTTAGTTACATGGATAAAAAAGGCGTTAACAAGATTTGCTCTGAGCTATCGACGTATGCGTCTGAAAATCCAACTTTTACGCCTGCCGAGCCGTTGCTAGCGATGGCGGAAGCGGGTAAAGGTTATTACTGATCTCTACGTACAGTAGCAATTCATTGGTAAGCCGCATTTTATGCGGCTTTTTTTTATTTTCTGGTCTATATTTAAACGAATAACCTGAGCTCGGGATAATGACTTGTTCTCCAGTAGCCGTTATCCCTTATACGAATTATCTTAACTAAATGGTCTATTTTGAGGCGAGAAATTTTGTTAATAACACCGCTAGAGCGTCCAGCTATCGTCAAGGTCACTAAATCAGTGTAGGCAAGGCAAAAATTGTACTATTTAGTGTTCTAAGTAAGCAATTTTTAACGCAGTTAGCGTCAGATTTACGCCTTCAAATTGAGCAAGAATTAAGGCAATTGATATTACATATTATGGGTCATATCAACTGGTAACAGCATGAATAGCTTACAGATAAACTGTCGAGTTACCATTAACCTCTATATTGTTGGTGGTAACAGGGATGAATAGGCGTATTTTCTTACAAATAATAGCGCTTTCTATATTTACAGTGCTTGTTAGTGGGAGCTTAGTTTATTGGTCTGCTGTACTTAATCAGTCAATCTCTTCTTTTCATCAATCGTGGCAGTCTGACTCTGAAGTATCAATAAAGCGTGCGGCCTTGCTCGCGGAGCTTGAGCGCAGCTTTGGCTATAATGGTTTTATTCATCATTTTAAAAACTACATTCTGCGTCAACAAAATGGTTACTATGACACGGCGTTATTAGATGTAGAATCGACAAATAACGCAATTGTTAAGCTTCGGGGTTTGGGCTTAACTGAGCAAGAAGACGCTGCATTGGATGCAATACAGTCAACCTTTGATAACTACACGCACATGCTAGCGGTTGCAAAATCGACTACAACAAGTAGCAATATCACACCAACTATGATGGATAGCCTTGTTAAAGTTGACGATGCAGATGCTGAAGCCGCGTTTAACTTTTTGCGCCACTCGATAGGCGCGCAGTTTTCACTCGCAAAACAGCAGCAGGCTACAATGTTTACACAAACACAGGCATTGGCTAGTTACGGTACGTTATTATTTATCCCAATTATGCTGTTATTTGCATGCTTAAACATAGCTACACTCATCTACACTTTAAAACTATTAAAAGAAAAGCGCCGGCTCTTTAATGCAACGCCAGACGCAATTTTGTATTTTGACAGAAACAATAAGCTTAAGGACGTTAATCAAGCATGCACCAAGTTGTTTGGATATAAGCACCATGAGCTGTTGGGGATGAGAGTGGGAGATTTAATTCCACAACATCGTTTTGCCGAGGAGGAGTGTGGCCAAGCTGGTGCAGGTGATCCGCAGCTGAAAGGGAAAAAAATGTTAGCGCTTCATCAGTCAGGTAGCAAGCTTCCTGTAGATGTTACGATTTCTACGGTGTCCGTCTCGAAAGGTGATGTCTACATTGCAGTCATACGAGACTTACGGCAAGAACAAGAGCTAAGGTCACGTGCAGAACTTGATTTTTTGACTCAAGTAAAAAATCGCAGGAAAATAGAAGTGGTCCTGCGAGAAGAGGTACAAAGGGCGATCCGTTACCATCGCTCACTGTCTCTTTTGGTTGTCGACATAGACTACTTCAAGCAACTCAATGACAGTGCGGGACACCAAGATGGGGATACAGCACTTAAAGAAGTTGGACAGTTTTTGACTGAACAGGCAAGGCCGAGCGATCATATCGGTCGTTGGGGAGGAGATGAATTTGTCATTATTTGCCCCGAGACAGCGCCTGACGCAGCGTTGAATTTTGCCGATAGACTTGTCCATGATTTTCTTCGTTTTAGTAGCTATGGACTTACGTTTAGTATTGGTGTTGCTGGCTATGAATTAATTGGTGAAAGCTTTAATCACCAACGCTGTTTTGAAGAGGCTGACATGGCCTTATATGAGTCCAAGAAGGCTGGCAGAAATCAAGCCACTTTATATATCGCTCCTTGTAGCTCGTTCGATAAAAAGGCTTGATGCCTTTTACATTGTCCCTCAAAAACCTTACAATTTGCGCCCTGTTTGAATTTGTGGCGGATGTTGATGCATAAAATAGAAGACCTCATTGCCGTTTTTAATGGGCTATTCTTGGAACCTCTCAACACAGAGCTTGTCGCTGGGCTCGAAGAACCAATATACCTTCCCGCGAGTGAGGCATATCCGCATCACCGAATCATATTTGCCCATGGCTTTTATGCCAGCGCTCTACATGAAATTGCACATTGGTTAGTAGCAGGTAAGGCGCGCCGCGAGTTGGAAGACTATGGTTACTGGTATTGTCCTGATGGTCGCGATGAGACGAAACAAAGAGAGTTTGAGCACGTTGAAGTAAAACCACAAGCGATAGAGTGGGCATTGAGTGCTGCGGCAAATTTTTCTTTTAATGTCTCAGTAGATAACCTCAGTGGTGCGCAAACATGTCGATTCAATTTTCAAAAACGTGTTCATCAACAACTCATTAGTTTATTAGATATCGGTTTCAATGAGAGAGCAACATGCCTGCTTGAAGCCTTGAGTCAGTTTTACAATACACCTTGGCCGTTAAATAAAAGCCAATTTAATTGGAATATTCCATCTGATTTAAGTGTGGGGATAGAAAATGAAATTTAAACTGGGACTGATTGTTAACCCGCTCGCAGGGCTTGGTGGTAGTGTTGGTTTAAAAGGCAGCGATGGGGAGGATACCGCTCAAAAAGCATTTGCTTTAGGAGCCGAGCCCCGTGCCAATCAAAGGGCTAAAGCTGCGCTTAGTCAACTTGTCTCACACCGAGAAAATATAGAAGTTTTTACTGTTAATGGCGAAATGGGTGAGCGTATTGCCGAAGAACTTGGTTTTAGCACTCAGGTGATATATCAGACCCCAAGTGTGCAGACCAGAGCTGAACATACAGAATCCGCAGCACAACTTTTGCAGCAACAAGGTGTGGATCTGCTTTTATTTGCGGGTGGTGATGGTACAGCTCGTAATATTTGCCATGCAGTAGGTGATACTTGTCCCGTACTTGGGATCCCCGCAGGATGTAAAATTCATAGTGGTGTGTATGCCATCACGCCCAAAGCTGCAGGTCGAGTGGTTGAGCTTTTGGTCACAGGAGAGCTGGTATCTATTGGTGAAGCTGATGTAATGGATATAGATGAGGCTGCCTTTCGAGCCGGTACCGTAAGAGCCAAACGGTATGGAGAAATGCAAGTACCCACTGAACTTAGATATGTACAAGCAGTAAAAAATGGCGGCAAAGAAAGCAACGAGTTGGTATTGGCTGATATAGCCGCTTATGTTGTTTCTGAAATGGATGAAGATGAAACCTATATCATGGGATCTGGTTCTACCGTTGCTGCCGTGATGGAAGAAATGGGGCTTGAGAATACCTTACTTGGTGTAGATGTAGTGAAAGATCAAGCGCTGGTTGCACAAGATCAAACAGCACAGCAATTGCTTGCATTGGCTGATGATAAAACCAAACTGGTGATCACCCTAATTGGTGGTCAAGGGCATATTTTCGGCCGCGGTAACCAGCAATTAAGCCCAGAACTGATTAAGAGAGTGGGAAAAGATAATATTATTGTTATCGCTACTAAATCAAAACTGAAAGCGCTCAATGGTCGCCCGCTTATCGCTGACACAGGAGATGAGCAACTTGATGAATCTCTCACTGGATTTATTAAGGTGATCACGGGATTTAACGACCATGTCATGTATGCCATTGGTCATCAGGAATAACCTAGGAACACAAATGTTATTAGTAGAGTATGTAGAAAAAGCACAGCAATTTTTTGATGATCTTGTAGATAGAGCAAGTGATGATGAGTTATTTGCTGGTGGTTATTTACGGGGCCACTTCGACTTGGCTGTGGGATATGCACAGGTAGAAGAGACTGATCTCACCGTAGAAGAGTTAAACGCTCAGGTTGAGAGCAGCTTGGTCAAAGCGTATCGAAACGGTGAACTTAATGATGATGACAAGGCGCATGTCGTTACTATTTGGGAACAGGTGCAAAACCTAAAGTAAGCGGACTTAGTTAATAGGCTTATACCAATTTGACTTAATACTTGTTCAATTTGAAGGCGTAAATCTGATGCTAACTGTGTTAAAGGTTTTTATTTAGAACAACTAAATAGCAAATTTTTTGCCTTGCCTACACGGATGTAGGTACCTTGGCGATAGCAGGACGCGGTAGCGGAGTTATCGCCAAGATTTTCTCGCCTCAAAATAGGCCACTTAATTAAGCAAATTGGTATTAATTAAAATCGTTGGTATAAATCAATTTGCAAGCCTCCAAAATATAAATAGCAGCGCAAAACCAATCAAATAAATAAGCCCAAGCGTTGTTAATACCTTGACTACAACAGATTGACGACTGAATATTTCACCTTTGACCAATCCCAAATTCATCCAAGCAAATACTGGGGTAGTAACAAACGCTGAGCTCATTGCAAACATCAACATATTTTTTAAATCAGCTTTAAAGAATAGCACGACTAACATTGCTAGTAGCGCCTGAAGTAGCAAAATGCCTAAGTAATATTTTTTCGTTTTGCTGGGTCGCAGTAGCTGTAACGATTCACTCAGTACTCTTGAATAACCATCTAAAACGGTAATAGTGGTACCAAACATACATAAAAAAGCAACGCCAGCGATAAGCCATCTTGCCCACTCTCCTATCGTATTTGCATACATGTCAATTAGTTGCTTGGAAAAAGCAACACCTGCAAGCTCTACTGGGTTGTTTTGTCCATACTGCATTAACATGCCAAGTAAACAGAACACGACAGCTAATCCTAAGGTAACGAAATAGCCGACCTTAAAATCTAACATGATCTGTTGGTGTGAAAGCGTTTGCTTGGATATTTTCGTTTTCAGCCAAGATGAGTTTATTGCTGATATTTCAATAGGTGCTGGCATCCAGCCCATTAAGGCAACTAAAAATCCAAGCAGTGCAAGGTCATAAGGCGATATTGGTGTCTGTGGTGATGGATGTGCTGCGCCATTTATCATGGCGATAATAAGTGCACTCACGGTGGATAGCGTTAAAATTATCATTACCCACTTACTGGTTATATCTAAAATTTTGTAATGGCCTAGCAATAAAATAGCCAAGCAAGTGGTAAGCAATAGGAAGCTTAGTGATTCAATACCAATAGTAAAAGGAAGTGAGTAGCTAAGCAAGCTTGCAGTTAAGAGCAAAACACCAGCCGTATTTACAATGGCTGCAAAAATATTGAGTAGTACGAATATTTTAAAACCAAAACGATAGTTATTGTAATAGCCCTCCACCACTGTATGGGCAGTTTGACTAGTGTATTCAACCGCATACTTGAAAAAAGGGTACTTAAGTAAGTTAACGACAACGATGAGCCAAATTAGCTGTGTACCAAACAGCGCGCCGGCTTGTGTTGAAGAAACCAAGTGTGAGCCACCGATAGCGGCGGTAGCCATCAAAATGCCAGGGCCAAAAACTGCAAACCTTTCCTTTAGCGAGCGCATTGCGATCAATGTTATTTCCTTTGTTTGTATTGTTATTATTGTAAGCCTGCACGCAGTCTACGAAGTTTTACATATTGCCGCAATATAGATGAAAACGAATTTTACATTGGACGGCAAATTAAATTTTGGTACTTAAGTGTGCCCAAAAGTGGATTTTTAACAATACCGCATGTGTAATCTCATTGCTCCTCTAAAAAGTAGTCTTCTAAATCCTCTTTGATGTCTTGATAATCGTCTTCGTCTAGGTTGAGTGCTTTCAGTACATCGCTTTTCATCAAGTACCAGTCAGGCGATGCGACAAAACGTTTATTGATGTGAACGAAGTTTTCAGCCATTTTTAGCGCAGCAAATGCCAATTGTTGTTCTTCATTTTTACACTGGGGTAAAAATTCGGGGTCGTGATGACATAAAATCATCTGACAAATATCTTTTGGTAGATTCCAAGAAGTTGCCAGAAAGTAACCTACAACTGCATGATTTGTTTGATACTTTTGCTCTTCATGTGCTACTAGGATCTTATCATAATCTTTGTTAGCTGCGACTAAAGTTTCCATATAATCAGGATAATTTACTGCCATGGCCGCAATCCCGGCATCATGAAACAAACCGAGTAAATGCAGATTTTCAATAGGTACACGTGCTTTTATTTTATTACCAATCACCATAATACTGTCGGCAATATCGGATGCGTTATCCCAAAACCGCTCAAGACTAATACAGCACTTGCTTTGTTCAAAGGATTGCTTGAGTAAAAAGCTAGTGACTAGAGTTGTGATAGCACTAAGTCCTAAAAAGACAACGGCTTGCTTGACGTCTGTAACGGTTCTAGATAGGCCATACAGTGGAGAGTTAATAATCTTTAACACCGCAGCTGATGCGCCTACGTCATGGGCTATGATAGTTGCGACGTCATTGAGATCTGGATTTGAGTCTGATAACGCATTTTGTAGCTCGGTTATTAGGCTTGGTTTTGGCGGTAAACTGAAGCCATGCTTTACGTCGGATAACACGGTGTCATCTAAATCAATCATCATTAAATCCTTCATTTTGGATATCTAAAAGCATAGCGTATTTTCTTTTTTGGACACGAAGTGGTAAGAAAAAATCTCAATCCGACTACTAAATCAGCAAAGTGTCCCAATGTTCTGAACGTATACTTGCCTATCATGTAAATATTAAGTTATGGTTAAGCAATTTTTTTCTCAGGGCAACGGTATGCACGAATCACAACAAGCGAATTCGCAAAACTCTGCGATCACCCGTTTTTTAAATGGGATCGAGCGGGTCGGAAATAAACTTCCTGATCCTGCCATTATCTTTCTATCAGCAATGTTGCTGATCTGGCTTCTTTCTTGGCTATTCTCAGGTGTGGAATTTAGCGCCATTGATCCTAGAACTAATGAAGCAATAGTAGTACACAATCTATTAGACCCCGGTGCGCTTGCCGGGTTTATGGCAACGATGGTAAAGACCTTTACTGGATTTGCACCTTTGGGCGTTGTTTTAGTTGCAATGTTGGGTGTGGGTGTCGCTGAACACTCAGGTTATATCAATACTGGGCTTAAGATTATGCTTAAGCGCACACCACAGATATTGTTAACACCGTCAATTATCCTGATTGCAATTGTTAGCCACACCGCTACCGATGCGGGATATGTACTCGTTATTCCGCTCGCGGGCGTGATTTTTTATGCGATGGGTAGGCATCCACTGGCAGGTATTGCGGCAGCGTTTGCCGGTGTGAGTGGTGGCTTTAGTGCCAACTTCATTCCATCTGGTATTGACCCGTTATTGCAAAGCTTTACACAAAGTGCTGCACAAATTATTGATCCTGAAATTGCAATAAACCCTCTTAATAACTGGTTTTTCACGTCTGCATCTAGTTTGTTTATCATTTTATTGGGCTGGTATATCACAGACAAAATTATTGAACCGAGATTAAAAAACACAGCAATCGATGGTGACACCGATAGCCTACCTTCATTTGATGAGATCACGAGCAAAGAGAAAAAGGGATTTGTAATTGCATCTCTAGTTATGCTTGCAGGCATCGCTCTACTGGTTTATGCGTCAAGTGGTGAAGATTCAGCACTGCGCAGCCCATCAGGTGCGCTAACGGACTTTAGTGCTCCATTGATGCAATCAATCGTGCCGCTAATTTTCTTATTGTTTTGGATCCCCGGAGCGGTATATGGGTTCGTAGTTGGGACATTTAAAAGCTCCAAAGACATGATTGACGCCATGACAAAAGCGATGAATAGCATGTCTTATTACATCGTAATGGCATTCTTCTGTGCGCTCTTTATTAGTGCTTTTAGCCACTCTAATTTAGGTGCATTGCTTGCTATTGAGGGAGCACAAGTGTTAAAGGCAATGGCATTGCCTAGTTATGTCACTGTTATTGGAATTATTTTCTTGACCGCATTTGTGAATTTGTTTGTTGGCTCAAGCTCAGCCAAGTGGGCGCTACTAGGACCTATTTTTGTTCCTATGTTGATGCAGTTGGGGATCTCTCCAGATCTAACACAAGCTGCGTATAGAGTAGGGGATTCAGGCTCAAATATTATCACTCCGCTTATGCCGTACTTTCCATTAGTCGTGGTTTACTGCCAAAAGTACGTTAAATCAACGGGTATTGGTACATTAATAGCAATGATGCTGCCATATTCAATCGCATTTTTGATTGGATGGAGTATTTTCTTATTAATATACTGGACTTTAGGTATACCTCTAGGGTTACAGGCAAGCTATATTTACCCATCTGGTATGTAACACCTTGGAATAGAAAGTTAAATCAAGTGTAGTCAGCTTGGGTTAAATTTTTAATCATACAGAGTGGAACCATAAGATAAGCGCTGCTAATACAGCGCTTATCTTTTAATTTGAGTTTCAGGTATAAGGACTAGAATTCAGCCAAGCTATTTGTCTGATGAGACAGCCAAAACCGGTCAGTTATAGCAATTTCCTTAATTAAGTGGTCTATTTTGAGGCGAGAAAATCTTGTCGATAACTCCGCTACCGCGTCCTGCAATCGCCAAGGTACCTAGCTCAGTGTAGGCAGGAAAAAATTTTGCTATTTAGTTGTTCTAAATAAGAAATTTTTAACGCTGTTAGCGTCAGATTTACTCTTTCAAATTGAGCAAGTATTTAAGTCAAATTGGTATTAGAGCGATTTCTCATAAGTTAGCAAACTAGTTCTATTCTCAACTCGTTAGCGCCATACAGAAAAATATTTAATTAATGATTACGCTTACTCCTCGTTATTTAATTTAGAATCACCAGCCGTTGATAATCACTTTATCGTCGGTGTTATGCTTTTAATGTATTGATTCAGCCTCTTCTTATCATACTCGTTCTTAGCAAGTTTTAACGCGACATTGGCATTTTCTATCGCGTGTTCGCGATTGTTATTCGCCTCATATGCCTTTGCTAATGATTCATAAGCTTGCCAAGATTTAGGCTGATACTTGGTGTAACGTTGAGCGACTTCAATTGCCTCAGCTGCTCTGTTTTGCCTGATCAAGTATGTACTAATAAAACCCAGTCTATTTACACTATTCCAGCGAGTTGCTCTGGGCAAAATAGCAAAACCGTAGTGTTGACTTAATTGGTCAAAATATTTATCAAGGTTTTTCAGAGCGTTACCAGGCTTGGCAACAATGTCACGATATTTTGCAGACCAAAGTGATTTTGGGTATTTTATTTCGAGCACATCCAACATGGCTTTTATTAGCGTGTCATAATGTCCTTCATTATCATATATCCGAAGGGTAAAAGGCAGGCCTTCTATTTGGCTCAATTTGCTTTTAAGTTTATCTACATTGGTTTGATATTTTTTTTGTTTTTTCAGGTCGTCATCAGCGACCATAAAAAAGATGAGCGGATTTACTTTTGAGCTCTTAGATAGCCGGGCTGCTAACCCATCCACCATGGTTTTATTTGGCGTGTGTCCCATCCCAATGATATCCGCTGCAGCCAAAAAAATGTAAGTGTCGAACAAGTGTTTGTCATGAATAAGATTATTTAGTGGGAAAAAACTACTTGTCGAAATAGCAACTACACTACGTTTATTGTTTGCGCGATACTGCTTTTCTAGAAAGGGAAAGAGTTCATCTTGGTAAAACTGATGATACATATCTGGCTCTCCCCATGAAGGCCATTTATTACTTGGCTGATTACCGAACATATTGTTGTGATAAATGTCAGGGGAGGGGCTTCCTCCATCAATACTTACAACAATAGTTTCTGGCATCCGCTCAACATCAGCCAAATGTTTAACGATCCCATTCACGGTATGAAAATACTGATGACCATGTTTACCAACAATAAAAATAACCGGATAAGTGTGATGTTCAGAAGAGAGAGTAAAGTTGCTAGGCAACGAAATTTTGAGAGGAATTTCCTTGTTTAAGATTTCTGATTTTAATAATAGCTCTTTCCCTATTACTACAGGGCTTTGGTCACTCACTGTTACCGCTGCTTCACAGAGCATGGAAACGGACAAAAATATGAATAGACTAAAAGACTTAATACTCTTTAATACGCTGACAGATACCTCCTAGTATTTAACTTATATAGCCTGCTTTGATGTTGCCACCTAGTTGCCATAACACCTATCTGTAAGTATTTTTAATCGACAATTGAGGTGACCCAAAGTTTACAACTGGCTTCTGTACCCAGACGCTTATACTGAAAAGCAAAGCGAATTATCTATATTAGTAACAGCATTTGATAACTATTGTCCAATAAGCAACGTTAAACAGAGCTGTGAACACTAAACCTATCAATAATCGCATTGATACTTAGAAAATGAAGGCGTGAAATACTTACTTAACCTAGTCTATCCTCAACGTTTGCGTAACTATCCTAACGCCCACTAGTCGAATGCTGCGGCTTACAGCTAGCCTATCAGAGCATGATCCTCCTGTGTATCTGAGGGGTGCTCATAAATAATCTAATACCAATTTGCTTAATTAAGTGGTCTATTTTGAGGCGAGAAAATCTTGTCGATAACTCCGCTACCGCGTCCTGCTATCGCTAAGGTACCTACATCCATATAGGCAAGGCAAAAATTTTGCTATTTAGTTGTTCTAAATGAGAAATTTTTAACGCTGTTAGCGTCAGATTTACTCCTTCAAATTGAGCAAGTATTAAGTCAAATTGGTATAAACTTGAGTTGTGAGATACTTATCATTAACGAGCTATTGTAAGAACGTATGATTTAAATCGTCTAGGAACCCATACATAACTGGGTTTATATTTCCCTGAAGCCATATTGCTTTTGATTCACTTCACGTCACAAATTAAATATAGAATTCCATATTCTTTGCACATTTCCCTACCATCTTATTATTGAACCTAACATATCGCGGCCTTAACTGAATGAGCTTTTTAGTTTGGGCGCAGATTATTTAACCCAAAAGAGGTAGAGCATGAATAACTCAATACGTAATATTGCTATTTCGGCGGCTGTGTTAACTACATTAACTTTAAGCGTACAAGTTGAGGCAAGAAAAAGTGATAGGAACCATAAAAAAGCACCTGAAATTGTATTTAGCAAACTCGATTTAGATCAGAGTGGTACGCTGATCCTTGATGAATTACAGGGTAATGAACAGACTAAAGCTGAAAAAAAGTTAGCGCGTGCAGATCTTGATGGTAACGCAAGTATTGACCTGACGGAATACCTTGCAAAGCAGCGTCATTCGCATGATTTATCTACGTATGCGACCGAAATAGTGCAATGTGTACAAGCATTAAAAGATGCAGATGAAGCAAGCCTTATTGTCGTACCGAGTAGCGATAAATTTGCATCACCAGAAGAAAAGTTTGCTCAATTAGATTCTGATGATAGTGGTGCGATTAGTGTTGATGAAATTGTACAGGCGTTGGCCACTCGTCAAGAAATACGTTTCGCTGAGATGGATAGTGATAATAGCAATGACGTTACACTAGAAGAGTTTATTCAAAATGGTGAACGTAAGCAGGCAACAAGAGCAGCTGTCAAAGAGTGTATCGACAGTTTAGTTGATGTGACTGAGGTGATTTAATAAAAACTTCAGTTATTCACCAACAATAGCATAACGCACTTTCTAAATTTATTGCCCTAGTGATAACCTCATTAGGGCTACGAAAAATATATTCACTTTATTTAGCCTGAGGTTTGGATAAGAATATTCCAACTTATTGTTGCTAAAGCACAACTTAGTTTTTTCCTTGTCTAGCCAGAGAGTTTTAGGGAAAACACCGCTCCCGCGTCCTGCTCTCGCTAAGGTACCTACATCCTGGGGGCTGTCTATTGGAAGTGAATTCAACTCAGTTAGCGCTCTAAAAAGGCATTAATTATACGCAGCTCAGTTAGTTAGAAACAGCAATTCTAATGATAGCTCACAAGTACGCTCCTCAAACTTAGGATTTATCGCCACTTTATGTGAAAGTTAGTACTTGGGGAATCGAGTTCAATATAATCCAAAAGTATCGGTATTCTAACTTTTACTGCGACTTTTGTTATGTGTATAATCGTGATTCTCTTTATATTGCCTGTGTATTTATACGGTCTATTACTTAAAATATTCGAGTATCTATGTCGATGGAATGCGTTTTTGACCCCCCGGTGTTTACCGAAGCTGTTCGGCTTCAATTTCAAAAGTTAGATAGCTATGACGACCCTTGTTTAGTATTTATTACTACAAATCATACCGCGCAATGGTGTCATAATACCCTGCATAATATTCTTCAAGCTGAAGGGATCTCACACTCTGATATCCTCGCGGTATCAGAAAATACACACTTTTTCCTTTGTTATTGTGATCCGACAACGATACAAGTATTTGTTGATGAAGTAGTAGCTGTTGCTGTCAGCGCTGATATTACGACGTTTTTATCTGTGTTTCGCCATAATTGTTTATCAAATCCCAAAGAAACATTTCGGTGGTGCATTCAGCAACTTCAAGGGTTAATTGAAAATAGTTCTGATAATGTTGGGGCCGCGTTGAATGACTTCCGTGATAAAGCCAATTGGCCTGGAATTGCAGATTACCAACAACCGGAGCAGCAGACTTCTTCAGTTGATAACGCTGAGAAAAAGACACGTGATGGTTTTTTCGCAAGTGTGGCTAAGTTCCTCGGCTTTGGCTGTCAGGACGAGCGTCAGTTAGGATTTGAAATCACGCCAACCCTATCGATAGTGAAAATATTTATAGAATCCCTTCCATCTGGTTCCGCATTATGGGCATATGTAAAAACTGGGAAAGGGAAGGAGCAATTAGTTCGGTCACATGCGTTGCTTGATCTTGACCATGTTTTGCTGTTACCTCATGCATGTCGATATGCACCTGAATTTTATAATTATATTATGTCAACGCTTCGCCATAGCACTATTGTAGAGCAAAATGAAATTCAGCAATATTTTTATCGAGCGATAAGTGAACTTACTGAGGAGTTATTAGAGAGCGAAAGTAAAAAAGAAGCAAAACAGGCTTGTTTCTTACGTATATTGGATATTTTTTATCACCTTTTCGATCAGCAATCATGGTCTGATGATTTCTACGAATTACTCGTTGAAGATCAGGACACCGCATGCCTGAGCGCAGAAGCTTATCAAGCTCGTTTTATTCAAGAGATCGAAATATCCACAGACGGTGTCTCTGAAAAATTAAAACAACAAATTTTGGAACTGCTCGATAAGTTAGAAGACTACCATTTTGCTTCGTATCGACAGTGGTGCGAAATTACAAAACTTTTCAAAAGTAATCGGCAAGCTGTAAACCCCGAAAATTGGCTGGGAACAGAACCATCAAGCCGGCTATTACTAGCATGTATTTTACTCTATCAAGATAAATTATCTGCGATAAATGACGAGAGCACTCAAGCATTAAGGCAGTTAATTAATGATTCATTAACCAAGCAAGTACTTAAAAAAATTGAAGAGGACATAGCGCATGATTGTAAATTACCAGAATCTTTTGTTGCTTGGTTAACCTCTGAAAAACAAGGTATTGATACCGAGAGTATCGATCGATTAGCTAAAAATCTCGCGCCTGATACTGGACTAGATGCGCATAAGACAGAGCATACAGCACAACCACATACCCAATTGTTTAGTAGTATTAGTGATTTTCAAGCTGTGCTTGCTAGTTGTTATTGGCTTGAATTAAGTGAGCCAAACATTATTACTAGAAAAGTAATTGCAATGGCGCTGAAAATAGCGCCACAAGCATCCTTGAGTTGCTTCATTGGGCTGCAATTGAAGCGTTTTGGCTCATTTGGTGAACCAGAACAAAAGAAGCAAATCTTGGCTAATTTACAGCAAGTGAATGTTGATACATATGACTTATTGACATTTGAAGTTCGACTAGCGCAGGGTTATGACATTCAATGGTATGAGAAGCTGGTTAAGCAGTACGTCAAAATGAAAAAGTCAGACCGAGAAAGGTGGGATAAAGCGCTGGCTAAAGTGACGCCAGCCACGAAGGACTATTTTTATCTTGACGTCTATCGCTTAGCGCCGAAATTGACAACACCCTTGATTTACCAGCGTGAAAACATGATTGAAGCATTGATTAGTTCAACTTTATATTTTGATGATGACTTTATTGCTACTTACTTTAATCAAAAAGAGCTGTTGTTTAGTGATCATATTGAATTTTTACCTGAAAAATTTGAGTTACCAGTTTCACTACATCAACAAGTACTAACCATCAAAAACGACGTAAACTTTGTGATATTTTTATATGATGTTGAATCATTGATACTTGTTGCTAAAACAGATGGGGTCACATTCTGCTCTGGGTCAAATAGCATTTCTTGGGCTAGTCACTATATCATTTTGGATAATCAAGTTGATCTGGATAAGCTTACTGTTCTGGCTGAGCAATTTGAAAGTTACCAAGCTCGGGCTAAAACATTACAAAAAGCGGTTACTGATTATTTATCAGGTGTCATTATCTTCTCTGAATTCCAGCGTTATTTTGGTCACTATTCTGACACTAAAAAGTACGACCTCCACATTGAAAATTACAGTAAATATAGTACTCGTATTTTACCACAAATATTGGTAGAGCCAGATGAACAGGTGCAGCTGCGCCTTATCAAACTATTGTGCAGTCATAAGACAAGAGGTAATAGGGTCTTAAAGAAAGTTGCGGAACAGTTATTCTTTGATCATTACCTCACAAATGGTAGTGCAGATTTTGAGATGCGACATGATCCAGAGCTTAATGTTGATGAGCTTACGGATGATTGGATAGAAACATGGCAGGGATTTTATACGACACTTGCTGAAAAAGTATCAAGCTTGCGCTGAGGAGTGAGGCGATGAATGATTTACAAGGGATCCTTAGTGAATACTTACCATTACAATTAATTCGCTTCGGTGAGGTTTATGGGCCAGAAGATGATCCTGATATGTGGTTGAGTGAATACGACTTTATATGGCGACCTATTGTAGACGAGGGTGAACAAGTGCCTCAGCTTTACTTAGGGGATGAGCCTATGCGCTTTGGCGTGGATTGTGAAACCGATAAAGCTGGATATATAAAGCAGTCGCTGGGACATCAACCGCTTAGGTTACCAGAAATATCTAGTTGCTGGGGAGATAGCTCTCTAATGCTCCGCAACGATCTTTTAGAAGGGGTGGAATTTTCTCCTATTTTAGGGGTGACTCGAACTTCTGCAACCATTGTTGATGCCGCCGGAGATGAAAGAACGGGTTTTACCGCGCTGTCGTTTCATAAAGTTTTTTTTCATGAGCGTGCAAGGTTGCGATTTGAAAATGTTCCAGTGTCCAAACGGCTTATTATTCGAATGTTATTAAAAAGGCACTCTGACACTTTCTTTATTCACAAATCATTACTTGCTAAATGGAAGGAGTTAGATATTGAAACTGTATGTTTTAATATCAAAGCGCATCACCTGTCGTTTAAAACACTGTGTAATTTAGAGATGTATTATGGCTCAGTTGGTTCTAATAGCTACCAAACACTCGATGACTTTCAACACAACAGGAAGGCTAATTTTTGGGATGAGTTAGACGGTTAATCTAACAGGTAAGTTCGCTGTGTTGGCATTTTTGCCCACTGACAAAGGAATAAAAGCGAGACCCTTAATAGTTTTATTAGTCATGCCATTTTAAAGAGACTTAGAAAAACAGTGGATGTGTGCAATCATTGAAGTAACATTGCGTCTTAACTCACATCGATATTCGATAGTGATTATGTCAAACTGAGAAAACAGTCTGCGAGTTATCGAAAGCGGAAAGGCAATGGTCGTCAGAGTTGCTCTTGACTGATGAAAAGTAGTGACAGAGATATTATGACTTGCTTCTCGAACCAGTTAGGGGTAGCTGCTGTGCACTCTGAAAGTGTATTGGTGTAATTACCTACGGAAACTGACAGACACCGTTTCAAAGTGGTGACTGTCAGGTTAAGTATAAGCTAGTAGACCCCGTAAAAAAAGGGTCGTCAAACTAAGGATGCCTTTTGGCTAGTGCTTAGTAAGGAATACTGATGAGCTTAATTAAAATACAAACTTATCAAAAATCGCTTTAGCTGTTTCGTAATTTGTAGTGACAACCATTGGTAAAGTATGGTTTAACTCTGCTCTAACTAAATATACATCAGCAGTGCTTTTACTACGATAGTAATGCTCAGTCTTTGTATTGCCTTCATCAACCGAGACTACAGTCAATACGCCAGCGTCATTCACGCTCCACGTACCTTCAAAGCTTTCGTTGTTAAGCATGGACTCAAAAACGACTTTACCGTCAGATTTAAACGTTTGTTTAATAAGCATTGGCTCAGGCGATTGGTAGCCAGAAGCATTATCATCCATTACAGCATAAAGTGTTTGATTTGATAGGGCTTCAGCGGAAAATGCAGCTGCATTTTCTCGGCTTAAATCATAATGTTTTGCAAAGAAGACCATATCCTGTGCTTCTGGATCTAGTCCCAAAATTAGGGCGTCAGAAGAGTAAATGATATGGGTCTTTTCACCTTCAGCAATAATTGTGTTGCCTTCGATTGTATAGCTAAATGTGCTTGCACCTGCTGAAACCGTGCCATTAGTGAAAGTGAATAGCTCAACAGTTTCATCATTTAGCAGCTCACTATTAAATGAACCCGAGTACCATTGGCCGTTACCTTGCTCTAAAGTCGTCTGTAAAGTGGCTGGAGCCGGTTCCGGCTCAGGAGTGACTTCGTCATTATCATTTTTTGTGGTATCAGAAACAACAAACCCGCTTTCATCTTTTTCGATGATAAGGTTATCGATATTGTCAAGTGCCACATCATCTGCAATGTTAGAAATAGTAACCGTATCACTTAATAGAGCTTCGTTGTGTGAAGCGTTACCAAGCAGTTGCGATAAATCTTCAGGTAGTAAACGAACTACAGAGCGGGCTACTAAGTGAGCTTCTTTCGCATCTTCTGAAGTTTTTTGAACTGCTTTTGCTGCGACAAAGTCTGATTTAATAACATCAGCATCTACATCAATATGATCTGCTAGAGCTTCCATACTCATGCTATTCAAAGATGCAAGTGTTGAAAACGGAGATACGATATCTGAGTCGGAATGAGAGGCGAGGGTATAACCTTGCTTAATTACCTCATTGGTATCTGCATCAACTGTTTGTCCTGCAACAGCTTTAACTAATACATTGACATTTTCAGTAACCACAACTTGACCATTAGCATTGGTTACTAGGTCAACAGTTTCGCCTTTACTATTTTGTGTTTTCAGTACTTCTTCGTCTTCACACACTAAGTTATTGTTAGTGTCGTTACAAATTACAGCATTGATTAGGTAACCATCGATTGCGGTGATGGTTTTTGTACCAGCCTTGGTATCATTATTAACACTTCCACTGTTACCATTATCTATTTGTGAGTTCGTGTTATTGTCGTTGTCACTACCACCACAGCCGATAAGTGCAAGTGATACTGCACAAGCTAGAAGAGATTTTTTAGAAATGTTTTGCTTGATAAATGAACGCATCTTTCCTTCCCTAATAAAAATAATACGAACTGAAACCCCTACAAACAATAGGGGCATAAAATGAGGTGGGTATATTATTTAATTAATTGGATTATATCAATATTTTTGTTTGTATATTTCTTGGTTGATCTTTTTTTAACATACTGGTTGTGGGTATTTAATTTATTTAACCTTTATTTTTTAATTTTTATTTCGCATTTTTTTAAATATTAATGATTTTTTATTTTAAAATGTTGGGCTGTTTAATTTTTGATCTTTTTGGGTTTTTTATTTAGGTTTTAAAATTTTAATGATGATTTATTTTGAATGATTGGTTTGTTCGGTTTTTGATCTTTTTGGTGGTTTTTTATTTAATCTTTTAAATAAAGCATAGCGAGTAATCAATTCGACCTTATTTATTCCTTAATTCAGCCGAGGAGTGTGGTCCACTCTAATATTAAGCGGGCATTGCTCATTTATTGAAGATAGCCGTTGACTGCTTAAATAGCTAATTTCACATCTATAATGAGGATAAGAGAAGGAAAGCTGCTTTTTTAGATTATCATGGGACTTTTTTGGTTCTTAGTGGTCTTGATTTGTACCAAGACCAAAACCAAGATAGAGTATCTTTTGTTAAACAAAGATCACCGCCCTGGTTCGGTTAAGAACTAGGCTTTAAGCTAGGTTTTCACATGCTCTTTCAGTTCTTCGATCTGTACCCTGAGTAAATTTTGAAATGGCAATGCTTTTAAGAACATTCAACCTTACACCGTCTGAAAAAGTGAGATGTATTGAGGTCAGGAGAACCCGAATTACAGTGGGTGTTGGCACGAGAGGAAGCTTCCTTTTGGTATCAAAGGCGCACTTCCTCTTTTAAAACTTCGCTATAGAGAAAATCGATAACTCAGTGTTGCGCTCGCATGGTATTGTCTCATCAGCTCATCATCAAAGTGCCAGCTACAGGTATTTTCTGTCGCAGGATCAAGATCACAAGTAACTTTCGAGCCATTGTTAAGCATTGTTGCTATCCAACGTACTTGCGCTCCAAAATGAAAACCGGCACCTACATCATACTCTAAACCAGTATAAAGACCTGTAGCAAAGAATGTGTCTGAGTCGATAAAGTTAGGATTAACAAAGGTAGCACCAATTTGTGCACCAAGGTAGACATCGAGGTTTTCAGTAAGCGGTCGTACGACAGCACTTTGAAAAAACAAATACTCCATTTCAACTTTGTTGAGTGGGTAGGCTGTTAGCTGAGTTTCGGTTGTACCATAATAAAAGCCATAACGGCCTTGTGGCACATACTTATCGATACTGATCCCAAAATGAGAATCATCCTCTAGTTCGTACTTTTGGTGACGCGAAGTTTCAATATCGCTACTGAATGATTCACCACCATAGATTGATATGCCAAATTCACCAAAGTCGGCTGCGGTTACGACACTGGAAGTCGTCAAAGCCAATGTCGCAGCAAGGGTAACTAATTTCATATATTCTTATCCTTGATCCAGAGTAATGCTTGTGTAATGAGCGCAGAGTATATCAATGATGAAAGAAAATAATAATCCGTAAAGCGTGATTTGCTTGCATTTCTTCACATTGATTTTTATCATTGCGATGTTATTGACTTGGAAAAGCATTTTGCAGCTAATATTACGCATACTTATCACCTTGTTCGTGGTGGCTACTCTTAGTGGTCAAAGCGCTGCTGCGTCTATGGCAGCATGTGAAATGCACAGTACAAATAACGAAGCAAAAACTCACAGCAAACATACGCAGTCTGAACATCATCAAATGATGAGCGCAGAGATGGACTGTTGTGACCCTAAAAGCGCTACACAGTGCAATGAATGCACCTGTCCAACACACATGTGCTCAACAAATTTAGCTGCTTTTTCCTTAAACGAATGGCTTGCGCTGATCGCGTTACACAGCGATAAACTTAACTTTGTAAGCGGGCAGCTAAGTACTTACCCTCAATCTCTTTATAAGCCACCGATAATCGCCTAGCCACAGGGCAGATCTGCCTTTTTTATACTGATTTATATCTATCCATCGGATCAGGTAGTGTTTTTCATAATGTAATTTTCAAGGCTTTTGTGCTTTGAATCATGTGCGAGGTTAGCATGAGAAAACTTTTTCTAATGTTGGTGCTATGGGTAATGAGTGCTGTGGCATACGGTAAATCCCATATTGAACTAGAAGTATTTAAATCCCCAACTTGTGGCTGTTGTGAGCTTTGGCTCAACCATCTCACCGCTCAAGGTATTTCGCACCAGGCGACAGATCTAAATTATTTAGGCTCGCTTAAAAACAAATTTGGTATCAAACAAAATTATCAGTCTTGCCATACTGGTGTTTCTAAAGATGGCTTTGTATTTGAGGGTCATGTACCTGCCAAGTTTATCAAGCGCTTTCTACAAGATGAAACGCTAACACAAGACAGCAATAACATTGGGTTAAGTGTACCAGCAATGCCAATTGGCTCTGTGGGCATGGAAATGGGAGAGCGATTTATGCCATTCCAAGTGTTGTTACTAAAAAAAGATGGCAGCTATGAGGTTTTTGCTGAAGTGAGTCGCTATGAGGAACAGTTCTAATGAAAGTAATCATCTGTGTCCTGTTTGCAGCTATTGTGTTTTCTGCTTCGCTGCGAGCAAATACAATGACACTGGAAAATGCAATAAAAGTAGCGATACAACACGATCCTTGGCTTAAATCTAGTAATCATCGACGTTCTGCGATGTTGTCCATGAGTCGTGAGGCGCTAAGCTACCCAGATCCACAAGTAAGCGTCGCTACAATGAATTTACCAGTCGATAGCTGGGAGTTTAACCAAGAGGGCATGACCCAACTTAAAGTGGGTGTCATGCAAATGCTCCCTCGTGGAGATAGTCTTGAAATCAAAAGTACGCAATTAAAACTTAATGCGAATAAGCAGCCGATATTACAACTAGACCGACAAGCTCAGGTACGTCGTGATGTCTCTCTTCTTTGGTTGGATATGGTACAGGCAAAGAAAACGTTATCGTTAATTGAACGCGATAGCGTGCTTTTCGAACAGATGGTTGAAATCGCAAACGCGAGTTACGCTAATGCGGTTGGGCCGACTCGTCAACAAGATGTCATCAGAGCACAGCTCGAGGTTATGCAGCTCGACGATAAACGTTCAGCGGCTTTTCAACAACTTAATACCGCCAAAGCAAAACTTGAGCAATGGTTACTAGATGATTCTCTGTACAATAAAAAAACACTACCAATATCTATTGAAGACCACATTACGTTACCTAAGATCCCCTTTTTGGCACCTCAGTTTTTGCGTGAAGGTCATGGTGACAGCCAAACGCTTGTGCAGTATTTAGCACGACACCCACAAGTCGTTGCTGCTGATGTCACGACCTATCAAGCAGAACAAGGTATTAAATTAGCTGAACAAGCTTATAAACCGCAGTTTGCTTTGAACGCAAGTTATGCCTTTCGTGATGATGCGCCGAATAAAATGTCACGCTCTGACTTTTTTAGCGTGGGTGTCTCGTTTGATCTGCCACTCTTCACTGATAGTAAACAAGATCAAGCAAAGGCCGCAGCTATTGCGGAGTTTGAAGCGACTAAGACTGATCGCTTGATAGTGTTAAAGCAACTATTTGCGAATTTGAACGGTGAAATTCAGTCAATTCAACGTTTGCAGCAGCGCCGCTTCCTTTACGAAAAGGCGATTGTGGCACAAAGTGCAGAGCAAGCAGAAGCCGCGTTGACAGCGTATACAAATGACGATGGTGACTTTGCTGAAGTAGTGAGGGCGCGTATTGCCAAATTGAACGCGCAATTATCGGCGCTTGCTATAGATATTGCCTTGCTCAAGGCGGTAGTACGCAGTAATTACTATTTGACCCAAGTTGCCAAGGAGACCACACATGAACAGTAACGTTAAGCTAATACTAGTTGGGGTAGTTACTCTAACATTGGGCATGTTTGTTGGTTTGACTCTATCTACAAATGGCGAGCAAGAGATTGCAACGAATGAAGCGCAGGCCCCACTTTACTGGGTTGCTCCCATGGATCCCAATTATCGCCGTGATAAGCCAGGTAAATCTCCAATGGGCATGGATTTGATCCCTGTATATGAAGAGGAGAGCTCTAATGCTGCCTTTGGTGAGGGGGTTGTGGAGATTGCCCCCCATGTTGAAAACAATATGGGGGTTCGCAAAGCACTGGTAAGTCGGGATATGATGTCTTATCAAGTTCAGACAGTGGGTTATATCCAATACAATGAAGATAGCTTGGTACACATCCATCCCCGAGTTGAAGGCTGGATTGAAAAGCTTTATGTGAAAGCCGCGGGAGAGGCAGTAAAACAAGGTGAGCCACTTTACACACTATATTCTCCTCAGCTTGTGAATGCGCAAGAGGAGTATCTGATCGCACGTAAACGCAATAATAAAGCACTTGTCAGTGCAGCACAGGAGCGTCTTAAGGCGTTACATTTAAGTGAGGAATTTATCAGTACACTAAAACGCACAGGCGAAGTACATCAAAGTATTACTTTTTATGCTCGCCAGTCCGGGGTACTCGACGGTCTGCAGATCCGAGAGGGGTTTTATGTAAAGCCAGGTACAACACTCATGAGTATTGCCAAACTAGACGAGATTTGGGTTGAAGCTGACGTATTTGAACGTGATGCAATGCTGGTCGCTCAGGGACAAGCAGTTTCCATGAGGTTGGACTTTTTACCCGGTAGAACGTGGCGAGGGCAAGTTGATTATGTCTACCCCTCACTCAATGAAAAAACACGAACACTCAGAGTCAGGCTCAGATTTGACAATAGTGATGCGTTATTAAAGCCAAATATGTTTGCGCAAGTAACGATTCATGCAGATTCTCGTGATCAGGTATTACAAGTGCCAAGTGAAGCGGTGATCCGTACAGCCAAACAAAACCGTGTTGTCGTTGAAGTTGCACCCGGTAGCTTTAAATCAGTTGCTGTTGAACTAGGGCAAGTCAGTGGTGAAAACATTGAAATCCTCAATGGTCTTAACGAAGGAGACACAATCGTTACGTCAGCCCATTTTTTGATTGACTCTCAATCTAGCATTAACTCTGACTTTATGCGTATGGCGCCAGTTGCTGAGGCTAAGTCTGTTTGGATTGAAGGAGAAATTCAACGCGTGAACTATCAAAGCCGCGTAGTGAATATCGATCATCAACCTGTACCTGAGTGGGAATGGCCCGAAATGGTGATGGATTTTACAGTGGCTGAGAGTGTTAATATTGACGCACTAAATGCAGGACAGGTTTTGCACTTCGAAGCGACAAAACAAGACGATGGCAGTGTATTACTCACAGGTATTCATATTATGTCCGACAGCAGCGAGGATATTGATACACTACCTAGTGCAACTGTCGGTGGTGTGATCAATGCCATTGATATTGATACCCGAGTGTTGAATATTTCTCGCGACGCCATCAAAAAGTGGAACCGCCCAGCGACGACGATGGATTTTGTGGCCGCTCATCATCTTGATTTAAGTCAACTGAAACAAGGGATGGCAATTAGCTTCACCTTTGAAGTAGGTGACGAATTTGTGGTTACTGACATTAAAGCTGCTGATGAGATGTCAGTAAATACACATACAGACCACTAGGAGAGCGTATTATGATCCAAGCTATCATACGTTGGTCGGTGTATAACCGCTTTTTTGTGGTATTGCTGACCTTAATGACGGTTGGTATTGGGCTATTTACCTTAAAAAATACGCCAGTTGACGCGATCCCAGATCTGTCAGATGTTCAAGTCATTGTAAAAACCCCCTATCCTGGGCAAGCACCACAAGTAGTACAAGACCAGGTAACGTTTCCACTCACCACGGCAATGCTCTCCGTGCCTGGTGCAAAAACGGTAAGGGGCTATTCTTTTTTTGGTGACTCCTATGTGTACGTTATTTTTGATGACAAAACAGACCTTTATTGGGCACGTAGTCGCGTACTTGAGTATCTAAGTCAAGTTGCACCGCAATTACCTGAAGCAGCAAAGCCGCAACTGGGGCCTGATGCTACGGGCGTGGGCTGGGTGTATCTGTATGCGTTAGTAGATAAAACCGGTAAGCACGATATTAGTCAGCTACGCAGCTTGCAAGATTGGTTTTTAAAATTTGAGCTGCAATCGGTTGCTGGTGTATCTGAAGTTGCGCCAATTGGCGGTATGGTTAAACAGTATCAAGTACAGGTTGACCCCAATAAACTGCGTGCTTATGGCATTCCCCTAACCCATATTCAGCAGGCTTTACAGCGTGGAAACCAAGAGTCAGGGGCATCTGTTATTGAAATGGCTGAAGCTGAATACATGGTAACCAGCACAGGATATATTCAAAGTGTTAAAGATATTGAAGCAATACCACTAGGCCAAGCCGTTAAGGGGACTCCACTAACGATTGCGGATGTTGCGTCGGTCAATATTGGGCCACAAATGCGCCGTGGTATAGCGGAGCTTAACGGCGAGGGAGAAGTTGTTGGTGCAGTGGTGGTGATGCGCTTTGGTGAAAACGCGCAAAATACCATAGAGGGTGTTAAACAAAAGCTGGCCCAGTTGCAAAAGAGCTTACCGGAAGGCGTTGAAGTGGTGACCGTTTATGACCGCTCTGAGCTTATCAGCAAAGCCATTGATAACCTTTGGTCCAAGTTGCTCGAAGAGCTAATGGTGGTGGCGTTAGTCTGCGTTGTATTCTTATTCCATATTCGCTCCTCTATTGTTGCGGTGGTCACTCTACCACTGGGGATATTGGTTGCTTTTATCGTGATGTACTTTCAAGGGGTGAATGCCAACATTATGTCCCTTGGTGGCATAGCCATAGCGATTGGGGCGATGACAGATGGCGCAATCGTGATGATTGAAAACATGCACAAGCACATGGAGAAAACGCCGCTAAACGATGAAAACCGCTGGGAAATTGTCGCAAAGTCAGCCTCAGAAGTAGGGCCTGCACTATTTTTTAGTTTGTTGATTATTACAGTGAGCTTTTTACCTGTGTTTATTTTAGAGGCGCAAGAAGGACGTATGTTTGCCCCACTTGCGTATACTAAAACGTATGCGATGGCCGCTTCGGCGGGGCTTGCTATTACCCTTATTCCAGTTTTAATGGGCTACTTTATTCGCGGCAAGGTTGTTCCTGAACACAAAAACCCCGTAAATCGAGTTTTGGTTGGCGCATATACGCCATTGTTGAGGCAAGTTTTACATTTTCCGAAGCTTACACTTATCGCTGCTACCGCAATTACCATAGTGGGATTCTATCCGATGGATAAAATCGGGAGTGAGTTTATCCCGCCACTGGATGAAGGGGATCTGATGTATATGCCAACCACTTATCCAAGTATTTCCATTGGCAAAGCGAGAGAAATTCTACAGCAAACGGATAAGCTGATTGCGACTGTGCCAGAAGTCAAAAATGTCTTTGGTAAGATTGGCCGCGCGGAAACGGCCACCGACCCTGCACCATTGACTATGATTGAAACCTTTATTCAATTAAGACCCAAAGACCAGTGGCGTGAGGGGATGACCACTGAAAAACTAAAAGCTGAACTTGATAAACTCGTACAATTCCCCGGATTGACCAATGCTTGGGTAATGCCAATTAAAACCCGTATTGATATGCTCGCAACGGGAATAAAAACGCCAGTGGGCATAAAAGTAGCAGGTCCAGACTTAGATACCATTCAGCGTATTGGTCAGGACATTGAGCGCATACTGAACAAAGTAGAGGGCACTGCCTCTGTCTATTCAGAGCGGGTAGCTGGCGGACGTTACGTTAAAATTGATATTCAGCGTGATAAGGCCGCGCGATTTGGGTTAAACATTGCTGATGTGCAACAGGTCGTCGCAACTGCAATTGGCGGGATGGACGTGACGCAAACTGTGGAAGGCCAAGAGCGCTATCCGGTGAGTTTACGCTACCCTCAAGACTTACGAAATTCCCCTGAAGCGTTAAAGCAGCTCCCGATTGTGACGGCTGAAGGACTGAATATTGCCCTAGGTGACGTTGCGACCATTTATATTGAAAATGGCCCGCCCGGTATCAAAAGTGAAAACGCGAGAATAAACGGATGGACATTTATTGACTTAGATGGGGTAGACATTGGTAGTTACGTGGACACGGCTAAGCAAGTGCTGAATGAACAGCTGGAGCTGCCAGCAGGCTACTCCATCAGCTGGGCAGGGCAATACGAATATATGGAACGTGCGAAAGCAAAATTAGCCTATGTGGTGCCACTTACACTTGGGATCATCGTTGTTCTACTCTATGTAAACTTTAGAAGGTTGAGTGAAGTGGCGATTATCATGGCAACGTTACCAATGGCCATGATAGGTGGGCTGTGGTTACTATACCTAGAGGGGTTTAACTTTTCTGTCGCGGTTGGGGTCGGTTTTATTGCACTGGCAGGTGTCGCGGTTGAAATAGGGGTAATAATGCTGGTGTATCTCAATCAAGCTATAAGTGAGCTGAAAGAAAAACAACAGATTATGACTCCTGAGGCTATAAATAACGCCATTTTAGAAGGGGCGGGTAAGCGCATTCGCCCGGTTATGATGACAGTGGCGACCATTATCATTGGACTATTACCTATCCTTTACGGCTCAGGTACAGGCTCTGAAGTAATGAGTCGCATTGCTGCGCCTATGGTTGGTGGTATGGCTAGTGCACTTTTGCTCACTTTGATTGTGTTACCAGCAGTTTATATGCTGATGATCCGCTGGAGAGAGAAAGTGGCTGGCTAATCGGTAGCGGAAAAAGTTTGCCTTAAGTGCGCTAATATGAGGGGGTTGAACGGCAAATTTTTAGCTACAAGAGCCGGTAACTGTGGTTAAGAGGCTAAAATCTTAACCACATTTCCTTGGCGCACTTATTGCTTTATAAGTGTGTTAATACCAAGGAGTGTATATGTATATTCAAAATTCGGCGTATTCGCCAGTGTATAGTTCGCGTAAACAAATTGGTGATGCGAGTAACAACACCATAGAAGGTCAAGGATTTGCCAACCCCGTGGCAAAAAGTTCGGAAACAAACTCTTTTATGGCAGCTGCAAAAGCGGTTCAAGAAAAGACGTCGAACAATCCGCAATCGATTTATCTTGTCAAGCATTTTGAGCAAGCTGAAAAAATAGCCCATGAGTCCTTAGTCAGCTCAAGCCATAAAGTCGGCAGTCGTGAATATAACATTGAGATGTATCGCGAAATGATGACGAATATTGTGGAAATGCCTATAGAAGTAGAGATTGCACCAGAGGAAATGAATCAAGCTCTGTTATTCAACCATTTAGGGTTAGATTTTAAAGAGTATAAAACTATTTCTGTGCGCTCTGAGCTGTTTTCTATGCTTGAGCAAAAAGTGGATCAGGACAGTACACTACTCAAGTCAGATAAAGCGAAGTTAACAGCTATTATTGCAGATATGCAAGACCGACTGGAAGCCGCGCAAGCAGCGCTGCTTGAAGGTGAAGATGTTGCTGAGCGCCTGCAAGACAGTAAAAAAGCTATCTATGACTCTTATGAGCAGCTTAAACTGGGTAAGGTAAGTCAGCGAGACTTACTTGCGGCTTTATAAGTCAGTCTGAGTTAGCTTATTATTTTTAAATCTCAGGCTGAATTAGCATATGGCTGGCTGAGTCACGCTATCAGACCTGGGGGCCTCAAAGTGTGTTTAATCACAATGATCCGAAGCTCAGTTAACTACCTTTATCCATCGTTTTTTATTGCCATGAGATGCTCTCTAAATGTAACTTCCATTGGCGTGGCCTTGCATCCTCAAGTACAATGAGCGTTTTCGATTGCAACACACCGGAACCTTCCAATGGAAATCAAAGTAAATTACCTCGATAATCTCAGAATTGATGCCAAGTTTGACGACTTTTCTGTCATTGCAGATCAGCCCATTCGTTATAAAGGCGATGGTTCAGCACCAAGCCCATTCGACTATTTTTTAGCGTCTTCAGCGCTTTGTGCAGCTTACTTTGTGAAGGTGTATTGTAATGCTCGCGATATTTCGACAGATGGTATTCGCGTAGCGCAAAATAACATTGTTGATCCAGAAAACCGCTATAACCAAATTTTTAAAATTCAGGTTGAGTTACCGGAGAGCATTTCTGAAAAAGACCGCCAAGGTATTTTGCGCTCAATCGACCGCTGTACCGTGAAAAAAGTGATTCAAACTGGGCCGGAATTTCAAGTAGAAGCAGTTGAGAGCCTAGAGGATGACGCCCAAGCAATGCTGATGGTTGATACCAGTGAAAGCGATAGTACTTTTATTTTGGGTAAAGATCTGCCGCTTGAACAAACAATTGCAAACATGACCAAGATCCTGTCTGACTTGGGTATGAAGATTGAGGTTGCATCATGGCGTAATATCGTGCCACACGTCTGGTCACTGCATATTCGTGATGCTGCTTCGCCAATGTGTTTCACTAATGGTAAAGGGGCAACCAAAGAGAGTGCACTTTGCTCAGCACTTGGCGAGTTTATTGAACGTTTAAACTGCAACTTCTTTTATAACGACCAATTCTTTGGTGAAGAAATTGCCAATGCTGAGTTTGTGCATTATCCGAACGAGAAATGGTTTACACCAGGTGCTGATGATGCGCTGCCTAACGAAATCTTAGATGATTACACCCGCGAAATTTACGACCCAGAAGGTGAATTACGTGGCTCACACCTTGTTGATACAAACTCAGGTAATGTAGCGCGCGGCATTTGTTCTATTCCTTATACCCGCCATTCAGATGGTGAAACGGTATATTTCCCATCAAACCTAATAGAGAACTTATTCCTAAGTAATGGGATGAGTGCTGGTAATAATCTGTTTGAAGCCAAAGTGCAGTGTTTATCTGAGATCTTTGAACGTGCGGTGAAAAAGCAAATCATCGAACAAGAAATTGTGTTGCCTGATGTACCAGAGTCTGTACTTGCTAAATATCCAGGTATTGTTGAAGGGATCAAAGGACTTGAGGATCAAGGGTTCCCAGTTGTGGTTAAAGATGCGTCTCTTGGCGGTCAATTCCCTGTAATGTGTGTCACGCTAATGAATCCAAAAACAGGCGGTGTCTTTGCTTCTTTTGGGGCGCATCCAAGTTTTGAAGTAGCGCTTGAGCGAAGCTTAACCGAGCTGTTGCAAGGGCGTAGCTTTGAAGGCTTAAACGATGTACCAAAACCTACGTTTAACAGCATGGCAGTATCTGAGCCGGAGAACTTTGTTGAGCACTTTATCGATTCAACGGGCGTGATTTCATGGCGCTTCTTTAGTGCAAAGCACGACTACGACTTTGTTGAGTGGGATTTTACAGGCACTAATGAAGAAGAATGCGATAAGTTATTTGGCATTCTAGAGGCGTTAGGTAAAGAAGCTTATATTGCGGAGTTCACAGATTTAGGCGTTGCTTGCCGTATTTTAGTTCCGGGATTCTCTGAAGTATATCCAGCCGAAGATCTGATCTGGGATAATACCAATAAAGCACTGCAATATCGCGAAGATATTCTTAACATTCATTCACTAGATGACGAAGCATTAGCTGACTTGGTTGAGCGCTTAGAAGACAGCCAGCTTGATAATTATATCGACATTATCACCCTTATCGGCGTTGAGTTTGACGAAAATACGGTGTGGGGTCAGCTTACTATTCTAGAGCTTAAGATTTTGATTTATCTAGCGCTTGGTGATATCGAAGCGGCTATTGAACTGGTGGAAACCTTCTTGCAGTTTAACGACAACACCGTTGAGCGAGGCTTATTCTACCAAGCAATGCACGCCACACTCGAAATTGCATTGGATGACGAGTTAGAAATAGAGGATTACATTCACAACTTTACTCGTATGTTTGGTAAAGAGGTGATGGATGCAGTTATTGGCTCAATTAATGGCGATGTGAAATTCTATGGCTTAACGCCAACTAATATGAAGTTAGAAGGGTTAGACAAGCATCTGCGTCTTATTGAGAGTTACAAGAAGCTTCATACAGCAAGAGGAAAGTTAGCACAGCGCTAATCTTTACTTTTTAAAGTAAAAGCAAGATAGCATGACTGCTATCTTGCTTTATAGTTTGACGGACTGTTGAGCATTATGCGGTTGAAACCACAAGTGCTCATTGCAGCTCACAGAAATACACATCAGCTTAGGCAGCTAGCCCCAAACCGAAGGTTAATTAGACTGCTCCTCTTTGATACAGTTTTGCTCTTTAAACTGTGCCTTTGCATCTTGATATATAAAAGAGAAGTCTGCTGTACGTGGTGTAAATATCGGTTTGCCGGTATTCTTATCACAGTCGGTTGCGATCCCGCCTGCTGCATGACAATTCATACAAGAGGAGCTTTTATAATAAAGCGCTTCTTGTTTACCTAATGGCTGATTTCCTAGTTGTAAAAATGTCTCAATCACCTCATTAGTTAGATAAACAGGGTGGGGCAATCCACCTGAATAATTGGTGAGCTTGGTTTCAATTGTATCACTTGGTTGGCCATTAATATCAGTCATTGGCTTACTGCTGTTATTAGTTGAATACTGCGTACCAATTAGTTTGTAATATTGCAAAACAGCGTTTTCTTGTTTGAATAGCTTAGAAATATGCTGATTCACTTTTTCAACAACCGGTGATATTTGTTCCAATCGAACCACTTGAGTAGGCTTAGTGCCTCCTACTGGGTGATTGATTGCGCATGTTGGACATTGCTTATCGAAAAAGGTTGGAGAGTTGCCCCAAACATTATCCTGATGTGAAAAGGTTGCGTAAATCCAATTACTAGACGTGCCGGTTTTCTGCATTATGTGAAATCCAACTACGCCAACTTCTTGTTCTTCGACTTTAAATGAGCCTGTTTCACCACTTTGTATTTGGTGGTAGCGTTTTACGGGCAGTGTTGCGCGAATGTACTTACTCGGATCATCAGACTCATCGAGTATTTTCCACGCTACCTTTATCTCGATAGCAAGGCCTGGCGGCTTAGGGTCAAAATTGGTCAGGTCTTGTGGCAAGTTACAAGTGGGTAATGAGGAACCACTGGAACACGCTAAAAAGCCAATCGTATTCATGTTGATGCACATGCTACTCGCGCTCTGGCTTTTGCATGCCCAACTATAAGTTGGGTTATTCGCGAATTCGATTTGGCCATCTATGCTATATAGTTTATTTTTGGTAATAAAATTGAATACATAGGGACTAACAAACTTCTGATAATATACAGGGTTGTTTTTTTGGTCAGTTAAAATTGCCTGTTTTTTCGGTGTATTTTTGGGCGCAACTTGCTCCACTGCAGATAAAGGCTGCATCATGGCGAAGTTTTTGGATATTTCCCAGTTTTTTGGAGGCGCTGCATCTGCTGTGAAAATAGTCTCGGTTTCACGCCAATTTATCCAAAGTGGAAGCGGGCAATTGACGTTTGAGTCAGCAGCACACACTTTTAGATTATCTTGCGTGAGCTTATAGTTTTCGTCCAATTGCCTATTTAGCGCAGTAAAGCTCAGCCATGAAAATAGCGCGTATCGGTGATCCAAATAATCAAGCTTCTGCGATTCATTAGGCTTTACAGGTTTTAACTCTTCACACGACTTCACTAATTTATTGTATGCGTCAAGCGGGTAGGGTTTTAGCTGAGTCAAGTCGTTTGGAAAAGGAAATGGCTCTGTTAATGTGCATTCATCTTTGACTAGCCAATCTGGAAAAATGCTGTATTCAGTAGCAAAAGTACCAGTACTTACGAATAGTAAAGAGAGTTTCGCTATTACACTTTTCATGATTATTTCCTTTTTTTATAAGGTGAAGAATATAAATATGACTTGATATTAAATTCTGATGCTGATGTAAGGGTTATTTTTATATAGTAACCAGTTTGTACTTTCAGGTTGAGCCAAGGAGTTAAATTAGTGCTTAATTCTTTTTCTGTTATTTTTCTTAGCGAGCTCAAAAAGCTATCTTGTAGATAATTTTCGTCAAGTCTTGTTATCCAAGGCAATTCAATTTCAATCTTTTCTGACAACTCCGTTGAATAGGAAAGCCCAACTTGTATTTCATCTGATACTTGAACAATAGTATTTAATAACTGTTTCAGCAGATATAAGTTTCCTTTCCAGTCTAGATCTTTGAGTAGACTAGGAAGTCTTAAGGTTTCTAATTTAAAAACGAGTTTAGCTCTAAATTCCTTTCTACCAAATGTAAAACTGAAGTGGTTTATCCTAGTGCATTCTAAACTAGGAAGTAACTCTTTTGTTTTGTTTAAAAACTCAGGAGCTAAAAATTCAGATGCGTTAATTATAAATGAGCTTAATAGGCTAAAGTCAGAAAACTGACAATGTTGTGTACTTACACAAAATGTTGGAGCTGTGCTATATCGACCCTCTTCATAATCAAAGCTAAACCATATTAAATTTACTAGTTTATAAGCAGGGGAGTGCTTCCTATTCGTTATAAACTCATTTATTCTAAGGGCGTATTTATTTGGAGTTTTTTGATTTATATAGGATGAAACGCTGTCTAAATTATGAGGAGAGCAGTAATAACATACTAAAAAGTCAACAGGATCTTCAAACTGATCAATTCTCTTTTCGAAACATATAGCGTGTATATTTTCAGGGATTTCACTGACAATTGTCTGAAGCTCTTCTAATACGGTATTATTGAGATGTTGAACCTCACTATCAAGTGCAATGCTGTAAAGCTCACTTTTACTATATTTCATGATGAATGCGGGTGAAATGCCAATTTAACTTAATTTTGGTTTGTTTTTTGTTCATGATGTCAACAGTATTAGAGATTGATTATGTACAAAATAAATAACTCAACTTTTATTACTGACAGGGACTCACTACAAAAAATACACGCTTGATTAAGATAAAAAATCACCCGCTGCTCCTATGTATTACCAAATTGTTTTGATAGTGTGTTGAATTTCAGGTCTTAGTTCTGCTGATAGTTGATCCCACAGATCATCTGTTAATCCAGTTTCTAAAGAAATTTCAGTAATAATGCGTTTTTGATCTGCTGTTAAATCAAACTCTGCCATCACTTCGGCTAAGTTGTCGGTCGCTCGTTGCTTCAAAGCTTCATCGTTAGTTACATTATAGATGTAAGAGATTAAACCAGTTGGTAGTGTTGTATTATCACTCATTTTTCATTTCCTAATTTTCATAGTTTTGGAGATATAAGGTTTTAGTACTAGCCTTATCATTTAAGTATTCGTTATAAGCGTCATCTTTCATTGTGTTTTTATTAAATAGTAATACTTTGTATAAAAAGTAATAATAAAAAGTACGATGTGAACGATATCCAGCAAAGCTTGATATTTTTTCTTCGAATTCTTGTAAGCTATCTATATTATCTAAATTAGCCAAGTAGTTGAGCATGTTATTATAACCCAACCAGCCAACATTATTAGAATTTTTTGCAAGGCTTACCCCTGTTGATGAGTAATTTTTTGCTTCATCTTGATATTTTTTAAAATTAGCTGAATCTTTTTGTATTGAAGCATGTATTAGTTTAAACCACGCCCATATCCCATTTGTTGCTGAGCTAATGTCATTTATATTAATATTTTTGGAAAGCTCAGCTAAATCGTTCATGGCGCTTTGTGCCAAATCAACCTTACCAGTGAGCAACTGTGATAGCGCTTTAAAAGCAATACAAGTGAGTTCAGAACAAAAGCCGTAATTATCAGTTATGGCTTGAGAGCTATTATCGAAGAAGCCCTCTTTTGGTAACGTATCGACAAGCGCAATTACTTTGTCAAACTCTCCTAGCGAAAAGTAGGATTGCGATAAAAGCTCGAAGATCACTGGGTGTTGGTGAGGTGGATATTCGTTTTTGTTTTCGTGCAGCTGTAATCCAATATTATGAGCTTTTAATATATCACCGGTAGCGTAGGCGTGTAGCCATTCACCTCTCATCGTAATGAAGCGCTCTTTAGGGTCTAAAATTGTGGCGAGTTCACTGATATTTTGAAGCACGTGCTTTTTAGCCAACGTGTCTAGCCAACCATTGTATGCAACCCGTGATGAAGCAAGCGCATTTTTAATTTTATGGAGTAAAGGCTGGTTATCAATTAACCCATTTTGAAAGAAGTTTAATGCTTCTGCATAGTAAATACTGGCCTCTGCGACAGAGTAGATGGCAGCAGCACTTTTTGCTGATGTTAGTAATAATTCAACAGCCGCATTATGATCTCCCACTTTTGCTAAATGATGGGTTGTAAGTAGGGGCTGCTTTTGGCTCATTCCTGTATTGTTGAGTACTTCAATTATACTCATGTGATGTGCATATGATTCATGCTTACCCATACTTTCATAGGCAGCATCCCTTACCAAAGCATGTTTAAAAATGTAGCTATCGTTATCAACACGACGTTGATGCACGATAAGATCGTTAGCCATTAACTCATTTAAGTCGTTTTGAATTTGGCTTTCACTTAAGGATGATGTAGCAATAAGTAAATTGTATTCAAACTCTCGGCCGATGGTTGCCGCCAGTTGCGCTGTCTCTTTGGCATGATGAAGGTTGTCGAGCTTTTGTTGCAGTGATTCTCTTAGGCTGGTTGGAACTTGCTCCAATTTATCAGGTGCCAAAAAGTCGATGACTCCGCCTTTATCTCCAACCAGTGCTTTCTGCTTTAGCATGTTGACCAGCTCTTCAATAAAAAGTGGGATCCCATCTGTACGGCTAGTGAGTACAGTAAGCACTTGTTCAGAGACTTGGCGACCGTCAAATAGATTAATGATAAAGTCCTCGGTCGCTTTGGCCGTTAGCTTTTTCAAACAAACATCGACTAAGGTTAAATCTTTTAACTGGCTAGGTACATCTTGGCGCGATGTACTCAGTAGTACATTGCCAGACGTTAATGCGCCCGCAAAATGATGTAAAAACTCTAAGGTTGTATTATCTGCCCAATGAATATCTTCAATAATATAGAGCTTAAACTTACTTATCCCATGGCGGTTTGACAGCAATAATGCACATAACCCTTTAAATAACACTTGTTTTTGCTCATCAGGTGCGAGAGTTGAAGGTGCTATATCATCACCAAGAGAAATATTGAGCCAAACAAGCAGTACAGGAATGGCCTGAGTCAAATCAAGCTCACTGTCAATGCTTGATAACACGTAGCTAAATACGGTATTTGCTGAATGGGCATCAAGCTGATCTGTATTAAATAGATACCTTACTAAGTTAAGTATTGGGTATAAGGCATTGTTTTGATGCTCAGGCAAACATTGAGCGACCAAGTGTTGGTATTGTGGAGCATTAGCACGGATCTCTTGTAATAAACGAGATTTACCTATACCAGCTTCGCCATGAATATGCGCAATACGTGTTTCGCCCTCAATTTCTGTATTAATGAGTGACAGTGTTTGCTCAAGCTCAGCATGGCGACCAACTAGCTCATGGTTATTTTTAGTACCGCGCATAAAGCCAAACGCTTCGACGCGACGTTCACCCTGTAAATTGTATACTGGAGTTAGCTCGAACAATGGGCCAATTTGTAACTGGCCGTACAGGTTAAACTCTGAAAAAGCATCTAGGAGTGAGCGCGATTCTGCACTACATAAAATTTGTCGCTCGCCAGCTTCGCGAGAGAGTGCTGCGGCAATATTTGCATGATGGCCTTCAGGAACAGCGTTGGCATAAGTAATAAATACTCCGCTATGAATACCAATATGGGCATTGAGTGAGACTCTGTGCGCTTCTTGCATCAATGCATTTCGTTTGGCAAGTTCGCTTATCATTTCTAGCGCTGTGCGCGCAGACAAGCGTGCATCATTATCACTGCTTACGGGGTAACCAAAATAAAAAAGACAAGTATCGGCTAAGTTCCCAACATGGTAGGCACCGTAGCGGGTGGCAATATCGATAAAGTGATTACGTTGAGACTTATAAACTGTGTCAATCACATCGTAGTCTTTATCATGGTTGTCGAGCGCTTTAACACTTAAGCGTACCGCTAAAACCGTAAGCTGTTTACGCTCAGTAAGTGCCGTATACTCTTGAATTGCGCGATGATCTGGATCGTCATCGCGGATCATTATTGTTGTTTCATCGTAACCGTGTTGTGCCTTTACGTCGCTAAGTACACCGACTAGATTGGAAACGTTCATTCGAGCGAGCTCTGAAAACGCCTCGGTTGCTGTTATGACACGTTCTAGTGCACTTTTATGCAGTACTCTTCTTAACAAACCTGCCAGAGGATGACCGAGCAGGGCGCTTGGGATAGGAATATGTACGTCACTGAGTTGTTTATGGTAAATTGACGCAACACTGGTGCCGGTTACTGCTGGCACACCGGTCAAACATTCCAAAAAAACCAACCCCCAAACATACAGATCTGACTTTGCTGATGCAGGCTCTCCCCTTAATTGCTCTGGCGCGCTATATGATGGTGTACCGAGAGTTTCTTGGGTGAGGGTAATCGTCTCAAAATCATGCTGGCGACTTTCTTGCGCTAGGGTACCAATACCAAAATCGAGTATTTTGGCATAGGTTTTTGCCCCTGATTGGCTCAACATAATATTTGTGGGCTTTATATCCCTGTGAATAATACCTTGTTGATGAGCATGGATAAGGGCATCCAAAACCTGCAACATAATATCAGTGGTATAGACAGAATCAATAGCGCCATTTTGACTTAAATAGTCTCTTAATGTTTGCCCTTCAACATACTCAAAGACACCAAACATTAAATTTTCATTTAATTGTCCTTTATCTAATAATCGAACAATATTTGGATGATTAAGCTGACTACAAAGCAGAGTTTCACGATTAAATCGCTCGGCATATCGTTGTTTTTTTGTTACATCAAGTTGTGGCTCTAATGCCAAAAACTTAAGTGCCACGAACTGCCCTGTATTTAATTGACGAGCTTTAAAAACTTTGCCAAAACCACCTTCCCCAATCTTTTCAAGTAGTTGATACTTGTCAGACTGAAAGACATCGACAATATGGCTGTCCGAAAACTGAGTCAGAGACATACGATTACTAATTCTTATTCTATGTTAACGTAATAGGTTAATTGGAATGTAAATACTTGTCTAGTATGAGATTATCTATTATTTAAAAAAATTAAACAGGCTGGTGTGATGGGTTATAAACTAGTTACTTCAAGTCCAAATACTGTAATCTTTTATTTATGAACTCTTTTTTATTAAATCTTGTCTGTTTTTTGTTCGCGTAATGTTGTGTAATTACAGAGTAATTGTGTTTTTTTGCCAAGCTGATATATTATTTTTTCTATAAATACAACAAAAGGATAGGCTCGTGGATCGTAGAGCGTTTTTGAATACTAGTTCGATGTTATTAGCCGCTTCAGTGCTACCATTTCCTGCGATGGCGACCGGAAATGAATTGATAGCAGCAAATGCTGACTCCACGAGATTATCGAGAGAGCAATTGCTGTCACTTGGTATTAGTGAACCGGTTAGAAAGATAAGCCCTCCAACAGGTGGAAGTGTTGACGTAACGATGAAAGCAAAGATTATTCGTCGCTACGACACTAGAGTGTTTGTATATTTTGAATTAAGCCGCTTTATTGATGTATTTGATATGTATGGGAACTTAGTCGCTCAAATTACAACTCCAGAAGGCGATGATATACCGATACATGATTTCGCAATTGATACGAGTAGCGGCAGTGTTTACTGGTTGAGACTTGGCGGCCACCAGGTTATCGTTACGGACTATTCCGGTAACGTGCTAAACACACTTGGCGAATTCGGCCATGATCAAACAGATAAACTTAATGGCCCAAGAAGTATTACGATAGATAGCCATCACAGGGTCTATGTGTTGGATTCAGACAATACACGTATAAAAGTGTTTGGAAACAATGGCATGTTCCTGAGAGACTATAGCTTAGGAAGATTTACAAAAGGTAAAAAGTTTACCAGTTTAGATGGTAATCAAAAAGTAGTGGTCAGCGGTGGTTTATCAGGTGAGCGCCTTTGGTATTTGGACTCAGAAGACCAAAGCTTACGTGCAATCCATTAATCGCTAACCCTGTCAAAGAGACCTTTAATACCAGCAATAATCGATGCAATATTAATGTTGTAGCGGAGAAGCAAATTTGTAGATCCGCTATTAACGCTTTAATTAAACGAAACCTCCCCTATGTAACCAAGGCAAACAAGGCTATTTTCGAGAAAACTATCCCACTCAGCCAAACCACATCCCCTGACTAAAGCGCAGAGGTAATACCAATTATCTTATTTAAGAGGCCTACTTTGAGACGAGAAAACCTTGTCGATAACCCCGCTACCGCGTCCTGCTATCGCCAAGGAACCCACATCCGTGCAGGCAAGGCAAAAATTTTGCTATTTAGTTGTTCTAGATAAGAAGTTTTAACGCTGTTAGCGTCAGATTTACTCCTACAAATTGGGCAAGTATTAGGTCCAATTGGTATAAACACAAGCTTGAAGTCAAAATCCCTATGCTAATGCTGCTTGCGCCAGAATGCGCCTCCTGTACAAGATAATTATAAAACCAGTCAGCACGAGAGTGTACCCAGTAATCTCAAAACTTTTTGCAATCTTTAATAGCACTATTGTCCCTTTATACTAGGCTAATAACTATTCGTTATTGTGGCGCATCATATAAAGCCATTAGCTGGTTGCTTGTCACAGAAGCATAACTATCTAATTTCATTAAAGGAACTATTTTTAAGATGAGCGCGATTGATACTGATTTCTGTAGGCTACCAATTGGTATCAACAGTGCTTCTATGTGTAGTGAAGTTAGCCGATTACTGACCAAAAGCTGGAATCCTCATGTGAATCATAGAGATTACGTTGGAGATTGGGATGTATTACCGCTGCGATGTCAGCTGGAGCATACAAATGCGCATCCGATTTTGCAGTGCTTTGCTATGGGGGATGGTAGCGAATGGAAAAATCTACCTTTAATGGACAGTTTGCCAACGATACGAAGCTTAATATGGAGTTTGCAATGTGACGTAAAGTCGGCGCGTCTAATGCGGTTAAAGCCTGGGGCATATATCAAGCCACACAGAGACAGAGGACTATGCTTGTGTAAGGGAGAAGTAAGGCTACACGTGCCGATATTGGCTAATGACGAGGTATTATTTTTAGTTAATGGCAAGGTCGTACCAATGGCTGTTGGTGAGCTTTGGTATATCAATGCCGACAAGACACACAGCGTAAAGAATAATGGTGGTAATGATCGTGTCAATTTGGTCATTGACTGTGTGGTAAATGAGTGGATCGCTGAACATATTAAAGGAGAGTCGATGACTCACTCAATATGAAGCGCTAGTAATGGGCACACTCAAAAGCAGGTGGCGTAAAAAAGTCTCAAAGGGCTGACGCTTGCCATTGTAAAAGTAAACGATTATTGCTGAAACGTGTTTGTACAAGCGCATCGTATGTCGATTTTTTAGGTGACTTGCTGTCATCGAATCTAATTTTTGTCAACAAAGAAAGAGCTAGCCAAGAATATGTTTTCAGGCAGGTTGCTCTGAGAAAAGATGTCATTAGAGCTGTTTTAAATGAAACGTTCTGCAAAGTGTATCTTTATGTTGGTCAGAGATAAGAGGTAATTCAGTAACAGATCACCAGTTTTCGAGAGTAGGTGGTACTCAAGCTGGGATGCAACTATAGCCAGCAGGCTTTTGACTTTAATTAGGAGAAATAAATGAGTGATGAATATACTGGGCAGATTATGCCATGCGGCTTTCACTTTGCGCCGGTCGATTTTGCATTCTGTATGGGTGGGACCGTTCAAATAACACAATATACTGCCGTGTTCGCGTTACTCGGTACCTACTTTGGTGGTGATGGGAGAGTATCATTTGGTTTGCCTGATTTTAGAGGTAGATCGCCTTTGGGCTATGGTACATCTCCATATTATGGTCCATTTAATATGGGGCAGTTTGGTGGTGGAGATTCCTTCATATTGACCGAGTCTAACCTACCACCACACCATCATGGAGTTAATCTTAATGTTACTGGAGCAGGAGACGCTACAACCACACATGTGACTTTAAATGCGACTCAATTGGAAGGTGATTCAGCCACACCACAGGCAGGAGCGTACCTTGCAACAGCACCAGATATCGCGGGTCCTGATGCACCGGAAAAAATTTACTACACAGGTGGTAATCCCTCTTCTACCGTAGCACTCGGAGGAATAGAAGTGACTCAGACTGGTTCTGCATCTGGACATGTTAGCGGTGAAACTGGAGTAACAGGCGCTGCTGTTGCGGTGAGAAGTCGTAGCCCTTACCAAGCGGTGAATTATGTAATTTGTATGGAAGGCATTTTTCCACAAAGGAATTAAGAGCTGACGTAGCTGCTATGTCGGACGTGATGGTTAGCTCATTTAGCTGTTTACTAGGTGAGCTGACCCAAACTCAACTGCGCTTAAAGTAACACCTGTAGATGTGTTTAGCATTACGGAATTTTATGGCCATTGCGTATGAGCAAGGTATGTTTTACCTGCTCTATAAGCCACCCGGTTTATTTTAGATAACGACTCTTCTTTATTATTCATATCGATTTTCTAAAATCGGTAATGCTTAGGCTTGCTTGCATGTAAAATAAAAGGTGACTACATTTTATATAGAATAATTCAATTATAAAAATATCGCTATTTTGTTTCTATATTGGTTGCAATTAATGGCTAAATTCGAACTCAAGGGCTGTATAGGGACTGTTTTATGACACAGCAATTTCATTTTATCTCTGGCTTGCCGCGCTCAGGTTCCACCCTGCTAGCAGGTATTTTAAGACAAAACCCAGCTTTTCATGCCGGCATGTCTAGCCCCGTAGCTGTGTTGATAAACACATGTCTTGAGCAAATAGGTGCAGGTAGTGAGTTTGGTTCATTTTTTGATGAGAAAAAGCGCAAATCTTTAGTTACTGCTATATTTAAATCGTACTACGAAGCGCAACAAAATAAGTCCGTGATTTTCGATACAAATAGGTTGTGGACGGCAAGACTTCATCAGCAAGTTGAGTTGCATCAAAATCTTAAAGTTATTTGTTTAGTCAGGAACCCTGCTTGGATAATGGACAGCTTTGAGCGGATTTATCGTAAAAACCCATTCGACTATAGCCGGATGTTTTCTCCTGCCTCTCGCACAACAGTCTATACTCGCTGTGAGTCATTAGTGCAATCAGCTGGCGCTGTTGGCTCTGCCTGGACGGCTTTGAAAGAAGCATATTATGGCGAGTTTTCGGATAGATTGTTGATTATAGATTACGACATTTTTACTCAGTATCCGCACAAAACGTTGGCATTACTCTATGAGTTTTTGCAACTCGACGGTTTTCAACATGATTTTGACAATGTGGAATACAGCGAAAATGAATTTGATATTCAATTGGGTGTGAAAGATCTGCACACCGTGAAAAGAAAAGTTGAATATAAAGCACGTAATACCATTTTACCGCCCGATCTTTTTGCAAAATATAACGAAATGCAATTTTGGCAAGACCCGTTGGGAACAAGCGCCAGTATTATTTCTCCAAAGTAAAACTGAACTTAAGCTACCTTGTGATATAAGAAGGAAGTAATATGCATCATCTCGTGTTAAATGGAATAGTTTCCGCTCTATTACCTGTCAGTAGTTATGCTGCGATACAGCAAAACGCACTTTTTAACCTTCATCCAAGTAGTATTCAGCCTGAACGTTTGGCTCGAGGTAAATCAAATTATCAACTTGAATCATTCTTTTACGAAGCCGAAGAATCGACAGCAATAGAAGGGGAAATTAGCCTTAGCAAACTGGCTGGTGTGAAAGAGCTAATTATCCTTGCTGCTGATGTGAAAGATAAGCACTTGTTTTATCAGCGCATCCGTCCCGGTATAGAGGTTATTGATTTAAAAGCAGGGTCTAGCGGTAAGCAACAACTGATATTTTGGCTTAAGCAATATCGTGGCCTTGATGCTGTCCATTTGGTGTCGCATGCGACAGCGGGCACTATCCACTTAGGCGATGAGCGAGTAAATAAAACAGACTTCGCACACGATAGCCAGCTTACTGACGTGATAAATCAAGCAATGAAGCCCGGCGCTGATCTGCTATTTTATGGCTGTGAATTAGCGGCCAACAATCATGGCTTTGAATTAGTCGAAATCATCAAGAAAAATACGCATGTTGATATTGCAGCCTCAAATAACTTGACGGGTAGTCGCGATCTAAATGGCGACTGGGAGCTAGAAATACATAAAGGTGAAGTGAATACCACTACCCCTTTTTCTGAGGCTACATTAAAAGATTTTAGTGATGTATTAGCTGTTGATAAAACCATCAATATGGATGCCTTTAGTAATATTTATGAAAATGCTAAAACGTACGATATTGGTAGTGGGTATATAGCGAAATTAAAACTAGATAGTGGAGATTTGTCATGTTACGTGTACAGCGGTACTCGAGAATGTTTGGTAGATAGATCCGGAACTAGTACGGGTGATAAAAAACTGTATTTTTATTTCAGTACCGGGCAGATCTTTGATATCACCAGTGTACACCTCTATAGCTCGAGCTCACAGTACTTCACGATTGAATCTAATAAGGGCAATTCAGTAAATGTGACAGTGGGCAGTAATCAGCAGGTTAACTTGAATTGGACTGGTGTTTCAAAGATTACCATTCGTAAAAATGATAATTCAGATATAGACTATAGCCGGTTCGATGATTTCGTGTTGACTAATATCCAAAACCCAGACTCGACAGCCCCTATTATCAGTCAAGTGACACCGGTTACTACGCCAACCCAAGACAACACACCAGATTATATTTTTACTACAGACGAAGCTGGCATGTTAGCTGTTGGAGGCAGTTGCGGTACGTCAACTTCTACTACCATAAGTAGTACGGGTAACCAGACCATCACGTTAACACAAACAAACAACTCATCGCCTTTAGCAGATGGGACGTATAGTAATTGCACTATCACGGTTACGGACGATGCGTCGAATACTAGTAATACACTCAATATTCCATCTTTTGTAGTGGATACCACCGCGCCAACGGTGGCTGAAGTCACAGCAGTGTCGACACCAACGAGTGATACAACGCCAAACTATACGTTTAGTACTACTGAAACTGGCACATTATCTGTGGGTGGCAGTTGTGGTACATCAACTTCTACAACGATTAGCAGCACTGGAAACCAAACAATAACCCTAACCCAGAGTGACAACACTTCGCCACTCGCAGAGGGTACCTATAGTGACTGTACTATTACAGTCCAAGATGCTGCAGGTAATACCAACACACCGTTAGCAATTACTGCGTTTACTGTCGATACAGCAGCGCCAACATTTGATGGCGCTAATTCTACGCCAAATGACAATGCCACTAACGTGACAGCCAGCAATGATATTGTTATCGACTTCAGTGAAAATATTGTGGCTGGGACTGGCAACATTACCATTAGAGACGTGACAGGTAGTAGTAATTTTCAGGTTTTTGATGTGACGTCTGCTACCGCAACAACAACTCCTGGTGCGGGTGGTATCGGTATTTCGGGTGACAAAATTTATTTAAACCCAACCACAAATTTAACTGGCAACCGCAACTACGCGATACGAATTGACGCGACCGCAGTCGATGATAATGCAAGCTTTAGCTTTGCAGGCATTAGCGACGATACTACTTTTAATTTTTCAACAGCCAACACCCTGCCTGTGGTTGACTTAGATTCGAGCTCTGGCTCAGATGACAGCAGCGCGGCTTTCTCAGAAGGTGGAGGGGCTGTTAATATTGCAACAAATGCGGCTGTCACCGAGGCTGATGGGGATACGATAACCACGGTTACTGTGTCATTAACTAATGATCAAGACGGTGCTGCTGAAGGGTTGAATATAACGGCCGCGGCACAAAATGCGCTAACAGGGGTTTCTGGCGCCTCTGATATTACGTTACAAGATACCATCTCAATAACAGGTGCCTCAGCAACAGCTTCAGAAGTGCAAACTTTTCTGCAAGCAATCACATACAACAATACCTCCAGCGCACCAAATGAAACGGCTAGAACGGTGACGGTTGTTATTAATGATGGCTCTGCAAGCAGTGTATCAAGAACGGCAACCATATCAGTGACTAATGTCACCGCGGCAAGCTCCAATGCTGCAGGGTTTAATACAAATAGTGGTACTAACCTATCACCCGCGATTACTTTCACTACAGAAAGTGAAACGTTGACCATCGCTGACGCAACCCACGCAACAGGCTCGAGCGCTGATGGTGGAGCTGGTGCTGGTACTGATGAGCTCATTGTTGCGACTAACACGGACTTAACAGCGCTTACCTCACTTAGTGGGTTTGAGACGCTTTCTCCGGTTTCTTCCGGTAATTTGACATTATCAGAGGCACAGCATGATAGCTTTACCACGATTAACGGTTCAGGTACCAATACTTTCACGCTATCAAGCACCACTGTAGATGGTGTTATTACCGCCGATGCAGATATTGAAATTTATGTTTTAGATGCTGCGTTTACAATTACACTCGCCGCTGCGAGTCAAAATATTACAGGTAGCACGGGTAATGATACTGTAAATGTTGCAGGATTTAGCGCAACTGGAACGCTATCAGGGGGAACTGGAACGGATACATTACAGCTCGGTAATGGTGCCAATATAAGCGGGGCGACGTCAATTACTGGGTTTGAAACGCTGAGCTTAGCAAGTGGTGCGTCAGTAACGATGACAGAATCACAGCATGACGCTGTTTCTTCAATTACCGCAGCAGGCTCTGAAACGATAACCATTAGTAATACTTCCGATGGATTAACAGGTAACGCAGCCGTTGAGGCTTACGTTTTGTCAACCGCAAACACCTTTACGCTTGGTGCAACTGGGCAAAGTGTTACCGGTAGTAGTGGTGATGACACTGTGAATATTGGCGCCATAAGTGCTAGCGGGACATTGGCTGGGGGGTCAGGGACAGACACGCTGAATATCGGCGATGGTGGCAGCATCGCGGGTGCAAGTGTTAGCGGTTTTGAAAACCTCTCGGTTGCGACCGATGGCGCGATAACTATAGACGCATCTCAGATCTCTGGGTTTACAGGTACGGTCACTGCGGGTGGAACGGGAGAGTCACTAACGGTTTCTGGAGATGGTGATATTTCAACCATAACTGCCATTGAAAGTTACACGCTTCTAGATGATAGTAATAATTCAAGAACCGTGACGGTGAGCGGTGCTGGGCACTCAGTTACTGGCACTTCAAGTACCGATGCCATTACATTTGATGTTGGTGCATTGAGCTACACAGGAACCATTACAGGTGATAACACAACAGCGGATACGCTTGCGTTAAGTTCTGGTGCGGACATTAGCGCTGCGACGATTAATGCAGTTACAAATCTAACGCTTGCCTCAAACAGTACCGTAACTATGTCTGTGGCACAGCATAATAGTTTTACTGGTACCATCACCGCAGCAGGCTCAGAAACCATCAACCTGACCGGAGATGGAGACTTTACAACTTTTACAGGCGTTGAAACCTACAGCGTTGGCGACGATACTCGAAATACCAGAACCATTACAGTTGGCAGTGCGACAACAAATGTGTCTGCTGTTGCTGCTGATGATGCCATTATTTTTGATATTGGCGGCAGCGCATATGCCAGAACATTAACTGGGGATGCCACTGTTGCCGACTCTGTTCGCGCTTCTGATGGCGCAGACTTGACCAGCGGCGGGTTTGTTAATATAGGTTCACTAACGCTTTTAAGTGGCGCAACAGTGACTTTGGACGCGGCTAATATTAGCAACAGCTTTACCACTGCAATTACGGGGGCTGCTGGATCAGAAACACTCAAGCTGATGGATGGCGGAACATTCAACTTTGCAAACACTAGCGTATCTGAAATTGAGAACATCGCGATTGGCTCCCTAAACATATTTACGATAACCCTAACCGATAACTTTGACTCAGATGGCGGTACAGTTGCCATTTCTAATTCACTCGGTTTTCCGCTTTCTGCTGCACTTACACTGAATGCAAGTGCGCTCAGCGGCGATTCAATTAACATGACGGCGACGGATTTTAATGGCAACGATACCATAACCGGTGGTAGTGGTGCAGACATCATTAGACCTGGCGGAGGTACGGATTCACTGACAGGTAACGCTGGTAATGATAGCTTTGTGGGCAGTGCCTCAGATCTCAATGGTGATACTATCACGGACTTAAGCATCGGAGATATCATTACCATCACTGGCGTTACCGGTTTAACGACAAGTAATGTACGTTTTAATGGTACCAGTACACTTCAGGTTGATACAGATGCGACGGATTTCAGTGCGGTTGAAGTAGCTATTAGCCTGTCAAATGCACCGAGTAATTCGCTTGTCTTTACGGTTGCTGACAACGGCGCAAATACTGATATCACCTTTGTTAGCCCGAACGATGTGCCGGTATTTAGTAATTTAAATGGCGGTGCAACCTTCTTGGAAAATGGCTCCGCGGTAGCTATTGACTCTGATGTGGTGATTTCTGATACCGAACTTGATGCACTTGATAGCGGGGTAGGTAATTACAACAACGCAAGCCTGACTATTTCACGAAATGGTGGTGCAAGTTCGCAAGATATATTTGGTAACGGCGGATTATTGGGAACGCTTACTGAGGGGAATACATTTGTTTATAACTCAGCCACTGTTGGCACTGTTACGACAAACTCTGCTGGCACCTTAGTGTTAACCTTTAACACTAGTGCAACCTCTGCCATTGTTGATTCTGTACTACAAAGTATTACTTATCAAAATAGTTCGGAAGCGCCGCCACCCTCAGTGACACTGGATTATGTATTTAATGATGGGGAAGCTAATAGCTCCGGGACTAATCAAGCTGCTGTCACTATTACGGCGAATGATGATGCCCCCACACTACTGACATTGACACTCAGCTCGAACAGCATAAATCAGTCTGCTGCTACGACAGGGTATAATATTGGCACTTTATCCACGACTGATGTCGACGATTCCTCACATACTTATTCCTTGGTTACTGTGGGTAGCAGTGATGCAGGAACCTGTACAGCGAGTACTGACAATGCGAACTTTGAAATTAGCGGTTCCTTGCTGTCTGTAAAAAATGACTTAGATGCAGGTTCACATACGGTTTGTATTCAAACTGATGATTCAACTAATACGCTACAAAAATCCTTCACGATTACGGTTATTGACGACGTTGCGCCAAACGCTCCTTCTACTCCCGATTTAATAGCAGGTTCAGATAGCGGTGCATCTAACACGGATAACATCACAAATGACACCACACCAACGTTCTCTGGTACTGCGGAAGATGGCACGACAGTTAAACTTTACAGTAGCCAAGTTGGTAGCGGAAACACAGTAATTGGCACTGGGACTGCAACAGGCGGCAACTGGCAAATTACCACCTCTGCACTAACCGCAGGAATAGTACATGCCATTACTGCCACTGCCACTGACAGTGCGAATAACGTTAGCAGCAGCTCTAGTGCATTAAACGTCACAATTGATACAAGCGTGCCTAATGCTCCAACAACACCTGATATGACTGCTGCTACAGATAGCGGCTCGTCAAATACGGATAATATCACTAATGATACAACGCCAACATTTACAGGCTCAGGGACTAATGGTGACACGGTTACACTGATTTCTAGCGTGGACGGTACGCTTGGCAGTGTTGTGGTGTCTAGCGGTAGCTGGACTATCACACCCAGCTCCGCGATGTCAGAAGGTGGGCATTCTATTTCAGCTAGAGCCACTGATACCGCGGGTAACACCGCTGACAGTGGTGCATTATCGGTGACCATTGATGCCAGCGCTCCTACGGGCGTAACTGCTACGATAGACCAAAGCGTAATCAACGCGGCAAATGAATCGGCATTAAGCTTCGCCTTGTCTGGTTTGGATGGTTCGGGCAGCTTTTCGTATTCAATATCGGATGGAACTAATACGGTTAGCAGCTCAGCAAGTATTACCATTACAGGTACGACTGCTCAAGTTAATTCTGTTGATGTGTCGAGCTTGGCAGAGGGAACCTTGACCTTGAGCGTTGTTATTACTGACGCGGCTGGAAACCAAAGCGCACCATTTACTGATACGGTAACGAAAAAGTACAACGTTGCGCCTGTACTTTCTGGCACACCAGCGACCAGTGTAAATGAAGACAGTCTTTATGAGTTTACACCAACTCTGACGGACTCTGACACAAATGATACGCATACATTCAGTATTACTAACTCGCCTAGTTGGGCAAGTTTTAATACTCAAACTGGTAAACTGTCTGGCACGCCAACTGATGCAGATGTAGGGACAACTGCAAATATTACGATTTCGGTTAACGATGGCACTGACAGCGACTCATTGACGGCATTTAGCATAGAAGTAATAAATACGAATGATGCCCCCACAGGGCAGAGTATTGGCTATACGATCGATGAAGGAGGGACACTATCTCGTGATTTGAACAATGGCCTATTGTCGCTTGCCAGTGATGACGATTTAGATTCCAGTGATAGCCTAACAATAGTCAAAGACACAGATCCTCAATATGGCACGCTCACACTCAATACCGATGGTAGCTTTAGCTACATCCACGACGGTAGTGAAAATCATACAGATACTTTTACCTATCATGTCGAAGATAATTCAAGTGCCAGCTCACCGGTTTATACCGTAACTATTAATATGAATGCGGTTGAGGATGCTCCTACGGCATCGAACGATGCGTTAGAAACATTGGAAGATGTTGCAAAAGCGATTAATGTCACCACCAATGACAGTGATCCTGAAAATAATTTAGTCGCGTCATCCATTACGATTAAAACACAACCGACCAAAGGGTCATTGGGTGTTAATACCAATGGTGTTGTTACTTTCACCCCAACAGCCAATGCAAACGGCTCTGATTCTTTCACTTACACAGTGAAAGACTCGACCGATGCTGAGTCAAATGTTGCGACAGTCAATATCACTATCACACCGGTTAATGATTTACCAGTAGCAGCAAACTTTACGCCGAATATTGATGAAGACACGCCAACATCAGCCCTAACGGTACGAGCTAGTGCAACCGATGTGGAAGATACCAATCCATCTGGTGTAATCACAATTGAATCGCAGCCAACCAAAGGGCAAACTGCCGTTGATTTAAATAACGGCACCATAACATATACCCCAAATGCTAATGAGACAGGTGATGATAGTTTCACTTATTCAATCCTTGATAGTGAAGGTGGAAAGTCCAACATCGCGACCATTTCCGTCAACATCGGCGCGATTAATGACCGACCTGTGGCATCAAATGACTCTGGCTCAACCAATGAAGATACTGTTACAACCATAAATATCTTAGCTAATGACTCAGATGTAGAAGATCAAGGTTTTGATGGTTCAGATATTACTCTAGAAGACAAAGGAGATGGTGTTGGTAATTATAATTTAGCAACGGTAACTGTGGGTACCGATGGTCTACTGACTATCACACCAAAACAAGATCAAAATGGTGAGCTTACATTCACGTATACTATTGTTGATAGTGAAGGGCTGAGATCCGATCCTGCAACTGTAACTGTCACAATTAATGCAGTAAATGATGCGCCTGTGGCGGTCGATAATCCGGTTCAGCAAATCCAAGAAGATGGCAATATAGAGATCAATATACTTGGAAATGACACAGATGTAGACAGTCAGCTGGACGTTACAAGTGTTGCAATCGTTAGTCAACCTCAAGGCGGTACGGTGCAAGTGCAAACGACGGGGCGAGTAGTGTACACACCGAATGCTAACTTCTTCGGTAATGATAGCTTTACTTATACCGTGAATGATGCAGAGGGCCTGACATCCAATACTGCGACGGTTAATATCACAGTAACATCAGTTAATGACAGTCCGGTAATTTCTGGAACGCCGCCCACATCAGTGAATGAAGACAACACATATAGTTTTACGCCTAGTGCCTCCGATGTTGATGGCGACAGCTTGACATTCAGTGTTGCCAATTTACCGAGTTGGGCAAGCTTTAATAGCACATCAGGCACAATCTCAGGTACGCCGACAGAAGGGCAAGACGGCACTTATAGTGGTATTGTGATTAGCGTGTCTGATGGCCAAGCCGAATCTTCACTGACCGCATTCAGTATCATTGTAAATGCAGTGAATGATGCACCAACTATCTCGGGCACACCGAGTACATCAGTAAAACAAGACGAAGGATATAGCTTTACGCCTTCAGCGACGGACGTGGATTCTCAAACGCTGAGTTTCTCCATCACAAACCAGCCTCTATGGGCAAGTTTTGATACTGCTAGTGGTCAACTCTCTGGTACGCCATCTAGAGAGAGTGTAGGCAGTTATAACAATATTGTTATTAGTGTCAGTGATGGTTCTTTGAGTGCAAGTCTACCTGCCTTTAGTATCAATGTTGAGGCAGTCAATGCGGCACCCATTGCCAATAATATGCAAAGAAGCGTTGCCGAAGATGGAACAACGAGTTTCCTAGCGGACGTTAGTGACCAAGATGGAGATACATTAACAGTAGAACTGGTTTCACAGCCACAAAACGGTGTAGTTGGAGTTCAAGGAAATGTGTTTAGTTATACTCCATTACCAAACTTTAACGGCTCAGATACGTTTACCTACAGAGCATCTGACGGTGAGTTGACATCTGCCGTGGCGTCGGTTTCTATGTCTGTGACATCTGTGAATGACGCACCAATTGCTATAGACGATAACTTTAGCTTTGACCCTGTAGCGTCTAATCAATATGTGTTACCCGTTTTAGAAAATGATACCGATCCAGATGGCAGCGCACTAACTATCGTGGGTGCTAAAGCCTCAATCGGTAATGTGTTTGTTTCTAATGATACGCTGACGTATCAAGCCGTGCCAAACTCACAAGTACCAATCGTCATTACTTACTTGGTGGAAGATAGCAGTAAAGCGCGGGCAAGAGCGACGGCCAATGTGACCATAAGTAGTTCGGGTACTGGAAATACTCCTGAAATCACCGCACCTAATGATTTAACAGTTAATGCAACAGGCTTGTATACAAAAGTGAACCTTGGAACGGCTGTTGCGACAGACAGTGCAGGAAATGCCTTGCCAGTTTCTTTGGTTGGGGGCGCTCCGATTTTTGCACCTGGTAAACATATAGTTTACTGGCAGACTATTGATAGCCAAGGTCAAGTGGCGACTGCCAGCCAAAACTTAACTGTAAACCCACTTGTATCATTGCAAAAAGATAGCAGAGTTGCAGAAGATAGAAGTCATTCAATAGCGGTATATCTGAATGGTCCTGCACCGAGTTACCCTGTCACTATTCCTTATACGGTATCGGGCACTGCTGATAGCTCAGATCATGATTTGCGCTCAGCAGAGGTGGTTATTAACTCTGGCACCAGCACCAGTATTAATTTCAATATTTTTGCCGATGGGGTAGCCGAAGGCGATGAAACAATCATTGTAAGTCTTGATGATTCAGTAAACAAAGGGGCTAAATCGACATCAGTTGTGACGATTGTTGAGCAAAATGTCGCCCCTAGCCTTACTACCTTGGTATCGCAGAGTGGCGAAGAACGTAGTTTAGTTACAACATCTGGCGGTTCAGTCACAATCACAGCGACAGCTTCAGATCCAAATCCAAATGATCAAGTGAGCGTATCTTGGATCCCGGACTCACCGATAACAGATATCTCGAGTGACCCATTTGTGTTTGAGTTTGACCCTACCAATATCTCTGCTGGTATCTATAAAGTGAAAGTGACAGCAGAAGATAATGCTACGCCAAGTTTATCTACTTCTCGAAATATTATTATTGAGGTTGTCTCTACCTTGGCTGAGTTAACTGGGGATGACAGTGATGGCGATTTAATTCCCGATGATCAAGAAGGTTATGCTGATGAGGATGATGATGGGATCCCTGATTTTCTGGATGCCATTACCGAGTGTAATGTTATTCAAGAGCAAGCCTTGGAGTCGACTCAGTTCTTAGTTGAGGGAGATCCTGGAGTTTGTCTACGTAAAGGCGCGACAGTGCCACAAAATAACACAGGTGGTTTGCAGCTGTTAGAGGAGGAGTTACCTTCTGATCCGACAGCTAATAACGCTGGTGGGATCTTTGATTTCATTGCAACGGGTTTACCACAGCCAGGTGATGTATACAGCATCGTGCTACCACAACGTCAGCCAATCCCGCTAAATGCGGTATATCGAAAGCTGATTGGCGGTCAGTGGCAAGACTTTGTGTTAGGCGACGGTAACGAACTACTTTCAACAGAGGGAGAACCAGGTTTTTGTCCGCCCCCTGGCAGCAATGAGTGGGTTGCTGGGCTAAATGAAGGAGATTGGTGTGTGCAGCTTCGAATAGCCGACGGTGGTCCCAATGATGATGATGGTCTAGCAAATGGTAGCATTGTTGACCCAGGTGGTATTGCAGTTCCAATTAGTGATAATACGCAGCCAATTGCCAATAATGACTCTGCTTCTATTTACTCGGGTCAAACACTCTTAATTGACGTGCTAGAAAATGACACCGATGCTGATAGCGACACACTCTCTATTACTAGCGCATCTGTCGATTTTGGTGATGTTACAATAGAAGATAACAAACTTCGCTATACCCCACCTGCCACGTTCATTGGCAACGCAACTATTCAATACGGTATCACCGACGGCAAGGGAGGCTCTAGCAGTAGCACTGCAACAGTGACAATTATTGCAAACCAGCCACCTCAAGCCGCGAATGACACGGCGACATCATATGGTACACAAATTACGATAGATGTATTAGCAAACGACGCTGATCCCGAAGGAGGAGTATTAAGTCTTGTCTCTGCCACTGCGAGTCAAGGTACGGTTGCAATAAATATTGATGGTACTTTGAGCTATACACCAAAATCTGGCTTTGAAGGTGTAGATACCATACTCTACACGGTAAGAGATGAGCTAGGAGCTTTAGCTGAAGGACAAGTTCGTGTTACTGTATCGATCAAAGAGGTAACATCCGTTAAAAATACGTCTTCAGGGACGATGGGAGGTATGTTGGTACTGTTAATTAGTGCATTAGTGATCCGCCGCAGGAAATCATTATTACCAGCCTTTGCGTTGATCAGTAGTACATGTGTGTTAAGCACTCAAGTGCAAGCGGGTAGTTGGAACATTGAAGCGTCAGTTGGACAATCAACTGCGGATAGTGAATTAACTAGCCCAGATCTGAGCCTCATCAGTTTAGATGATACAAGTAGCAGCTGGTCTATTGGGGCATTCTATGAGTTGATCCCTAACTGGCATGTTGGTCTGCGTTATGTTGATCTCGGTCAGGGAAGCGTGGAGTTTGAAGGCTTAAGTGGCAACCCAGAACAAAGTCAAAATCTAATTTCGCGTGTTGCACCGGTATTACCAGAGGGGCCAGCGCTGCAATTCAATTACACAAAAACCTTTGCAGATAAGTTTGTTGGAAAAATGTTTTTAGGTGCATTTAACTGGGACTACAAAATCAACAGTGTGAGAGAAGAGCGCTTTTCCACACGTTTTGAAGACAGTGGTACAAGTGGTTACTTAGGTGGAGGGGTACATTATCAACTTTCGAATGAGTTAACGCTTGGTGTTGATTATAGTCATTACTTTATTTCAGCAAACGATGTTCAAGATGTAGCGATTAGCGTGAGTTATCAGTTTTAGCGCTACTGTTATTGGCCGTTTAGCAATTCGATATTTATTGAACTGCTAAACGGCCAATCTAAACAGCTATTACCAATAGGCTTAATTACGTAACCTATTTTTAGGCGAGAAAATCTTGCCAATGAACCTGAGGTTTGGATAAGGAATGTCTCAACTCATTGTTGCTAAAGCAAAACTTAGTTTTTTCCTTGTCCATAGGGAAAACACCGCTCCCGCGTCCTGCTCTTGCTAAGGTACCTACATCCTGTAGGCAAGGCGAATTCACTTCCAATAGCTGGCTATTGGAAGTGAATTAAACGCAGTTAGCGTCAGACTTACCCCTTCAAATTGAGCAAGTATTTAGGCTAATTGGTATAAATATACAGCTTGTGACTTCAAGTTTAGGTTAGTTGAGTAAGATAGTTAACTCTTCAGATCCCTTTTCTTGAATAGCATGTATTGAGCTACCAGATTTAAATTGGCTATCGACTGTGCCTTCTTTTAAGCGTGATAGGGTAATATGTGACTTACAAGGTTTTTTCTTGTTCAAACTATCGTCATGTAGTCCTTCTATACTTCCAAGTAAAATAGTGTAGCTGCCGTCATTATCATCCAACTCTACATAGTGATTGATTGATGAAGGATCACCTGTATTGGAAGTGCAACTTGCGTTAAAAGATAGGGTGAGGGTGGTGTCTGGCTCATTGACTGGCTTCCACTCAACAACTATCCGGCTATCTTTGCGATATGTAGCAGCGACCGGTGAATATAACAACACCTCTTCCGGTAAGACCACTTTTGAGGTTAGTGTTTTGTTTTCTTTGCTTCTTATTAATTCAAGTTTAAATTCAGTATTTTTAGCCGGTTGGCTAAAGTATCCTTGGTAGTCGATATCTAAAATATCTTCATCCATCTCTAACACTTTTACTTCATTACCAACGGTGGCTTGTACTTTGTCGCTGGGGCTAAGAATAATATTTGCGCCTATACTACTGTTTTTATTAAATTCAGTAACGACTCGCGCGCGATTACCGTCTGCGGTAAGACGAATTTCTGCCCAAATTTTTTCGGTCGCGACAATATCTGAAGTAGTGGACTCACTAGAGCAGCCACTGGTTCCCAAAATAAACAGTAAACTTGTTAACCCATAAATGTATTTCATTTCATCTCCTTTGATTGTCAGAATACGTATTCAGTATACATGCTGTAAATAGTTTCTAAAATAGTACACAATAGTAAAAGACATTTTTTTACATTTTTTACAGTATCCACTTGTTAATGAGCCGTTTTTTTGAAGCTGAAACTCTGGTGAAAATACTACTTGTGACTATTGCAATCAATGAGGTGTCTATGCGATGTGCGCAATGTAAAAAGTGGCGAACAAGAAACATCTAATACCAATTTGCTTAATTAAGTGGTCTATTTTGAGGCGAGAAAATCTTGTCGATAACTCCGCTACCGCGTCCTGCTATCGCTAAGGTACCTACATCCATATAGGCAAGGCAAAAATTTTGCTATTTAGTTGTTCTAAATGAGAAATTTTTAACACTGTTAGCGTCAGATTTACTCCTTCAAATTGAGCAAGTATTAAGTCAAATTGGTATAATATAGCTATCGTCTTAATACTCTCTCAAATTAGCCAAGTATTAAGACGAATTTGATATTCCACCAAGGCAGCTCAGGGTTTTAACCAGGATAAGTGGTTGCTTTGGAAAATCTCGATACCTTTTTGTCGGATCCTTTCAATCCAAACTTCGGTTTGATTAACACCTATTTGATAATGCTCAATTGCAACTTGTTGCAATATCCTGTGTTCATTTTGAATGGTAGTAGGCATTAATGCTGAGTCATCTGTGTTCACACATACCGCAACGGAACCCTTTCTGAGGCCAAAGCGGTTATACTTTTCACCGGCTTTGATCCACTCTTGTTCAGGTGGATCCCAGCGAAAAATGGGATGCTCATGATGATGATGGAATCGGCCAATATAAATATTTGAAGTTGGACATGCCTCAATCATGATTTCATCAGCGGCATACTTCTCCATTTGCAAATCTTGGATAGCCTCATATAACTCCAGTTCTGCTGCAGAAATAGAATCAAAATATACCCCTTGTTCCACGCCAAATGGCTCTTCCGCAGGTTTAGGAATGCAATGTATCATTACCGATTTTTGCTGATGTGGTGCAAGTACGTCCCTATCTACGTAGCTTTGCCAAAGCGCTAGCGCTTTTTTTGAACTGTTAACGGCTTCACCTTGCTCAAAGTCAACTGCCCAGCCTGGCTCCATTAAGTTGGTTTCGCGCACAGCGTACGGGCAATTTCTGCGTAGTTTCCACGCTTCATATAACGCTCTACAACTATATTCGTCATCATAAAGTAACCCTGACCAGTATTGGATCTTTTCATTAAGTAGTTGCAGCACACCTGTAAATTGAGGTACTTGCTGAACAACTTCTAGGGCTTTTTGATAACACCACACGAGATTATCTAGATGCTCGTCGATAGAGAGGTAGGCAACTCGTTGTCGCTTTGCCCATTTACGAGGTAGCACACCTAGCGCCAGCGCATGTCCCAATCTATCCCCAGCTTGATAATCACAAAAGTACACCGCTTCATCAATTGCGCGCAGTCCACTCAGGAGGTGGCTAAAGTCTTCACCAGCATGGACGGTTAAAAAAGGTCTCTGCATCCGATTTGAAAATATCCCAGAGGCACTATATTTGGCCTGGCGGAGTATTCGAAGTGCGGGAGCAAATACTTCTATCGGTAGCTCATTTTCATTGCCTGCTACGTCAAAGCCGCGAATGGCCTTGCGCAAGTCAAAAGTAAGGGGGCAAGTATTGTCAGCAATACCAAACTCTTTTATCTCGTAACTTGAAAAGGTCGTTGAGCATGCAAACGCTTGCAGCATGTTTACTTGCGCTTTCAATGCCTTTCTAATTTGTTCTTGGTATTTATCTGCTCTATTACCTGAGCGCGTAAAGTGCAACACAAAATGCACCTGTTCAGCTAAGGAAGACTCGTACAGTACCCGCAGTGCTTGGGTTAAGGACTCTGGATCGGCTGGGAATTGCTCAGTGCCCAGTAGTACTTGCGGTGTAGTCCTAAATTCACGATAAGTGTTTTGCATATCAGCACTGAGTGCATCTACCCCACTGTGACTTTGGTACGCAAGCGCTCGTTTACTCCGAGCTTGAAAGCGAGAGTGACTAACGAATTGACTTAAACCGACACCCGACACCACCATATAGTTTCGAAAGATAGCGCTAACACGAATAAAAGCATTGATTTGGTGACTGAGCGCTTTATCACAGTGTAATACCCCAAGACAGAAGAGTAGCCAGCGTTTTGACGATGGAGCAAAACGATTGTGTGCGGCAACAAAGTAGTGCTGTGTAACCAGATCGGCTTTATCTTGGTGTAAATATGGTAATACGTTGTGTATTTTGGCGATATCCTCGCTTGGGTCAAACTCACGCAAAGTGGAAGCCTGATAGTTAAAAGTGTGTTCAATCAAGGTGGTGCCTAATTGGTGACACCACGCTGGTAGGTGTTGCTTTTTATAAGCGCCGCTCTCAAACAAAGTGTATTCTGCTCGCCTCGGCCACACAATTTTGTCATCTAGGCATTGGCCATAAAGTGCAAACCCCAATAGGGAAGGGCCGATATAGCCATGACCTCCCAAATGTACATGGTTGTCAGCATATGCTTTGTCATATCTGTCATTAGATAATGCGAAAGGGCATTGAGTGCGCGTAATCGCGCTGATGACATCATGTTTGCTCACGCCATGGCGTGAGGATAAATCTTTATAAGCCTGTGCAATTACCCAGCTTGGGTCAAGCAGCGTTAATAATTCAAGCCATTGATCCAGTTTTTTAGGCTTAACTTCAAATCTATTTCCTTGCCACTGTAAATAATAGTCACTGAGGTGACTTAATACTTGCTCATAGTCTTCGTTGTCAAAAGAAACAAAGTTAAGCTTTAGCATATGATAAATATCATCGCTTCGAAGTGTGTGGCGGGTATAGGCTTGGTAGTCTGATACCGCAGCCGTGAGCGCTTCTGTGATGGGCTTTGTCGAGGTGCTCGATAGCAATGAGCCATGCTCAGAAGGAGAAGCGAGCAACCGATCAGATGTTAACGCAGCTGCAGCGACAATAGACTTATCTGATGCACAGATCATTGGATAAACTCTTCACGCCGAAGTGCTATGATCACTTTACCTTCAGATTTACTTCCGGATATATCACCCTTTCGATTATGTAAACCTTTGGCGGCAGCATAATTATCTATAGCCTCTGTTGAAAAATCTGACCCTAGTCCAATTAATACAATTTTTTGCTTGTTATTACGCATGTAAAGTCGCAGCTTTCCAACACTGGGTTTGGCGCTTGTTGCGGCTTTATACTCTCTCAAAATCGCGTTTATAGCTTGGTCTATTTCTTCGTTATTTTTAATAACTTTAGGGTTTACAGGCTTAGTTTTATCTTGATCATTACGGGTAAAGTTAGGCTCTTTGGTAGCTGCTATTTCTGGATTATCTCTAGTGCTCTTTGAGTCTATAGACGCAGCTGACTTATTATCAGCCCTTGTCGCTCTACTACTTCTCACTGGCGAAAATGAGCTTTTCTCTGCACCTTTACTGGGTTTCCATGAACCGGCGTTATTCTCTGGATCTATATTCCAAGCCGTTTTGGTAGTTTTGGTGTTAGCACTATTACTTTGTGTTTTACCTAATTTCAGTTGCGGTGTATCGGTAAATGCAAATAAAACGGGATGTTGCTCTAAGGCACGGCAGAAGTTAAGTGCAAGTACGGAATACTCACTCTCCTCAGCTTCCTTTTCTAGAAACGATTTATTACGACTTAATGTACGTTCCGTTCTCTCAAATTTCGCCCGGTCTCTGAAGGTTGTGTACTCACCAGAGATTGCGACGTTTGCAGGTATAGACTCCCCCTGAATACCAGCGGTGTAAGCTGAATTAACTAACATATAACTAAAGCGATTAACCAAGTCAGATAAATGCTCATCGTCATAGCGGTCTGATTTGAGTAAGTTTTGGTACTTAAATACCGCAAAAGCAGTGAAGGTTTTGTTAAACATATACGAGAGCAGCGCCACCAGAGCTTTACTGTCTAGTGTATTAAACGTATTTTCGTGTGCCTTTTGCCAGTTAGCAATTTGTATCGCCAGTATTTTTGCACTTAGCGTTTTATCTGAGTCCTCATCTAACTGCGCCTGCTCTTCTTCTGTTGATTCCTGATCGGTTGAACCAAATACAGGCTTGGTTTGATTGATACTAAAGATTGAATAAAACGGTACGCGGTTGAGTATGGCCGCTATATTGCGCTCCAGTATGGTTAACTCTGCTGTAGGCTTTAAACAGGAGTAAGCAATTAACTCAAAGGCTCGGCTAAAAAAGATAAATTGATAGGTATTAGCCATGGATGAGTAGACTTCACCGTGGGTATAAATATCTAACAATAATTGATGTAGTGGTATTTCGATAACCCCACGGTCTTCTGTTTCAATTAATCTGAGTTCTGGATTGTCTTTCGCGTTAACTATGGCTTTTTGCGAAATAAATATTCTTTCGTCGTAAAACTCCAGCGGTGGCATGCTTCTTAGCGTATGCGAGTTAGCTTTGAAGACTGAGTCTAAAATGGATGTGTTGCCACTATAAGCGCGAGCTTGTTGTGTTAGTGGCTCAAGAACCGTTAATTGATTTTGATAAAAGTCTTTCTTTGCCCATGGGTATAATTCTTTATTAATTTGTTGTCTAGGATTAAAAGCCAATAATGTCTGAATATTAAACTCTTTACTATTATTTTGGTTGAGCAGTGTTAGATAGGAGTCGGCATTTGTAAATGCAACGCCATTTTTTTTCTGCTCAGCCCACGTAATAAAATTATTCCAAAGTGTATGAAGGTCAGGCTTTGCTGATTGGTTAGATGTGTGTGAATTATTAATATACCTAGGAGGAATTGAACGGATAAGTTGCACCAGCTCCCGTGAAGATTCAGGTTTTGGCCAGTGATGCAGCGCTTCGTCATTATGACATAAGGGGTAAAAGGCCTGAAACAACAATTGTTCGTAGTCACCAACGGTTGTTTCTTGGAAACTCTCTTTACTTGAGCGCTCGGCTATCGTTAAGTTAGGTATTAAGCGGCTAATAGGCTGCAGTGAAATACGCATTTGATTGGGAAAGACTTTGGTTAGATATGCTGTGGTGAGCTCTTCTGCAACAGCCAACCCTTCCTTTGTTAGCTCCTTGTTGTGTACGTGTTTTTTATACGCTTTATCATCAAAATGTACGTGAGTCATGTGTTCATATAAACGCATATCGCCACTGACAATAGGGATAATATAAGGACAACCTAACAATCTGCGGACGTCATCGACAACCTCAAACGCGCGATCCAATGCCATATCAACATCATCGATGGGTAGCACTAAGGCTTTACAACCAAGTATGTTAATCGCTATTTCAACAAATTGATGAAAAAAAGACTCGATATGTATACCGGATTTATATTGTTGGATTTTATCGATACCGGTATAGCCGTTAAATTCGCTAGACTTTCCTAGTGAATCTGCAAGTTTTTTTAACGCATAAGTAAACTTATTTTTGTCGTTTTGCTTTGCACTTGAGCATGCAAACTCTGTGTGTTTAAGGAGCTGTTTCTCTACTTCGCTGTATATCTGCGCCACGATAACATTGGCGAAGGTGTCTTCATTAATCAACATGGTGGGGTCAATGACATCAAGAAAATACAGTGACTTTTCATCTTCGCCAGTTGAATGAGCGCTTTCCCACATTGCTTTACTGTTTCTTAAAAATACCGTTTTGCCTGTTCCGCGCTGTCCCGAGACCAAAATCGCATTATGAGACAACCATGTTTTACTGCTCCCTTGCCTAAATGAGTGATACTCTTTTGCTTCGCCCAAGCAATTTGTTAACCGACTTAGCAGCGCATTTTTTGCATCGTCTTGCCAAAACTCATCTAGATTATTGCCAGCAATATAGTCATCTCTGAACTCATTTTTATCTAAATTTAATTTATATTTTCTGCTCATGGTTTACTTCCTTAACCCTTTCAATGAACTTAATGCAGAGTCACCATAACGGATATAGTCGTTAACAATATCTTGATGCGTTTGTATCTCGTATTGCTCTATTAGTTTAAGTAGCTCTTCCATTGCCTTATCTCTAAAGATCACGCCTGATTTATGGCGAGCGACAATCACATGCAATCGCTCGATATAAAGTCTTTTTCTCGACCAAGCACGGGTATAGCCAAGTTTGCGATTTACAGAATAACTTACAATGAAAATGGTGGAGCCTAAAATAAAGTAGTATGGAGTCAGTGTTTTAAAATCGATAAATATCAGGGTGGTGAGTGCGAGAGTGGTAATTAGATAATAAATTCGATAGAAATCTTTTAATATAATTTTTATTGGTGATGTATCTTTTTCTGTATTTTTATCCGTTACTAGCGCTTTGAATAAAATAAGTATGAAGAAAAGTGAAAACGTACAGATTAAAATAGCTGACCACAAGCCTAAGAAACTATCTGCAGCTAAGCCTATAATAGCGGTCTCGCCTATATCGCTGATGTTCTCAAAAGATGTACCAGAAAATACGTCAAGCGAAGATAAAAAGTAGACAAAACTTGGGATAATGAACATGGTGGAAATGACAGCAAGCCGACGAGTTAACTTGTGTAATTGGTGATATATAGCTATTCGTTTGTTGAATTTTGTGTAAGTTTCTTCGGCTAGTGCGTCAAAGTCAGTGGGCAAAGGTTGGTATTTAGCAGACATTCTTTTCTTCTAGTTTTGGTAGCGCGTGCGCTTAATCAACAGTATGGTGCGAAATGTGAGAGTAATGAATCGCAACAATGTAGTAACATATTATGGTGGAGAGTAATTAAAAGCAATACTATATATCTGAGGTATATGGAGAATTAGTAAGTTATAGCGCTCTTTGCATGCGCTGATGCGGTGTAAATTCAGTAGAGTTTTTCTAAGTGGCAACTCAGTAAGCAGAGACTCGCTTGTCGGCTATATGCCTTGCGGCTTGACCTCATTCGCTTATGCCATTATCCAAACCTCAGGCTATCGAAAAAGACAAGTTCCTGCTACTTTATCTTCAAGGTTACAAATTAGCAGAAAAACATAAGTATCTTTTTACTTCAAGTATACGTATCGCAAAACGTGAAGAATGAGAATAATAGCAGCATCACAACACCAACTAGCAAAGGAGGTATCAGGCTATAATACCTCCTACGTGTCATTAATGCAGATCTTGCGGTCTTCCCATGTCAGGTTGACTGTAATCGCACACACCATCCGGGTAAATCTGTTTTAATTCGCGAACCGCTGGTGCGATATCGATACCTGTGTATAGCCCTTTGGCGATAGCTTGGTCAATCGAAATGCGATGACATTTAAAAATATCTCCAGCCCAGCTTGCACCAGCTTGAATTCGGCTGGTAGAAAACATCGGGTATTTGGCTGTGCAGGTACCTTGAGGCTGATTATTCCAGATCCCATTAAAGACAGTGTCACCGCTAGCAATAACATTGCCGTGTTCGTCATAGCAAGTGTCAAAAAGGGTTGCAGGTTTAGCGTCTGCTACTGATAAACTCGGGTTTTCTTTTAGGTTAAGCAGCCATTCGTCCATTTTCTCAAATGCCAATTTTGTTGGGTTAAATGATTGATGGGCTACCCAAATCACTTGATTGCTAGGGGTTGAGTTTGCAGCTTCCATTCGTAATCGAGTGTAGAATGAAGCTGACATATGGTGCATATCTAACTCATTTTCTAGATAATGCCGAGCATCAATAATGGGTAAATTGACTTTACCGATAAATACTTGGCCAGAGCGATAAGCTTTTTCCATTGCTTGCAGGCTGCCTTGGTGCCGAGGTGCTACACCGGTGTCATCCGGTGTTGTGATATTGTGATTCCCCCAAAGTGTTAACCAAATTGGTAGGTTATGACCAAAGGGCAGGGCTATCTTTTCTTGCTGCATTTGCGCTTGTGGCTTCCACGCGCCGATGTTTTTATTGATATCAATAAATTCCGCTAGGGTGATCTGCTGCGCTTTTAACGCTTCCAGACCATACTGGACACCTTGATTATCCCACGTACTCAGCCCCATTCCAGAGTCGTCGGTACCAAATAGGTTAGCCATGTCTTGCCAGTAACTCCAATTTGTATTTTCTACAACCGAGTCTGCGAAAAAAGGCCTCAAAAATCCTTGCCTTGGGTTATTAATAAAAGCAGATAAGCCAAAATATCCATTAATGCACTCACTGTTGCCATCAGGAAATGAGGGAACGAACCCCGACATCAACTGGTTTAGTGGTTGTAAAAAGCCAGCTCGTTGGGGAAAGTCGTTAATGGCATTCATTCCTTCTATATGACGACGCCGGGTCCAATCGCGCCATGCGTTACGGTCATTAGCACGAAAGGTGAAGTAGTTATTTAGCAGATCACAATCAAGGGCATAAGTGGTTTGTGTGATCATATCTGGGTAACTATACAATGGAATTAGACCATCTAAGATCCCATCGCTATTTTGGGCAATGAGGTATTGAGCTATTCCACCACCAGAACCACCAATACCAACGGTATAAAGTGGTTCGCCATATAAACTCGTGAACTGTTTTTTGACCCGTCTAGCAGTATCTTCAGCTAATAACATGTTATAGGTATAACTGGTTTTGTTACCACTTGAGCTTATCACGGCATAGCCCAGCTTTAGCTGCTCTAGTTGCCTGTCAATTACCCGAGTTGCTTTTTGTCTCCCTTGGCGATAGCCAATACCTGAGCCACCATTAAATTGGTAAATTAGCCGTTGGTTCCATTTTGCTTTACCATGCTGGCTGCCAATTTCTTCTGCGTTTATTGGCATCACTATGGTGTAGATAAAGCGGTTAATTGTACCTTGCTCTACCCGCAGCAGTAGCCCAGATTGTGATAGATCTGCTGTGGCGTCTACGGGTGTAATACGCTCATCTTCAGTTATTTGAAAATATTGTAGTCGCGTTTTAACTGTACAGTCTTTGCTGTAACCCATTATTTTACCAGATTGCTCGCTAAGCACTGGAACACCAACACCATCTTGGTTATCAACGTCTGGTTGGCCGAGGCCGGAATCCACAGTCATACAGTAAAAAGGATACTGATTAGGCCCAGAATATAAACTGGTTGCTGGGCCGGTTTTACCGACAAAAATAGGGAATTCAAAGGGATCTTTGGGTCTTTCTGCTTTGGAAATATGAGGATAAAAGTCAAGAATTGCTGTATTTTCACTACTGGCAATCCCCTTAACGCCTAAGATTTGCTGACGCTCACTCTCCAGCCAATACCAGTATCCTGAGCCTGTAATAAGCACAATCAGAAGTGCGATAAAGAGCCATAATTTTGGTGATTTCATAAGTCGCTCCTCATGTTTTGGATAAACAAACTACTTTTAGCGTCGTTTAAAGAAATGCAGATCGCACTACGAAGCGCGTTATTCGCTCCTCTTGATTTCAAGTTATTGACGTAGCTCATTCCTTGAAATTAAGACACTTACCTTTTGTCCAGACTTCTTTTTTGAAGCACGCGATAACATCAGTGGTATTTACCATATAAATATGGGTATCTTGAAGCCGCATAGATCGAAAAAATGGGTATCAACACTATTGCTTTGGCACTAATACTTCTCACGTACTCACGACCACTTGGGATAATCTTCATCTCATTATCGGTACGGTTTCTGTATTTCTAAGTAGGCACCATATTCAATGAGCAAACGCTTATAAGACGTATATCTTAAGTGTAGAACGGCTCAAATGAAGTGTGGTTATTTGTTTGTTATTTGAACATAAATAAAATGCACAGCAATAAAAAGGTTATATAAAGCAGAATGTTGGTGCATATGTATGATGTTGACTCATTAAATTGTAATACGTGTAACTAAGCTAAAAGTTGATAGCTAAAATGCCTAAGCTTGTTACAGGTATTCCGCGTCTAGTTTCCTAAATACTTTGTTTTTATGGTTTGGATCTGCTCAGGTGTTACCCTATGGAGCTTTGCTCCTACGTAATCTGCTAGCGTCTGATTGCTGCTTTTGTAGCCCATAAACTGGGGCTCAGCGTGAAATGGACTGGGTAAAAATGTGACTGCGAGCTGATGGTGTTTGATCATCTCCAACGCCCACACTTTGTCAACTAACACGGCATCAACTCTATTGTTATTTAGTACGGAGAAAAATATTTTGCCGTCTTCATGGATTTGTTCGTAAAATGAGCGTTCAACAATGGCTGCATTGATAGCTTTGAGACTGTTAATGACCTGCTCGGGATAATTATAGTCTTCTGAAATCATCACTCGTGGTGCCGCGAGCTGATAAAAATCATCTGGCGATGCAAAGCGGCCACGGGTGACTGCAAGAGAAAGCTGCCATGTAGTGAAAGACATATTCAAAGTAGCAAAGCCATCAGCTTTATCAACATGTAGCGTAAAATCGAACGTGTTATTGGCAACACCAGCCAAGCAACGGCGATAAGGAAGTTCGTGAAAAACCAATTTGTAGTCGCTATCGATTAGCGCTACTTTTATGATTTCAACCTCAATACCTTGCGCCTGTTTGTGTTGGTCAAAAAAACTATAAGGCCACCAACGCTCAAAGCATATATTGATTATGTGTTCATTTGTTTTTGCTTGGGACACTGTACACACAAACACAGCGAACAAAAAGAAGAAGACCCGCATTTAATAAACTATCTTAACTATCCTCCTCTAAGGTTAATTTGAGATAAGAAAAAGCGCAACATGATGATGTTGCGCTTTATATCATTGAGATTTAGTCGATTTACAGTTAAAAGCGGTAAGTAGCTGAAATACCCATGTTGCGAGGGTCTACAATACCAACATAACCGTATTCGTAGCGACGACTGCTCGGTGAAACCAGAGTGTATGCTTCTTTGTCAAAAACATTATTTACGAAGGCAGCAATCAACCAATTGTCAATTTCATAATCGATATTAAAGCGAGACAGCGTGTAATCGCCTGCGATCCGCTCTTGAGTATTGCCGATTTCACCGTAGTACTCATCTACTTTAACGGTGCTAAGGCCAACATGCAGCTCATCAGTGAGCCAATACTTAATTGCTAAATTGGCTGTGAAGCCTGGCGCTGAGCTTAACTCGTTACCATCAAATGCGGAGAATTTTACGCTGGTATCTTGTATTTCGGTTCTTAATACCCCCGCGCCGCCTCGAACCTGAAGATCAGGTGTTAACATCGCGGAAAATTCGAATTCAGCACCGTAGGTGATCACAGTATCCATATTGGAGATACGATATTGAGGATCATTTGCTTGGTAACCATCGTAATTGTTATAAAACAAATTAGCGCTGATATTCACATCATTACTCAATGCCGATCTTAGACCCAGTTCATACGTGTTAACGGTTTCTGAGTCGTAATAATAATACTCTCCAGTTTCCCATTGTAATGCGCCACCTGCACCATTATACCCTCGTCTAGCACTAAAAGATGCTGTGGTTTTATCATTTACATTGTATTGTAAAACCAGTTTAGGTAAGCGAATTGTTTTGTCTTGATCGAGTAGGGAGTTTAGTACCCCCTGAGCAGTAGTAAAGTGAATATCACGCCACTGTGATTCTTGTTCAATACGTGCCCCAGTGATGATCGTAAAATCAGGGTTTAGTTTATAGCTTAGCTCCCCATATATGGCTTTTGATTTGCTGTCATCACTGCCAAAATAGTTAGCGAAGCCGTCACTATGATAACTTTGTTCTCTATCATAATATGCTAAACCAATGAAGCCTGATAAAAGGTCTGCGTTGTAATTGAGTTTGAATTCGACGTTTACATTGTCCTCATTCATTCTCATGATTTGTTCAAAATTCGGATTAGCTTCATAAGAATCAAAGCCGAAATTGTAATCCATCGCTGCCATCAAAATTTCGTAATCAAGGTTTTGATTTAGCTTGTGGTTGATTTTTAAACTAGTTGTTTTTGAATTGGTATCCATATAACGCTCCCAAGCTGGGATGAAAGCGCGAGGATCCTTTGCAATATAGTTTGTACGGCCTGTGTTACCTTTTTCAAAAGCAATTGAATGGCTAAGCAGTGCCGTTACTCCCTCAAATTGACTAGGTTGCCACAATAATTTAAATCTGGCTTTTTCTGTATTGAGTTCGTTTAGGTCAAATTTAGGTGGGTTATCTTTGTACTCAATGCTGTTGTCGTAGTCTTCACCGTCAACACGCTGACCAGTAATACGAAATGCCAGCTCATTATCAATAAGCGGCCCAGATAGCATAATCGACTTATCTATATAACTATCTTTATTTCTATATGCAACTCTACCTGCACCTTCCCAATCAAAAGAGGGATCTTTGGTCTTTATAAACATTGCGCCGCCGATACTGTTTCGGCCATGGCTAGTAGATTGTGGTCCTCTAAATACCTCGATTTGTTCTACATCCCACATTCCCGTATCACCGGTTAAATCAGCCATAAATGGCTCAGCCACACCGTCGGTAATGGTTGAAACTCTTGCTTTAGCACCACCAGAAACACCGTTGAACCCGGTTGCCGAACCATTGCCTGATACACCGCGAATATCTGGCTTTGCACCTGAAAGTACAACTACATTGGCGATTTCAGAAACTGCACTACTTAAGCTTAAGTGCGTTAGATCTTTGAGTTGAGATTCATCAATTACAGATACGGAAGAAGCGGTATCTTTTAGACTACGTGCTGTTTTTTCGCCTAATACGATGATTTTTTCAATAGATTCGATTTCTTTATCATCATCGGCGTAACTAAGAGGAGAGAGTAGTGCGGTTGAGACACAAAGCGCTATGAGAGACTTATTTGGAGAGTATTTATTCACCGAGGTGATCCTTCTTACCTGATAGTAGTTTTCTTAAGATAATTGCCTGAGCAATCAAGATATACACATCTACACGCTAGGCTACGAATAGGCTAGAGACACAGATTGTTGTCATTTTTGGTTTATTCTAAACAAAAATGATTATCATATCAATTGTATTTTGTGTTGCTGAAATAAAAACACGCGCTATAATTCTCATGCTTTATTCATCCTTTTTTGATGTGAAACGGAGTTTTACTTTGGTAATTTTGTTTTTTGTCCTTCTCTTGATTGTTGCCATTACGCTGATTTATTGCACCAGCAAACACCAACGCTTGTTGAGTCAACGTCTACCCAAAAAAGCTAGGGTCGTAGGCTATGTTTTGATGACTATCTCTTTCACATGTGCATTTCAGTTATTTGTTGGTGCTGCTGTTTTATTTAGCTGGCTAGTTGCTGTAATGGCGCTGACTGCACTTATCCCACTGACTATTTTGATGCTTTTCAGGAAATCATAATGAGTAGGTTAGCCACGACAGAAAAAGTCCAACCTGATTGGTGGGGGAAAATATTCGCTGGTGCTGTATTTGGACTTGCGTTGAGTTTTGGAATGGTAGGGTTATTTGCATGGCTTGGTAGTGATGGCCTTACCCAAACCATTAGTGTAGAAAAACATAGTTGGCGTACTCAGTTTAATATGTGGATCATACCACCTATTTGGCTGTTAATTCTGAGCTTTGTATTTATGTTTCGAAGCGCAAAGCAAGCACTAATTTGGTTAGGTGGAGCAAACATACTGGTTTATGTATTATTGTATTTTGTGAGAGGGATAGCATGAAGGTAAGAGCAGACATTCTAAGAATTTATCAGGCTGTTCATACGTGGACCGGGATCACGACAGGACTTTTGTTGTTTATAGGTTTTTTTGCTGGTGCCATTACGATGTTTGCAAGCTCCATAGATAAATGGGCGACGCCACCATCTCATCAATTACCACAAGTCGAGTCGACTCAATATGATACATTAATTCACAGTGTGTTAGCACAATATCCCGAGTCTCAAAATGGACTAAAAGTGAGTTTTGAGGAGGGGCTATCTCCTATTACTTGGTATCAGCAAGGGAGTGCAAGAGGACTAAGCTTAGATAAACAGCTATGGCATGGCACATTGGATGAATCTGGAGAGTTGCAGGCGCATACGAGCTACATCAACGAGCTCTCTGCTTTGGTTGATTATTTACATCGAAGCGCGGGCATTGCAGGGGAAATTGGCCATGATCAAGCGGGTGTGTATGTGCTCGGTATTGCTGCTATTTTGTACTTCATCGCGTTGATCTCTGGGGTGATATTTTTATTACCTACATTGGTCAAAAGCTTCTTTGCACTTAGGGATAATAAAGGGGCAAGTCGTTTTTGGTTGGATACTCATAACTTAATTGGGATCACTAGCTTACCATTTCATATTATTATAGCGCTTACCGTCATTGTATTTGCATTTCACGACATTCTTTATGGTGGCTTAAGTAAGCTATATGGCGATAAACCGCTTTTCGCGCGTGACGCCCCCTCCAAGGTTGAATTTAACGTAGCGCATTTGCCTAGCATTGAAGAAATAGTGGCAAGAGCGAAAGTTTATGCACCAGAACACTCAATCAAAGAGATCACACTTAGCCGCCTAAACAGTAAAAGCCCATCAGCTTCGGTGCAACTGGTAAGTGATGAGTATCTGATGCGTGGACCAAAAACAGACTTCTTGTTTATGAATCCATATACGTTTGAAATCTCAACGAGCAGTGTAATTAATGGCGATCAAGGTATTTGGGGAGCGGTAGTTACCACACTATTTGGTCTTCATTTTGGAAGCTATGGTGGCGAGATAGGACGGTGGGTGTATTTTTTCCTAGGCGTGCTGGGAGCCGTATTATTTTACACTGGTAACTTACTCTGGCTCGAAAAGCGGCGTAAACAAAAGCAGGCCGAGCAATCTAAATCTACTCAGATTATGGGTAAACTCACTATTGGCGTCGCAATGGGTGCGATGCTTGGGGTCGCTGCGGCTTTTGCGGTGACTAAATGGGTGGCGCTGACAGCGTTAAATATAAATGTAGTCTATATGTGGGCTTACTATCTCTGCTTCTTTATTACGCTAATGTCTGCATTTATTTTTGGCATAAGTAAAACCGCAATTTGGTCACAAAGAAGCATCGCGATTTTATGCTTTTCACTGCCGCTATCTTCAATTATTGCGATGATGTTGCCAAGCCTAGGTATTTGGCCAGCATCTGGTTGGTCATCGGTGGTTCTGGAGCTAAGTGCTGCGATCCTTGGTGTCATTTTCTGGAAAATGGCTGATAAAACAAGGCTTCGAGCACTTTATGGTGAGCCTAATAGCATCTGGTTTATTGGTCAGTCGCAGGATGAGCAAACGCTACAATCTCAATCTGCATAATCAACATAAAAAAGGAGCAATCTGCTCCTTTTTACTTGTAAACTATCATCTATTTTCTTAATTCTGTTATTCTACGCGCTTTGAAATTCTCTACGGAAATATTATGGAACTTACTGCTTGGCTAAGTTTGGCCGCTATTTGTGCTTTCGGTGCGATGTCACCGGGTCCTAGCTTGGCTGTTGTATTGCGCTACAGCTTATTTCATAGTGCTAAACACGGCATTGTGGCGAGCCTTTCACATGGTGTTGGTGTGGGAATTTATGCAAGTTTAGCCATTTTAGGCTTGTCTGGGTTGATCCACCAATTTCCAATTATATATCAGTTTTTGGTTTATGGTGGGGCTGCATACCTCGCGTGGATGGGGATTAAAATCCTAACAAGTAAAAGTGAGGGTCTCAGTGTGTCAAATGCTGATGGAGCTAGCTCATACCGAAAAGCAGCTCAAGACGGGTTCGCAATTGCCTTTTTGAATCCAAAGCTTGCCATTTTCTTTGTCGCACTTTTCTCACAGTTTATAGACCCCGAAAAAATGACACTATTCGTCGGATTTGTCATGTGTATCACAGTGCTTACGATAGACGCCTTATGGTATTTTTTTGTCTCGGTGGCCAGTGCCTCAGCAAGGGATAAATTTGATTTAACAGCAAAGCGTGCGGTGATTGATAAAATACTCGGCTGCGCCTTTTTACTGCTCGCGATACGAGTTATTTACCAATCCCTGTAGCCACTGAACACATTTTTGGACAGGCGCACTATTTTCGCGCCTATCAGGAATTACAGCATAATATGCGTAAGGCGCAGGAATAGTGAGCTCGTGTTTGCTCAGCTGAACCAATCGACCGTTGGAAATTTCTTTCTCAGCCAGTTTGGGCTCGACTAGGCCAATTGCGTTTTCGTCTTGTATAAATTGGATCACTTGGGTCATTTCGTCAAATGTAAGATGCTCAGCATTGTGCCAATCGACGCTTGCCAAGCTTTCGAACCAAGTTGACCAACTTGGCCACTCTAACGTACCGACGCGACACTTAACTGAGCATAATAAAAATTGTGGAAATGCTTTAGGACTTGCTAATAAGGCTTGATGTTGTTGCCATAAAGCCTTGCTACAAACAGCGACTAGACTGGTATTCATTACTTTTTTTACTCGAACCGCGCCTTGCGGCTTACCATCACAAAAGCGTATTGCTATATCAAAATCGCTCTGTACCAGTGGTCGTATTTTATCTGAAATATCAATCTCAATGTCTGTATCAGGGGTTATTGATTTCAAGCGAGCTAAATTAGGTAAAAGCAGTTGAGTAGCAAAGCGTGTGCTTGCTGTAATGCGTAATGTTTTAGCATCTTGGTTGAGCCGTTTTGCTTGCTCTATTACCGAACGCATTTGTGTAATCGACTCGCAAGCTTGTTGACAAATGATCTGACCCTCTTTGGTCACTTCGAGACCTCCAGGGTGTCGCGTAAATAATAAAAAACCAAGTCGACTTTCAAATTGTCTGATCTGGTAGCTCACGGCTGCAGGTGTAAGTCCAAGTTCGTTAGCTACTTTTGAAAAGTTTTTGAGCCGCAAACTCGCGTCCAAGATTTGAAAGAGAGAGCCACTTAAGTACTTCATTTAATATCTCTGCAAATTTAATTTGTAACGCTGAAAAAACAATTCGTTTTTCAAAGCCTTCTACTTTGGCGAGAATAATACCACACAGAGGTATTTGGACTAGTGAAATGAAAAATAAGTTTACTACTTTTATTAATGGTAATGTTGCCAAAGAAGAGGTATTAGAGCAGTTGGCATTTACAGGTCATGCACATTTTACTGCGATGCAGATGCGAGATTATGTAGTGAAAGGATTCGAGTTCCATATGACAAGATTACTGCAAGCTTCACAAAAATTATTTTCAATGGAATTGAATGAGGGTGATGTGATAGAGCAGTTACAAGCCGCTATAAGAGAGGCCCCAAAGGACAGCTCAATCTTAATCACAGTATTTAGTTCGGACGGTGAATTTACGCAAAAATCTAAAGATGCAGAACTCAATATTATGATTAAAACAAGCGCAGCACATAATGGTCCAACTGGGCCTATGCGTTTGAAATCTTTTGAATATCAGCGCCCACTAGCCGACACTAAACATGTGGGTGAAATCGCAAAGACTTACTTTATGCGTGAAGCACATAACGCTGGTTTTGATGATGCCATCTTTGTCCACAATAACCGAGTATTGGAAGGCAGCATTTGGAATCTTGTGGGGTGGGATGGGGAAGGGTTAGTCTGGCCGAAAGGGCCTAAGTTACACGGCACCATGATGCAAATCATAGAAGCAATGGCGCAACAAGCTGGAATAAAGCAAAGCTGTGTTGATATTTCGTTAAGTGAAATAGAGCAGCTAGATGGGCTTGCACTACTAAACTCTTGGACGCCCTGTGTTCCCATCGCGGAGCTTGATGGGATAAAACTTAAATTAAACTATGATTTTTATACATTACTACGAACGTTACATGATAATGCTGTCGTGACTCGGTTAACTGATCTGAACTTTAGATAGTTAGTATCCGTCCGACAGTACGTGGGAATCGATTTGGATGAGGTTAACTCACGTCTTATCAAAACCTTTTCGCTGTATATAGTTATGTAGGATAAATGCTTTGAGCCTGCTATTGTCTACTTTATCCATAGTAAAAGAGATGGCAAGCTCCAGCGGAGTGATCACTTTTATGGAGTTTATCTTTGCAAGTAATGGAATAGGATCACCGAGGTATAGTTTTGCGATCCGACGGGCTAAATTGGCTTGGATCGCGCTTGCTTTGAAGGGAAAAGTATTCAGCAGCCCACCAGATTGTGAAATAGAAACGATATTAAAGGGCATGTATTGAGAGGAGACTCTCAATCTAACAGGGGTCGAAGGGCAAGTTCGCCAACTGCGCGCTGAGCCTGCTTGTGTGGCTTCGAGAATACTCGGAGCCTCGACATTATGCTCGAGTAAATCAATCAGGCTCGATAGATTGGTAAGTGGAAACTCAACGTGCTCATTGTCGTTTTTAGCCACGATACAAAACTGTGAATGACTCGAAATACTTGCCAGTAACTTTTTAATTTCCGCATAAGTTTGCTGCGCCTGCTTTGGAATATTGTCTGATGGCCGTTGTTGCTCAGTGGGATGACTAGTCAACGTTCGATTAATAAACAATAACTCTTCCTTTGTTAGTTTCATGGCTTAACACATCCATTGGGTGGTTGATATTTATCCAGCAAGGTTTGTACCAAATTACTAGCCGTCGCGACTTAGCATGAAGCAAAGCATGGCTAGATTAAGCAGTCACTTGATCAACCATTACTCTTGAGGCAATAAAACGTACCAAAGTGGCAATGAATTGCCTGTGAAGCTAGGTTTTTATCTGAAATATCAAGCGTGGAACTACCTATTGCTTTTCTTTTGACCTGTTTTTAGTTGGTATTGAGGTGGAATAGTGCTTGCTAAGACTAGTTATCTAGCTAACTAAACCTTGATTATTTCATGCAGATATTTTTTATAGGATCACAAGCCCCTGGGCTTAGCGAGGCTACAATTAGCGCTACGCCTGAGATTGCTCTAAGCAGTGAAGACTACCAATTTGATGCAAATACAAAAATACAACGGACAGCATCGTTTGAACAAAATTTGATAGAGGCGGTACAAGCTAAGCCTGCTGTTGAGATAGAAAACCATAAAAATGAGCAAGAGCCACTGAAATTCCACTTTGCAGAGCATGAGGTTTTGTTTGATCTTGCAAGTCTCGCACAACAAGATGAAGCTGCCTTTGAGGAGCTTAAAAGACTGCTAGCGGACATTATGGTCAACCCGATAAAAGTCACGATCGGCAGTAAAGATCAATCTCAGTTACTACTGTTTAAAAATTTAGAGCTGGACTTCTTGGCATATAAAGAACTCTCGGAACGGTTGGAAATGTTAGCCAAGCTCGACCATGAAACCGAAAGTCAAAAAGCGCTAGCACAGCAAGATAGAGATCGCATCCGTACGGTAATAGCAAGTTTACATGCACGATTAGAAAGAGGCCAAGAAACCGTACTTGGTGGGACAGCACTAAAATCTTTGGATTTGAATCGCAAAGATTTTGAGCTTGAACTAGATAGCCTGTTTACCAGTGTTGGCTTTGATTCGGATATGCCAGTAACCGGCGCGACTTGATTGCTGTGATCATTATTGTTTAGCAGGATTTGCACTTTTTACCAGGTATAAAACGTAGTAGCCCATACCCGAATCTCACCGTTTAAAAAGAACGGGATTAGATTTTACCTAACAGGCGTTTTGAGCGAATAAAAGACGGTCATCAACGTTACTTTTGTTCCACGAAGCGCACGTTCCACTAACTTATTTATGCCCCAAAACAAGCTAGAAAATTTTGCTTAAAGGGCTAACAACACCTTTAGCGCCTTGCTGTAAAACATGGGTATATATTTGCGTTGTCTTCACATCGGAATGACCAAGTTGAGCTTGCACGGTTCTGATATCTGCACCACTTTGTAGTAAATGAGTAGCAAATGAATGTCTAAAAGTGTGGGGCGTTATAGGCTTTGTTATTTGTGCTTTTTTGGCTGCCTCTTTAACCGCTTTTCTTACTCCTGTTTGATGAAAATGATGTCGGCGGATCTCGCCAGTTTCAGGGTCAGCACTTAACTTATATGAGGGAAATAGATACTGCCAAGCAATTGATTTGTTGGCGTTAGGATATTTTCTTGCTAGTGCATTTGGCATCCAAACTCCAGCATAATGTTCATTCTGGGAATCTAATTTTAAGTATTCATCAGCCTGAGCAATTTGATTTCTTAGCAAAGGTATAAGCTCTGTGGCGAGTGTAACCACCCGATGTTTATTTCCTTTCCCATTCCAGATCCGAATGCACTTGTAGTCAAAGTCAATATCCTGAACTCGGAGTTGCACAGCTTCCATTACACGTAAGCCGCTACCATACATTAAACCTGAAATTAAATAATATCGTTTACTTAAAAACGACATGAGACGTTTAACCTCCTCAGGGGTCATAACAATTGGCAACTTAGATTGGCGTTTGCTTCTGACAAACGTTAGATTAGGACACAAATCCTGTTTAATTGTTTGTTTATACAGAAAAGATAATGCATTTAACGCTGTCGCTTGTGTTTTAGGCGACACATTACATTTAAGAACAAGGTAGTCGAGATATTGGACAACCTCGTTATCACCCATTGAAGCTGGGTGACGCTTATCATGAAAATGAATATAGGAAGAAATCCATTTAAGATATGTATCAACTGTTCTAAGCGAATATTGCTTAGTCAGCATAAACTCAGCGATGTGGTTTAGAAATGGTGAACGCGTTCTCATTGAGCCAGCCTCAAAGTGACTGTGTTTATATACAGTATTGTTGCGTTTCTCCTATAGTCAAGAAAACGACCCATTGGGTCGCTCTTGCCGTGTATACATTCAGAGCAATACAGCGTAACTTCAAGGCTGGTAAATACTTTCTGAATTTGATATTAATGGTCAGAGGACAAAAGCGAGACAGATTATGGCAGACAAACGACCCAATCGCTCGATATTAAATTGTTATATTTCCTTTGGAGTCTGTCGTGATTCTTAACAATGAGTATGAGGTCACGATTGCAAGTGATGTCAGTAACGGTCGAGACGGAATAGGAGTTGAGATTTACTTCAAGGGTAAGTTGATACTTGAGATATTTCGTGATGACACAAAAAAGTCGCGTGAAGTGACAAGTTATAACAAAGATATACCACTAGAGGTTGTTGAAGCTTCTATAGAATTATTTAAAAAAGAAATACCTTGGGATTTCCAAGGTTAGTTCATTGGAAATATAACAAGTTAATTAAACAATGGACGCAAAACAACAGGCTTGCGCTCATTCTTCGCTTAGTTTAGCCTGCTATTTTCCGCCGTTTATTAAGGCGTTAGCTTCCTTATGGATAAATTAGAAATCAGCTCTATGATTTTGGCTCTTGAGTGCCGAGCTTTAACAAAACAAGATGCAATAAATTGGGCAGATCAAATTATCTTAGAATCTACTGAACCAGATGTTCGTTTGTTTGATATTTCCGTTGCCAAGGATACTTATGAAATCGTTTCCCTGTTGAACCAATTCGAGCAGCATGAAAAATTAAACGAAATAGGTGCTCGCGCTTTCACTTTGTTTGCTGAGGGACTTCAAGGAAATAAAACAACTTATGAGCGAGTTACTAGAAAGCTATACGACATGGCATTTTCTGGGTACGCGCCTGATTCTCAAATTGAAGGTCAAATGATGTGTTATTGGGACGAATTGGCTGATGCAAACTTGGGAATTTATGGCAATTCAGATGAAATTAAAACTGAGTGTTTGCAGTTTCTTATTAAACACGGAAGCTAACAAACGCATCAACGCATGGACTAATAAAGCTTGGCTTGGTTCGTGCCTCACCAATTTTAGCCAAGCATTATTAGCCCGTTATGCGAGGCGTTAGCGTCTTAATGATAGGAGGATTTGAAGGTGCCGGATCTATTTATTAGTCATGCTAGTGAAGATAAAGAGTTAGTAGCTCGCCCTTTAGCTATATCTCTAAGGAATCATGGGGTAGATGTTTGGTATGATGAGTTTTCTCTGACACTGGGTGACAGTCTCTCTGAATCAATCGACCAAGGACTTGCCGAGTCCTCATTTGCTGCTGTTGTTATTAGTCAACATTTTATGAATAAAAAATGGACGAAAGAGGAATTTAAGGGTCTAAAAGCAAGGCAGATCGAAGAAGGTAAAATCATTCTCCCAATCTGGCACAACGTTGCGAAACATGAAGTAATTAAATTCTCACCGACCTTAGGTGATTTGCTCGCGGCTGACTTTAGCGATGGGCTTGAAGCCACTGTATCAAAGATATTGGGAGTGTTACGAAAGTCTGCTGTAACTATTTGTCCTCTTAATCGTGCTAGATTGCTTATTGGTGATGGTCATTTTAATGAAGCTGTTGTTACAGCGTCGGTACAGTTAGAAAAGTACTCGAAGGATCTATCAGTTAAGCTACTTGGTTATGGATATTTCAAAAAGAAACCTTTGAAAAGGCAAAGTCTTGGAGTAGTCCTAAATGTGCTGTTAAAGAAAGGCTTACTTAGAACCAGAAAGCCGAATGGCGAAAGAGTGAATGTTCAAAAAGTAGTAAGTTTCAGAAATATATCAACACATAGCGATAGATTATTGGAACGACAAGAAGCTACATGGTATTTGTCTGAAGTTGAAACATTGATGGCTTTAAACCGACGCTAACAAAAGCTTCAAACCGACAGCCAACGCGTGGCAGTTTTGGTTTGCGGTAAGTTGAGTGTTTAAGGCGCAATGCGGTAACTTGGTTGTTGCGTTGTCTGCGGTTTAAGCTGAAGTTATAAGCCAATTGAGCTTACGGATTAGAAAAGCATATTGGTGAAAATTTCATTATAGATAGGAAGTAACTAATGAATATTGACGAACACTTAAAGGTATTAGCGTTAAAAAAT
>NZ_JABWPQ010000023.1:0-104029 GCF_013366255.1 Pseudoalteromonas sp. McH1-7 | reverse complement strand
TATTTAGTTGTTCTAAATGAGAAATTTTTAACGCTGTTAGCGTCAGATTTACTCCTTCAAATTGAGCAAGTATTAAGACAAATTGGTATCAGGCTTTTATTAGATTCTTTGTTGTCTACAGCTTCAGCGGTTGCTCCAAAAATGCCAGCACTTTTTGGTAGTACTTCAAGCGATGTTCTGGTTTGTAAAACCCATGACCCTCATCTTCCAGCAAGTAATATTGATGCGGTACTTTCGCTTCTTTTAAAGCATCAATGATAGACTCAGCCTGCTCGATAGGTGCCCGTTGGTCTTCACCACCATGAACAATAAGCACGGGAACTTTTAGCTTATCTGCGTTGTAACTTGGCGAAAACGCCTTTAGCTGTTTTTCATCAGTCCCGAGTACACGCTCTAAATATGCGACCCCTGAGCTGCGCTGAGCTACGTCACCTTCTTCAAACATCAGTGGTAAATCGTATACACCAACAACACCGACTGCGCATTGGAATAAGTCAGGTTCTAATATTGCGCTTTGCAATGCAGAATAACCGCCAAAACTTGCCCCCATAATACAGATCCGTTTGTCGTCTACGATGCCCTTTGCGATTAGATCTTTGGTTCCATCAATGATGTCGTATTGAATTTCTTTACCCCACTTCTGATAACCTAGTCTCTCAAATGCTTCACCATAACCACCCGAGCCTCTAAAATTCACCTGTAACACTGCGATACCGCGACTTGCCAACATTTGCACTTCAGGATCAAATTGCCAGAAGTCCCTTGGGCCATGAGGGCCACCATGCGGCATAACTATCAGAGGCAAGTTCTTTTTCTCTTTTCCAAGTGGTGCAGTCAGATAACCATTAATGGTCAGTCCGTCACGGCTGGTAAATGCGATGGCTTCCATGTTGGACATTTTTGCAGGTGCTATCCATTGCCTAGCAGATGCCAGATAACGCATCTTATTCTCTTTGCTATTATATAAATAATAATCCCCAGGATTGGTATCGCTACTTGCAAATACCACGACTTGCTCGCCATCTCTGGTACTACTAACAATACGAATTTGATTACCTGGGATCGATGCCACCAATGATTTCAAACGCTGACTCCAGTTAGCATTATCATCAATAAATGCGTACGTCGGATAGCCTGGATCTAGTTCTATCGCAAAAGGAGATTTATCAAGCGGGTCAACCCACACCTTAGTTGGGTCAACTTCTTTATCTTGGAAAATATGTGTTAGCGCTTTACTTTCTAAGTTTAACTGATAAAACGCTTTCGGCTCACCATTTTTAGATGCTGATAGATAAACAGATTTACCCGTTTTATCAAACCCATGCATCCAAAAATCGTCTAACTCATCAGCAAGTTTTAGCTCAACCCAATCTGACTGTTTTGCTGTGCGAGTGTACACTGATGAGTACCCATCATCATCTTGTGTCACGACAGCACGAACTTCGCCATGATGATCTGTTAAGAAACTCCCCATTTTTCTTGGTGAGGCCGTAACTTTGCGTCTAACACCGGTATGAACATTCACTTCATACACTCGTGTTACCGGCTCTTTGGAACCACTCCAGGGGTAAGTCACAATCAACATCTTATCTTCGTCATTAACCAATGGGTCAAGAATATAAGATGTCCCGTAAAGGGGGGTTGCTTTACGCAGTCGCGACCCTGTTTGGCCTTCTCCTTGATACCCAACCAAGTATTTACCACGGCTGCCGTCTGCATTCACGCCAAATAATTCACCATGATATTCTGGGTGATCTTTCCAGCCACGGATGTACTGTTTTTCAAGCACCACTCTATTGTCATTAACCCACTCATATCGACCTATTTGCGCGTTGTCGTCAAACCGAACAGCATGGAGCAGCTTAAATTTATCTAGCTGCAAAAAGCCAAGTGTGTTTTTCCCCTCCCGCTTTGTAATGAAGCTCAGATATTCGCCATTGGGCGATATTTGTACATCAGAAAATTCACTGCCTTTACTAAAGTGTTCAAGTGGGACTACTGATTTTGCGAGCGCCTGTGTCGCGAGTAAACCAACAGCCAGTATCAGAAACTTTTTCATCCTAATTCACTACCTCCATTCAAAATTAAACGGGTACAGTGTAGCAATAGAGTGACTTGAATAACAAACACTTACAAGCGTTAACCTAGTGAAAAGACCCCACTTTCAACATCACTAGCAGAATACAGCCCGGTATCTAACACCCAACCGGTAATTAAGCTTGCCGGAGTAACATCAAATGCCGGGTTGTATACCTCAGCATTATCCGGCGCCCATTGGCAGTGACCAAAACTGCCACTTACTCCCGTCACCTCTGCTCTTTCTCGTTGTTCAATTGGGATCTGTCCGCCACTTAAGCATCGGCTGTCTACCGTGGTAACTGGTGCCACAACATAAAAAGGGATCTGATGAAAATGTGCTAATACCGCGAGGTTATATGTACCTACTTTATTAGCAACATCACCATTAGCTGCGATGCGATCCGCACCAACGAAAATCTTATCTACTTTACCCGCAGCCATTAAACTCGCCGCCATATTGTCACAAATGAGTGTATATGGAATTTGCCATGCTTGTAACTCAAATGCCGTTAGCCTACCGCCTTGGAGTAAAGGTCTTGTTTCATCAACCCAGACGTGAATATTGCGATGTTGTTTTGCCGCATGGTGTATCACACCCAGCGCTGTTCCAACACCTGCGGTAGCCAATGCCCCGGTATTGCAATGCGTTAAAATATTATCACCAGCATTCACCAAAGTAGCGCCTATCGTTGCCATCCGATCGCACAGTGCAGCATCTTCTTCAAACAGCTGCTCTGCTGTTGTCACCAATTGTGTTTGCCAGTCAGGTTTATCCAGTACGCTACGTAATTTAGCCATTGCGTGCATTAAATTTACTGCTGTTGGGCGTGTTGCCTCTAGTGTATTAATGGCATGGGCGATCGTAACTTTATCTTCACCTTGCTCACTAAGATATGCAACTAATAGACTTGCCGCTAAGCCTATGAGCGGCGCACCACGAACCTTAAGTGTCAGGATCAAATCGCTCATGGTCGCGACATCTCGACACTCATGCCATACCTGCTGGTGTGGCAGTAAATATTGATCTAGTACTTTTACAACCCCGGCTTCAAATTTAAGGCTGCGTGCAATTAAAGTTTTCATGACATTGCGCTCTGTTAACACTACCCCGAACATTTTACATCAAGATCCAAAGAAGTATAGACATCTAAACATTTAAAAATATAGAATGCTATAAACAAATATTATCAAGGTTCAAAAACATGTCAGGTTATGTTGCGTTTGATGCTGAAAAAGTGATTGATTATGTCACTCACTTGGGACACTTTTTTGCTGAAGGTGAAACCTTATCTTGCTATGAGTTTGGTGATGGTAATTTAAATTTGGTATTTCGCGTCCAAGATACTCAGCGCAATAGCATCATCGTTAAACAAGCCTTACCATATGCTCGCTGTGTAGGAGAAAGCTGGCCATTAACATTGGACAGAGCAAGGATAGAAGCTAGCGTGCTACGCCGCCACGGTGAGATTTGCCCAACTACCACTGCCAAAGTCTTACACCACAATTCAGAGTTAGCCGTAACCATATTAGAAGACTTAGGTCAGTTACACATTTTACGTGGCGAGCTAAATCAAGCGCATACTTTCCCACAGCTTAGCCAAGACATCGCAACATACTTGGCGAAAACCAGCTTCTACTTTTCTAGTTTTTATCTTGAACCTAGCGAGAAAAAAGCCTTAGTCACTGAGTTTACCAACCCAGAGTTATGTGCCATCACTGAAGATTTATTTTTTGATGACCCATACCGTGATACCGAGCGGAACCATTTTCCTAGCGCTTTACAAACCTCAGTTAATGCACTGCGTCATAACAAAGCACTACTGATAGAAATTGCCAAACTCAAAGCACAATTCTTAAACGCCCCGGAAACCTTGCTTCATGGAGATGTTCATACCGGAAGTATCTTTGTAAGTGCTGAGCAAACTAAGCTTATCGATCCAGAATTTGGCTTTTTCGGCCCAATCGGATTTGATTTAGGCTCATTTATTGGAAACCTATTACTGAATTATTGCGCTCAACATGCACGGATTGAAGCACTGCCAAAGCGTCGCAATATGCAGGTATACTTACTGGATTGTATTGCCAGTACCTTATCTGGCTTTTATGCAACTTGGCTAAAGCTGGCAAAAACGCAAACTCGTGATTTATCATTGCAAGCTGAAGGATATGCTGAGTATTTTCTAACAAAAGTACTGCAAGATGCGGTTGGGTATTGTGGCTGTGAGTTGATCCGCCGCACTATCGGCCTTGCTCATGTCACAGATATAGATGACATTGAAGACGATACTGCGCGCCTTGAAGTACAAAAGCGAGCGCTACAGCTAGGCGAACAACTGATATTAAACGCCAATAAGTGTCACACCACTGAAGATGTTTATCAATTAATCATTAGCTTTGTGAATTAATCAAAGATCAGGCAGGGTCTAACGCAAATGGCAGCCCAAAGCGTCTACTTTGGGCTGCTAAACATTTACTGCGCTTGACCCATAGTCGTTTCGATATATTTACCTATTTGCTCTTCTAAAACAAATAACGGAACGGATCCATGACGTAAGATTTGATGGTGAAATTCTCGAATATCGAATTGATCACCCAGTGCCTTTTCCGCCTTTCGGCGTAAACGTTTAATGGTTAGCTCACCTATTTTGTATGACAATGCCTGCCCTGGCCAAGAGATATAACGGTCTGTCTCTGTTTTAACATTATGTAATGATAGAGCCGTGTTGTCTTTCATAAAGTTCATCGCTTTTTCACGACTCCAGCCAAACATGTGCATACCAGTATCAACTACCAAGCGTGCGGCGCGCCACATTTCGTAAGTTAAACGGCCAAAGTCACTGTATGGGTCTTGATAAAAACCGGCTTCAATTCCCAAAAATTCAGCATATAGTCCCCACCCTTCACCAAATGCAGAAATATATTCGTTGCGGCGATATTCGGGAAGATAGTCTAACTCTGCATTTAATGCGATCTGAAGGTGATGCCCCGGCACAGCTTCATGCAGTGTCAGTGCCTCTAGCACATACAAAGGACGCTTATCCAAAGCATAGGTATTTACCCAGTAATAACCCGCATCAGTATCGCTGCGCGCACCTGAGTAACGCCCTGTTGTGTATTTTGGTGCAATACTCGCAGGAACTGGCGCTACGCCATATGGCTTACGTGGCAATGTATGAAAGAGCTTAGGTAACTGCGCATCCATCTTTTTTGCAATATACGCCGCTTCTTTTAATAACGCTTCAGGCGTTTTTGCATAAAATTGCGGATCTGTTCTTAAAAATTGAACAAAATCAGCAAAGCTACCTTTAAAGCCCACCCTGTTGATGATTTTTTCCATTTCAGCACGGATCCGGGCAACTTCTTTTAACCCCAACTCATGTATTTGCTGCGGTGACATATCTGTGGTTGTGTAGTATTTGGCTCGATTGGCATAAAAGGCTTCACCATTTGGAGTGGCTGAAATACCTATTGTTGTTCTAGCAGCAGGCCGATATTCGCTGATAAAAAAGTCAAGGTAGTCTTGATAAGCACTTATCACATCTGCTTTGATGATATGCTTTGCGCGCTGCTGTAACGCACTAAATTCAGAGTCAGACAACCCTGCTTGATTGTGCTTAAAAGGCGCATAGAATTCAGATTTAGTCACTTCATCTACGATATATGCTTCAATAGAGCTTTCATAGCCTTCTAGCACCGCCTTTGGTTGTGTCAGACCAATTGCCATGCCCTGTTTCATCCAATGGATATTTTGCTGAAAATAGCGAGGAACTTGCTGCAAACGAGCAAGATATAGCTCATAACCGGAACGTTTCTTAAAATTATGATTTGAAATCATAAAAGACAGCCCAGAATGGAAACCATATTCAGAAGTTAATGGCATATAGTGACTGTTAAAATGATATTCATCGACACTATTTTGTATTTGATTACGCAATATGGTGATATTTATCTGGTTTTCTTCACTGAGCTGCGTTTTATCAATATCATCTAATTGCGCGAGAAAATCGAGTCGTTGTTGATATTGTGTACTAAGCTGTTGCACGCTTAAGTTTGGCAGCAAAAACTCTGCGTTGACGTCACCACGTCCATAGGCGTTGTTATCACTTCTAAACTTCATCACATCGTCTGCTAACTGAGTAAACTCAGCATTCTTATCAATACCTGTAATGGCACAACCAGACAAAGTAACAGACAGACATATGGCAATGCTTGAACGCTTAGCCCACAGTTTTATTTTTGGTGATAACACGCTAACTTCCTCGATACTTGTTATGTCTCAATACTTGCACTTTCGCTGCTAAAAACTGCTGTTTTGAGTATTTGTTATGGTAGAACGAACTTATGAGCGTTCAAATTAGGAGAGTCAGGCCACAGATGCAACTTAATTCGACAAAACCACGAAGAACTAAGATCGGATACAAATCACTCAACCTAATAAAAATTGCTGATAAAATCAGCAAATCAACAAAAAAATGTAAATTTTCTATTTCGTAGACAAACTTTTTGCTTTTCAATTCGAACGATACAGATTAATGTAGCTCTAGTGCAATTAGGACAAGAGTGATACCGATGGAGTTGGTGGTTGTTCATTAACGTTTGATAATAAATTGTTGTGGTAAATGAAATGATGTTCCATGATCCCATGGCTGTTGCCCAAGAAAAAATGACACAGGTGTGCCTATTTTTAGAGCAGCATCATTTGCCGCCTACTCCTCTGAATTATCAGGTTGCATATACTTATATCAGTGCTACCAATAAGCCTCTTAATGAAACCCTAGCTAAAACCATCAAAAGCAATACTAATATTGACTGTGTACTAATCGAGCAACTTTACTATCAATTTTTAGACCCTGGCCAAAAAGTGCAGTCTGAATTACTTGAAGGCGTAGATTCATTAGTTACTGAGCTCCATGAAAATACCGAGAGCTCACAGAAGCATATTATTCGCTTTGCACAGCAGGTGAGCCAATGTATTCATAATTTAGATGAACACAACATTCAAAAAAGTAAGCGTGCACTTTCTACACTTACTAAGCAAACCGAGCTATTGCTAAAACAACACAAGCTCTTTAAACAAGCGTTAATAAAAGCGCGCCAAGATTACGAACGAAACCAACAATTACTTTTAGACTTGCGCAAGCACCACCTATTAGACCCACAAACAGGGCTATATAAACGTCATTATCTTCATCAAAAAGTGGCACAGTGGCAATCACAGCAAAAGTCTGTGTGCGCGTTATCAATACAAGTTGATAATCTTGATGCGTTTTCTACTCGTTTTGGCGATGTGGTCAGTGAAGTTGTGCTTAATCGGGTTGCGAATAATATTAAGCGTTATGTGGTAGAAAGCGGCCTACCGGGGCGCACTGGTAAAAAAGAATTTACTATCATTCTCGCCGATGTTGACTTAGACACAGCCAGTGTAATCGCGGAAAAAGTACGCAAAGGCGTGGAGCGCCTAAAGTTTGTCAGCACCAAAGGCAAAATGCCATTGCCTAACGTCTCTTTGGCACTGGGAATTGCACAGCTTGCACCTGAACATGACTTCAATATCTTGGCTAAACGCGCCAGTTTTGCCGCGCAAAAAGCTCAATCTCTAGGTCAGCACTGCTATATAAGCCACTAACACGACACAAAGCATGGATAGCAATGCCAAACTCTCGGTTTTTCCGCGATTTTAAAATACTTCTGTATTGAAGCTATAAACCTAGCAAACTCAACACAGGGCGCGCTAATCCTAGTTGCTAGCAAAACATTAATTATCCAAAGCTCAGGTCAAAGTACACTTATCTTTGTTTTTGTGAACATTATCAGCCTGACAAGGTAGATAAGAAATTGCACCTACAGCTACCTATCAAGTACACTAATGACACAGTTACCGTGTATTGATGGAATCCGCATGAAAGAGTCACAAGACAACACCACCCACTTTGGATATAAAACAGTAGAAGCAGACAAAAAAGCTTCTATGGTTGCAGACGTGTTTCATTCTGTCGCAGCAAAATATGACATCATGAACGACCTGATGTCTTTTGGTATTCATCGCTTGTGGAAACGTCAAACCATCGCTTGTTCAGGTGTTCGGGCTGGCCACAAAGTCTTAGACTTAGCTGGCGGAACAGGCGACTTAACTGCCAAGTTTAGTGAGTTAGTTGGTGACAAGGGACAGGTCATCTTAGGTGACATCAATGACTCGATGCTGAAAGTTGGCCGTGAAAAGCTGCGCGATCTCGGGTTGGTCAGTAACATAGAATACGTGCAAATGAATGCCGAAATGCTTCCTTTTGACGACAACACCTTTGATGTCATCACTATCGCATTTGGCTTACGTAATGTCACCGACAAAGATAAAGCGCTACGCTCTATGTATCGCATACTCAAACCAGGTGGACGCTTACTGGTATTAGAGTTTTCCAAAACCGATAACGAAGCGCTGGCAAAACTCTATGATATGTACTCATTCACTCTACTGCCTGCGATGGGTAAGTTAGTAGCAAATGACAGCGAATCATATCGCTACCTTGCAGAGTCTATCCGTATGCACCCAGATCAAGACACGTTAAAGGCTATGATGGATGACGCTGGGTTTGAACAAACGGATTATCAAAACATGACCGGCGGTATTGTCGCGCTTCATCGTGGTTTTAAATTTTAGGAGTCTCCGTGCTTGCATCGCTACTTGGCGCCGTAATTGAGGCGGCGCTAAATAAAGCCCTAACACTCTCATCTGAGTTGCAAGGTGCATTAAGTAAAAGCCGTCACAAAATACTGAGTGTTGAGGTTCGCGATTTGCATCTGCATTTAGCTATCACCAATACCGGTGAATACATTCATGTATTATGCCCTTTTGATGGCAACGCTGATTGCACCATTAGCGCAGACTGCGCCACATTGCTTGAACTCACAGATCCAAGTAAGCTGACCGCACTTATACGTCAAGATAAACTCGATCTAGATGGCGATCTCGCTTTAGCACAATTGTATAGTAACGCTCTTGCGGCTCTGGATATTGATTGGGCGGAGCACCTTGCTCAGTATCTTGGTGATGCCCCCGCACAAGTCATTGTGGATAGTATCAACACTATCCGCAAGCGAGCTCAACAAGATGCACAAGTTGCCAAAGTGACGCTCAGTGAGCTGCTTCAAGATGAGCTCAAGGTATCTCCTCATCCACTCGAATTTGAACAGTTTAAGCAGCAAGTGCGTTCCGTGAATAGCCAGTTAGAGAGCGTCGCGCAACGTATCAATACTTTACTTCAAAAATCCAAAGGAAATTAGCTTGTCTCTCCTTCGCTTGCATCAGATCACAAAAACGTTTTTAGATTATGGCCTAGACGAATTAATTCCTACACACAAACAGCCTTGGTACGGCAAAGCTGCGCGAGCTAGCTTATTCTGGATGCGCAACAAACATAAAGACAAACCTATTGGGACACGCCTTCGCCTTGCCTTACAGACACTTGGGCCGGTGTGGATCAAGTTTGGTCAAATGCTGTCAACTCGCCGCGACTTATTGCCGCCTGAAATAGCCCAAGAGCTGGCATTCCTTCAAGACCAAGTACAGCCTTTTGATCCGAAGCTTGCACAACAGCTAATTGAAGACGCGTTGGAGATCAGCGATATACACGAGCATTTTGTAGAGTTCGAAGCACAACCTCTCGCTTCTGCATCAATTGCACAAGTGCATGCAGCCAAGTTACATCACCAAGGCGACGTCAAAGATGTCGTGATTAAGGTTATTCGTCCCGACATTGAGAAACAGATTCACGCTGACTTATCTCTGATGGAGCGCTTTGCCAAAGTGGTCGTCAATTTACTTAGTGAAGGAAAACGACTTCGTCCAGTAGAGGTGGTACGAGAATATAAAAAAACCTTACTGGACGAGTTAGACTTAATGCGTGAGGGCGCCAACGCCATTCAGCTTAGACGTAACTTCGAAGATTCTGATTCTTTATACATTCCAGAAGTTTACAGCGATTACTCAAGAAAAAATATCCTCGTAATGGAACGTATCTATGGCATTGCGGTTTCAGATACCGAAGCGCTTCTTGCCCAAGGTACAAACATGAAGCTGCTCGCAGAGCGTGGTGTCGAGGTCTTTTTCACTCAGGTATTCCGAGACAGTTTTTTTCACGCAGACATGCACCCAGGGAACATATTTGTCTCTCGCGAAAACCCACACAATCCAAAATATATTGGCATTGATTGCGGGATTGTTGGTACGTTAAATCGTGAAGATAAGCGTTATTTAGCCGAAAACTTTATCGCTTTTTTTAACCGTGATTACCGCCAAGTTGCACAGCTCCATGTAGATTCAGGCTGGGTACCCGCAGACACCTGTGTGGAAGAGTTTGAATTTGCCATTCGCACTGTTTGCGAGCCTATCTTTAATAAGCCACTTGCGGAGATCTCCTTTGGTCATGTACTGGTGAACTTATTTAATACTGCTAGACGCTTTAATATGGAAGTACAACCACAGCTAGTATTACTACAAAAAACGTTGCTTTACGTCGAAGGCCTTGGACGTCAACTTTACCCCCAGCTTGACTTATGGAAGACTGCCAAACCCTTCTTAGAAAACTGGGTTCAGGAACAGGTTGGTCCATTAGCAGTAGCGAAGAAACTCTACGCCAATCTGCCGTTTTGGGCAGAAAAAATGCCAGAACTACCTGATTTAATTTATCAAAGTCTCAAGCGCAGGCCACCTCAAGTTGTCACAAAAACAGCTGATACTGCAACTAAACCGCTATTATTAGGTTTAGTGGCAAGTAGCCTAACAGTGGTATCAGGACTGAGTTATATATCCGATAAGTATTTAGCAAGTGCTATTGTGGCAATAATCGCCTTGTTAGTATTTGTTACCGCTTGGCGTAAAACAGGGTGATTTTTTGCTCGCTAGGCGTATAATCATTATTCTTAAGCTGTAAGTATCAATGGAGTTAGTATGGGATTCGGTGGGATTAGTATTTGGCAATTACTTATTATTTTAGCCATCATTGTTTTGTTATTTGGAACTAAAAAGCTGCGTGGTATCGGCAGTGATTTAGGCGGCGCAATAAAGGGGTTTAAAAAGGCCGTCTCTGATGAAGATTCAGCGACAGAGTCTAAACCAGAGGCTGAACCCGAAAAACTAAATAACACAACAACTCAACAAGCACAGCCTGCCTCAGAGAAAGAAAAGAATAAGGTGTAATTGAAATGGGTATGTGGGAGTTAGTGGTTGTACTTATCGTTGGTCTGATAGTACTTGGCCCTGAACGTCTTCCTGTCGCAATCCGCACTGTAGCTAGGTGGATCAAAACTGTGAAATCTTTCACCAACTCAGTAAAAGCTGAGGTGAGCGAAGAGCTTAGAGTGCACGAGCTACATAATAATTTAAAAAAAGCGGAACAAATGGGAATGCAAGACTTAGCCCCCGAGCTCAAACAGTCCGTTCAAGAGTTACGAGATGCTGCTGAATCAGTTAAGCACTCTTTTAAACCAACTGACAACAACAATAAAAACTAATTCAATCTTACTATTGAGTAGTTGAGTCATTGCAAAGCTTGGGCTACCGCGGCCCAAGTTTCGTCCATCAGCTAGTCTAATTTGCATTTTACTTCTTACGAGTCAAGCTACATGACAGAATCAGCCCAAAGTGGATTTATCGCCCATTTAGTTGAGCTACGAAACCGCTTAATGAAAGCGCTAATGAGCGTTTTTATTATTTTTGTCGCATTGGTGTACTTTGCCAATGACATTTATGCCTTTGTTGCCGCTCCACTGGTGGAGAGTTTACCAAGCAACACTACCATGATTGCCACCGATGTAACTGCACCTTTCTTTGCGCCATTTAAGCTAACATTATTTGTTTCTTTATTTGCTGCAGTGCCATTTATTTTGCACCAAATATGGGGGTTTATTGCACCGGGCTTGTACCAGCACGAAAAGCGTATGCTGATCCCTATTTTGCTATCTAGCGTGCTACTTTTTTATGGTGGTATCGCATTTTGCTACTTCGTCGTCATGCCTATCATTCTAGGCTTTTTTACTAGCGTAGGCCCTGAGATGATGACGCTATCACCGGATATTAGCAGCTATTTGGGGTTTATTCTTAAGCTATTTTTTGCTTTTGGGATCGCCTTTGAAATTCCAGTAGCCATTATGCTTATTTGCTGGAGTGGTATGACAACAACCGCGAGCCTAAAAGCAAAGCGACCCTATGTGGTCGTGGGCGCCTTCGTTATCGCCATGTTTTTAACCCCCCCAGATGTTCTATCTCAAACTTTGTTAGCATTACCCATGTTACTATTGTTTGAGGTCGGATTGATTTTAGCTAGATTTTACAGCACCAAACCACAACAACAGGAGTCAGAAGAATGAAAAAAACCATGATGCTGTTTGCAATGGGATTTTCTTCATTGTGTGCCGCTGAAACAATAAATACTCAAGCACTAAAAGCGTGTACCTTAATTGAAAATGATTTCAACCGCCTGATGTGCTACGACAACGTGATCGCGAATAAGCCCATTAGCAAGCCACAAGTTGCTAAAACATCGGTGCAGCCTACTGTGCAAAAGCAAGTTGAGTCTCTGGCTAATACAGCGCCTACACCACAATCAGTAGAGGAAGGTTTTGGCTTAGAGCGCCGCGTCAAAGCCGCCAGCGAGGACATTGAAGAGATCACAGCCAAAGTCACTGAAATTACCGAAAAAGCGAGAAATAGAATGGTATTCACATTAGACAATGGCCAAGTGTGGAAACAAGTAAAATCAGAAACTTTCTTTGTCGATGCTGGTGACACAGTAATCATTGAGCGCGCATCTTTTGGTTCTTTCTTAATGAAAAAAGCGGGGCTTAATCGCACTACGCGCGTCAAACGAGTTAATTAATGAGCACCATGATTGATGCTGGAGTTAATTTAACCAGCTCACAATTTTCGGCCGATCTACCGTCCGTGATCGCCAGAGCTAAAAGTGCTGGGGTAAGTTCTATGCTGGCTATTGGTTGCGACCTGCAAAGTAGTAAAGAAAGTATAGAACTTGCCGAAAAACACCAACTGTTTTGTACGGTGGGCGTACACCCTCATGATGCCAGACATGCACCAGATAGCCTCTACGATGAACTGAGTGCGTTATTAACCAGTAGTAATCATGTTGTGGCCGTTGGTGAGTGTGGTCTTGATTTTAATCGCGACTTTTCACCCAGACCAATCCAGCAGTCAGTATGCTTAACACAACTGCACCTTGCACAGGCGGCCAACTTTCCCGTTTATCTGCATGAAAGAGAGGCCCACTCAGCGTTGATGCCACTGCTCAACGAAGTTAAGGTTGAAGGTGTATTACACTGTTTTACCGGTGATAAAACCGCGCTGAAAAACTATCTAGATTATGGACTAATGATTGGTATTACAGGCTGGATCTGTGATGAAAGAAGAGGCCAAGACCTGCAACAGTTACTACAATATATTCCTCTAGATAGGCTATTGATAGAAACGGATGCTCCCTATTTACTTCCGAGAACCATTACACCAAAGCCCAAGTCGCGGCGTAATGAGCCGATGTTTCTATCCTATGTGGCTGACCAAATCGCACATCTTAAACAGTGTTCAGCGCAAACTATAATGCAGGCCACGACTCAAAACTTTAAACAACTGTTTGTGAGGTAAAACCATTGCTACGCCTGATGCTGTCTTTACTCTTATTGTTATCAAGTTTTATTGCGTGCTCTGCGGTGACGATATCTGAATCGTTTGATGCCGAACATCGAGTCAAACTAGATTATACGCTGAGTAAATACGCATCATTAAATGAGCTGCTCTCAGAGCCAGTAGAGTGGCACCAAAGCGCCCGCCTGCCAACAGGACTTAGACCTAATAAAAAGTACCTTTGGCTTAAGATAGAGCTGCATAATGCAAGCAGCGCTGTGAAGCCAATACTGGTGAGCATTAACAATAATCTATTAGATGCTGTAACCGCTTATCACGTCAGGCCAAACCACCCTATTTTAACTGTAGACAGTGGCGATGCGCTGCCCTTAATAAAGCGTCCCTTAAAATACGAGGCATTGATTGTACCACTAGAATTACAGCCGCAAACACAGAGTCAATTATATCTACAGCTCAGTGATGAAGGAGTGATAAATGCGCCAATCACAATTTGGGAGCCCAACGCGTATCTCAAACACAAAAGTAAATTTAATTTAATTTTTGGTATTCTAGCAGGCTTCATCTTAGCACTAGCATTAACCAATGTTACTTTGTATAACGTGACCAGAAAGCGTTACTTCTTATACGCCACTGTATTTACTTCGCTAGTATGGCTGCTTAATGCCCACCTTTATGGGTTTGGATATCGATATTTTTATTCTTCTTGGCAATGGTTCCAGCAATACGGTCAAGGCATAATGACTCTGTCACTAAGCCTATTACTATTACCTCAACTGCATTTCTGTTCGGGAAAACAGCTGCTATCTCATCCAACGCTTTCAGATAGCTGGGTGAAGCTTGTGGTTGTATTGTTGTTTATCGGCATAATTACGCTACCTGTTTCATTTTCAATTCTGCTGGCGTTGAGTGTCAGCTTAATAATCACAATCCTACTTACTTATAGTGTTGCGCGCCTTACTCATCCACGCCGAAATGCGCTACTTGCAGTGCTCTTGTGCCACTTTATTTTGGTTAGCTACCCACTCACGGTGGAAGTTGGCATTCAGTCAGGCAGTTTCTTACATCATGTTGGCTACTTCGGTATTTTTACCCTTGAAACAACACTACTTTGCTACCTTGTGGTTCATCTATACATTCATCAAAGAGATGAAAAACTCGCCAGCCAGCAGCGCCGCCTCGCACACACGCAAGCTGAAGATGCACTACTAAAAGAAAAACTAAAACTACAAGAACAAGCACAATATGATTTGGAGTCCAGTATTGAATCACGCACTTTTGAGCTTCAGGTCACGTTACGCGAACTCGAAGATAAAAATCGCGAACTTGAGCGTATGAACATGGAAGATCCCTTAACTAAAGTAAAAAATCGCGGCTATTTTGATAAGCGCCTTCAAATGGAAGCGCGCCGTTCTAGACGAGAACAAACAGTACTGAGTCTGATCATTTTTGATATAGACCACTTTAAAAAAATTAACGACCAATATGGTCATTTAGCAGGTGATCAAGCCATTTGCGAATTCGCTAACTTGATTAAATCACATTTACGCCGACCACATGATGAAGTATTCCGTTATGGTGGAGAAGAGTTTATTTTGCTCCTACCCAACACATCAGAAGCGGGTGCCTGCGAAGTTGCAGAACGTGTAAGAATGGCAACCGCTGAGCTTGTTATTGAAATTGGTGAGCATCAGCTAACGATGACAACAAGTGCTGGTGTTTATAGTGCTATTGTTTCAGATCCACATAACCCACAACTTTATACTGATAATGCGGACAAAGCCTTATATCAAGCTAAACAGCAAGGCCGAAATCGTGTTATTACTTTTCAAACCAATCAGGAGAATTAACGTGGCTCAATCAGGACTTGATCTTTTCCCCCTTACTCGCATGCGCAGAATGCGTCGCGATGACTTTTCAAGACGTCTAATGAGCGAAAACACGCTGACAGTCAATGACTTGATTTATCCAGTTTTCGTATTGGATGGAGAATCAAAGCGCGAAGCTATTCCCTCTATGCCAGGTATCGAACGTTTATCAATTGACTTACTTGTTGAAGAAGCTAAACAACTCGTGGCGCTTGGTGTACCTGCCATTGCACTATTTCCTGTGACGCCAGCTGAACATAAATCTCTGCTTGCAGAGGAAGCTTATAACCCTGAAGGGATAGCGCAACGGGCAGTAAGAGCTATAAAGGCTGAATGTCCAGAGCTTGGTGTGATTACCGATGTTGCACTAGATCCGTTCACCGTCCACGGTCAAGATGGCATTTTAGATGACGATGGCTATGTAATGAACGAGGAGACCATTGAAGTACTGGTCAAACAGGCCTTATCCCATGCTGAAGCCGGCGCAGATGTGGTTGCCCCCTCCGATATGATGGATGGCCGAATTAGTGCTGTAAGAGAGGCGCTTGAGGAATGTGGTTTTATCCATACGCGTATTATGGCTTATTCAGCTAAATATGCTTCAAGTTATTACGGCCCCTTCCGCGATGCGATTGGATCAGCTGGTAATCTTAAAGGTGCCGACAAGAAAACCTATCAAATGGATCCTGCAAATTCAGACGAAGCACTCAGGGAAGTTGCCCTTGACCTACAAGAAGGTGCGGACATGGTTATGGTCAAACCAGGTATGCCATATCTTGATGTTGTTAGACGTGTAAAAGATGAATTTGGAGTACCTACATTTGCTTACCAAGTCAGTGGCGAATATGCAATGCACAAAGCTGCAATTGATAACGGCTGGCTGGCAGAAAAACCAGTGGTGCTTGAGTCCCTTTTAGCATTTAAACGTGCAGGCGCAGATGGCATTTTAACTTACTTCGCAAAGCAAGCAGCTATTTGGTTAAACGAAAAATAATCTGCAATAAATAGGTGAGCACGTATCCCAACTAGCTTGGATAAGTGCTCATTTTGAACTTTGGAGTTTTATCAAGCATATCGCTGCCGCCAAAGTACCTATGTCCATATAGATAAGGCAAAGATTTGGTTACTTAGCTAACCTGAACTTCGGATAATGAATGCCGTTCTGAGTAGCCAATTGTAGCACCTGATTTACTCTCTAGATGAGCAAGAATTACGCTGAAGTGGTGTTACCTAGCGTAATTTTATATGTTGAGAATAGCAACACTCTTTGTAGATTATCAGTGTAATATTGTATCTGCTTTATTCAGCTCTTCGCGGGTCATCTTCCAGCTTAAAAAGCGTTTAACAGTACCGTTATCTAGGTAAACTTCAGGGATGCTCAACACTCCAAAAGAGCGTAATTTAATAGACTTGATATGCTCAGCATGGATATAGTGTGTTTTACCAAAGCAGCTATAACTAACACCTACTTTGTCAATATGTAAAAAGCGCTTTCCCGTTAGTGAGAAGGCAAGTGTTGTTAGCACAGACAGTAATAGTAACATGGTAACAATTTGAAGCATTGATGCAGGAATGCTAAATGTTGAAAAGACTACGTGACCTAGCCATATCAGTGATAATGAAATTACGTAAAAAAGCCAGTTAATTTCCAAATCTATGGTTCTCATTGAGTATCTCCTTTATTTACCCAACCAAACATTCCCACAGACAATGTCAATGCCATTATGGGGCTATGTTTATTCGACAAACCGTAATGATAAAGTGGCAATGTTCCTAAAGCAAGAACTTTAGAATTAATAAAATATGAATTAAAAGTGACGAGTTGTAGAGGGAATATTCCTAGTTTAACCTATTGAATTTAATAAATAAAAAAGGCCGCAGAAGGCGGCCTTTTCTGACAGAATAAGTAATTTATTACTTAGCTGCTTTTTTCTCTTTCTCAGCTGCGATTACCGCTTCAGCAACATTTGCTGGACACGGAGCGTAGTGTGAGAATTCCATAGAGAACTGACCACGACCAGACGTGATAGTACGTAGGTGACCGATATATCCGAACATTTCAGATAGTGGTACTTCACCCTTGATACGAACGCCCATTGCGCCAGCTTCTTGGTCTTTGATCATACCGCGACGACGGTTAAGGTCACCAATTACGTCACCTACGTTGTCTTCTGGCGTGAATACATCAACTTTCATGATTGGCTCAAGAAGTTGTGCACCCGCTTTAGGGATAGACTGACGGAATGCGCCTTTAGCAGCGATTTCGAACGCGATAGCTGATGAGTCAACTGCGTGGAAACCACCGTCGAATAGCTCGACTTCAACGTCTAGTACTGGGAAGCCAGCTAGAACACCTTCTTCCATCATTGACTTGAAGCCTTTTTCAACTGCTGGCCAGAATTCCTTAGGAACGTTACCACCAACAACTGAAGAAGAGAACGTGAAGCCTGAACCAACTTCACCTGGCTTGATACGGTAGTCGATTTTACCAAACTGACCAGAACCACCTGACTGCTTCTTGTGCGTGTAGCTATCTTCAACTTCTTGTGTGATAGTTTCACGGTAAGCAACCTGAGGCTGACCAACAATTAGCTCAACGCCGTAAGTACGCTTAAGGATGTCTACCTTGATGTCTAGGTGAAGCTCACCCATGCCTTTAAGGATAGTTTCACCTGAATCTTCGTCAGTCTCAACTTGGAATGACGGATCTTCTGCAACCATCTTACCGATAGCGATACCCATCTTCTCGTTACCACCTTTATCTTTAGGTGCAACGGCGATAGAGATTACTGGATCAGGGAAGATCATCGCTTCTAGAGTACATTCGTGCTTAGGATCACATAGCGTGTGACCAGTTTGAACGTTCTTCATACCTACAACAGCGATGATGTCACCCGCTTGTGCTTCAGTAAGTTCGTTACGCTCGTCTGCTTGCATCTCAACCATACGGCCGATACGCTCTGTTTTACCAGTTGCAGAGTTAAGGATAGTGTCACCTTTCTTCATGCGACCAGCGTAGATACGGATGAACGTAAGTGCACCGAAACGGTCGTCCATGATTTTGAACGCAAGCGCTTTAAGTGGCTCTTCTGCGTCAACTGTCGCAACGTCACCAGTAGGCTCACCTGTTTCAGGATCAGTTAGAGGCTGTGGATCAACTTCTGTTGGAGAAGGTAGGTAATCAACAACTGCGTCTAGTACTAGCTGCATACCTTTGTTCTTAAACGCAGAACCACAGTATGTAGGGAAGAATGCAAGATCGCGAGTACCTTTACGGATACATGCTTTGATTTGCTCAAGAGAAGGCATTTCACCTTCCATGTACGCTTCCATTAGGTCGTCATCTTGCTCAACAGCAGACTCAACTAGCATCTCATGGTACTCTTCAACTTTGTCTACCATGTCTGCTGGAACGTCTTGTACTTCGTAGTTCTCAGGAAGACCAGTTTCATCCCAAACGTATGCTTTCTTCTCAAGTACATCAACAACACCAGTAAATTGGTCTTCGATACCAATTGGTAGCGTCATTACTAGAGGGTTAGCGCCAAGTACTTTTTCAACCTGACCAACTACACGGTAAAAGTCTGCACCCATACGGTCTAGTTTGTTTACGAAGATTACACGTGCAACTTCTGATTCGTTCGCATAACGCCAGTTAGTTTCTGATTGCGGCTCAACACCACCAGAACCACAGAATACACCGATACCACCGTCAAGTACTTTAAGTGAACGGTATACTTCTACTGTGAAGTCAACGTGTCCAGGAGTATCGATAACGTTTAAACGGTGGCCTTTCCACTCACAAGTTACCGCTGCTGATTGGATAGTAATACCACGCTCAGCTTCCTGCTCCATGAAGTCGGTAGTAGACTCACCGTCGTGTACTTCACCAGTTTTGTGGATTTTACCAGTAAGCTTTAGAATACGCTCAGTGGTGGTAGTTTTACCCGCATCAACGTGCGCGAAAATACCAATGTTTCTGTATTTCGATAAATCTGCCATTGTTTTACTCTATTTAAAGTAGAAAAATTATTCGGCGGGAGTATATCACCTCTTGTAGCGAACATCATCCTTGAAGTCGTTTAAAATGCAATCAATTCGCGAAAAAGTTTCTAATGCGAAATTTTCGAGGATGATTTAACTGTACTCACTTCTTAGAGCAGCATTTTTGGCGATGACATGACATATTGACACCTATGTTTTACATCGCTTAGCTTGAGGATCAGAGAAAGAATAAGCTAGTTTATACCAATTAGGCTTAATCCTTGCTCAATGTGAAGGCGTAAATCTGACGCTAACTGCGTTAAGAATTTCGATTTAGAACAGCTAAATAGCAAAATTTTTGCCTTGCCTAAATGGCGGGGAGGTACCTTAGCGATAGCAGGAGGCGGTAGCGGAGTTATCGACAAGATTTTCTTGCCTCAAAATAAACCACTTAATTAAGAAAATTGGTATTATCGTTTTATCAATTATTGCCTTATTAAACCAGAATGCTTTGAAAGTAGCTCAACTCTCATATCCGGCTAATTTGTATCCGATAGGTTACGTGAATTTACACATAAACTTATTGGCTGTTGGAAGTGATTCCGACGCTGTTAGCACGAAACACTAAAAAGACATTGGTTATTCAAAGCCTAAGTTAACTTGCCAGTCTGAAAATATAACCACTCTCCACTTTATATCCGCACGCTAATGACAACTAATAATAGCCATAAAAGAATGCAGGAGTTGAACAGAAATACAACGATATCTAGCAGCATGTGGTTTGTTTTTGAGTCTCGTATAGGAGAGCAAAAGTAAACATCAGGAAAAAAGAATAACCAAATCGGCACAATAAAAAAACATACACCTCTAAAAGTTTATATTTGATTGATTTACATACACTTAGATCTAAATAAGAATTATTTTCAAAAAGAGTGTTGACAGCAACCTAGATCTAATTGATAATCAATATCAACAAGAAGGGAGTGACGGCTCAACTTGTTAATACACTAGTTTCTTGACCCGAAACATGGCTGGTAACCATAACTACCTAGGATGTTAGCAGGCACTTGCATTGCTCCTCGTATTTAGACGCTAACTCCACTTTTTACTTGCTACATTGCTCATATCGGTGACGGTAGATATGAAATCAAAAAGCCCTTTTCAGGGCTTTTTTTATTTTAAGGCTATTTAAATGTAAGCTAATACCAATTATCTTTATTAAGTAGCCTATGTTGAGGCGAGAAAATCTTGTCGATAACCCGCTGCCGCCTCCAATTCTCGCCAAGGTACCTCCCCGCCATGTAGGCAAGGCAAAAATTTTGCTATTTAGCTGTTCTAAATCGAAATTCTTAACGCGGTTAGCGTCAGATTTACACCTTCAAATTGAGCAAGGATTAAGTCTAATTGGTATAACAACCTGTCATGACATAAAAGACCGCCTAAAACAGCGACGACATCTGTAGTAGACCCCCAACAGTATTAAATGCACACTCTACACATCACAAAGATATTAATGAGAATTATTTTCAAAAAACTATTGACTCACCACCAAATCTAACTGATAATCAATATCAACAAGACGGAAGCGTGTTGTTTAGCCAACTTAGTTAGATGTGTTGATGGTATCAATTAACCATCCACCCGATGTACTCCTAATTTGGCAATAGTACTCTAGTTTGTTTCTCGACCCTGAAACACGGATTGCCAACGTTAATGGCTTGAATGAACTTAACTCGGTCGCCCCTAAAGCTGACTAAGTCCATTCTCACAATTTACTTGCTACATTGCTCATATCGGTGACGGTAGATATGAACTTAAAAAGCCCTGCTCAGGGCTTTTTTTATGCCCTAAATCCAAGATATTATAACCCTTCACTCTAGCTAACCTAATCCGCAGATAATTAATACCTGTATAGCAGCGCTAGCTGGGTTAAGTTCACTTTTAAGCAAGGCAAAAATTTTGCTATTTAGTTGTCATAAATAAAAAACTTTTAGCACAGTTAGCGTCAGATTTACGTCTTCAAAATGAGCAAATATCAAGACTGATTAATATAAGAGGATGCCTTATCCGAACCTCAGGTTTGTCACTCACTCCCCCAAAAAATCGATAATGAGAATTATTTGCAAAAAGATATTGACGTTTGAGTAAATCTAATTGATAATCAATCTCAACAAGAGCTCATACTCTTGCTGATTCGACCCTGAATCGTGTTGTCGGTGATGCGCTACAACGCCCCTTGATGTGTGTCACTGGCAACCATTACTTGCTACATTGCTCATATCGGTGACGGTAGATATGAACTTAAAAAGCCCTGCTCAGGGCTTTTTTATTTCTCACTCACGCTTAATCCCTCGACTTCAAATTAAGCTGTAATAGCGTGTAATCGCTTTCTGTTAGCCAAACTCGTATCATGCTACTTTTCCAAAAATAACAATAATATGAACGCGAGACGCTATCGTTACAATATGTTGTTAAGTTTGCTACTGTTGGTAGGCTTCATCTTTACAAGCTGGATCAGTATTGAGCATGCAAAACAGTCTCTTTATCACGGGATTAGCGATGACGCTCTACCACTTACCAGTCACCTCGTCGATTTAGATTTACAAAAACGTTTGCAAGCACCAATCATTGTATCTCAGCAAATGGCGAACAATGTATTTATTAGACAGTGGCTGCAATCTGAGCGACGTAACTCAGATCTCATCTTCACTTACCTTGCTGACACCCGCGCACTGCACCAAGCCAGAACCAGTTTTTTAGTCGATGATAAACGCCTTACTTACTATCATGCGAATGGCTCAACAGAGCAATTAGATATTCGTGAAAAACAAAATGACTGGTACCGCGAGAGTCTTCACAGTGACTCCCCCTATTCTCTCAATGTAGACATTGACCCAAGGGATAATAGTGAAGCTATCGTCTACGTTAATCACAAAATAGAACTTGACGATGAGGTGCTAGGTATTGTCGGAGTGGGTGTGTTGTTGGCTGATTTACATCACTTAATCACGCAGTATGAAAATACTTATGAGCGTAAGTTCTACTTTATCGATCATAAAGGTAGAGTACTATTTTTTAATGATACTGTGTTGTCTGGCACCACCATTCATGACCATTTCCCATCACAAGCAACAACATTACTTAAACAATCTGAATATCAATTTATCATTGAGTCGCAAAGCCATACAAAATTTGTCCATTCGCGTTACTTGGATTCTATTGGATGGCATTTAATTGTTGAGCAGAAAGTTGATAAGTCCAACGGTATAGATGACATTCTTACTACGAATTTATGGGTCGGTAGTTTTGTTACGATATTTATACTGGTCGTTGCACACTTAACATTTAACCATTACCAAAAGCGCTTAGAGAAAATGGCTAAATACGACAAACTCACAGACACCTTTAATCGCCAAGCTTTCGAGCCACAGCTACAGCATCACCTTGCGAAATCCAGAAACCAATCAACCCCCGTTGTTATGCTGATGATGGATATTGACCATTTTAAGCAAGTTAACGACCAGCATGGTCATGTTGTCGGTGATAGAGTACTGCAATGTTTCGCAACAGCGTGTAAACGCCAAATAGAAAACAACGGCTTATTGTGTCGCTGGGGTGGTGAAGAGTTTATGGTTTTGCTGCCAAAAACGACGTTAGATGAAGGAATTGCGGTAGCTGAGAAAATTCATATCGCTCTGGAGAGAGCTGAGTGTGAGGTAAAAGTCACTGTCAGTATTGGCGTTGCACAATATCACATTGATGAATCGGAAGATGGTTTTATAAAGCGCGCTGATGCCGCGCTTTATCAAGCTAAGCAAGGTCGAAATCAAACCAAATTCGCCGCTTAGCGGCGATTTTTTCGAGCCCTCGCGCGGCGCTGACGCTTCTCTTCTTCGCGAGCAGCCTTTTTGGCCTCTGCTTGAGCTCTCAATTCAGCGACCATTTGTTCTTCTGACTCACGCATTTCTGGTGTTTCCATGGTGATCCTGCCGATAACGGCATCGCGCAACTCATTAATGAGGATCTCTGACATTTTGTGAGTATCTACCTGATTTCCGCCCTTAACACAGCCTCGCTTACGACCCGCCATCTCGATAAATGTCCAATCACAATCAGGCAATTCATCTAGTTTGTAGCGCAGCTTCAATAGCTCAGGGTATGCAGTTAATAAGTACTCAGCAGTGTAACTTGCCACCTCTTCATAATTAATCGCGGTATCACGAATAGCGCCTGTCGCTGCCAGACGATAGCCTGAATTTTCATTTTCCACTTTTGGCCATAGCATCCCAGGCGTATCGTACAGCATAATACCGTCTTCAAGTTTAATTCGCTGTTGCGCTTTGGTTACTGCAGGTTCATTACCCGTTTTTGCAACAATTCGACCGGCAAGGGTATTGATAAGCGTTGACTTACCCACATTTGGAATACCCATTATCATCGCTTTTAGCTGCTTGTCTTGACCGACTTTATGGGGCGCAAGCTTTTTGCAAAGCGCATTAATGCGCTGCACTTCATTCGCCTTGTCATGACCAAACGCCAGCGCTTTTACGCCACTCTCACGCTCAAAGTACTCCATCCACTGCTTGGTTAATTCAGGGTCGGCCAGATCTGCTTTATTCATGATTTTGATAACAGGCTTATCACCACGTAACTGGCTCACCATCGGGTTTTCACTGCTATATGGAATACGGGCATCCAGCACTTCAATAATGACGTCCATCTGCGGCATGATTTCTTTGATCTCATTGCGCGCTTTATTCATATGTCCTGGGAACCACTGTATTGCCATTTTAACCACCTGTATTAATTAACTTTAAAAGCTCATATATTGAATACGTTGCGCTCAACTCACTGCCTTGATGTGCTATTTGCATCTGACAGCCGCAGCACTTCGGATCAACATAGGGTACTAAACGCTTTTAATACAGCAGCAGTACCTCATCACTAAAGCTCCTATTCTACTATAAAGTAGAAGAATTGGGGTAATGACGAGTTAATTCTGTATAACTCGTGATGTATACCAAAAGTGTTTATCAAAAAATGGTAATTACGAAGACGCGAGTGCAACTAAACTAAAGTAAAGCTCACTAGCTTTGATGGATTATTTCACTGGGTGTAATTATATACATTCATTATATGCTCCCTAGCACTAATTGAACATATATCGCGCTATAGTGCAGGTTTTAAGCATGTTAGTTTTATATACGATAATTATGAAGCGCTTATTTATCTACCTTGGGCGGTTGTCTGGAGATTAATACTCACGATGATTATTTGCTCTTCGAACACGACTCCCATGCAAGAAACCAAAGCCTCCTACCAGCTAGACACATTGCGTTCGAGTCGGCGACCTTTTTTACCGATTGACCAAGTAAGAAAAACTCAAGCATCGTAGGGATGATCGACTTACAAACGCTTTACGCTATGTTGTAATGATAAAATCACAACGTGAACTTCGACAGTAACGTTTCTTGCTCATGGGCATTTTTAGCAAGCTCTTCGCTGGCGCTGTACTGCTTGTCTGCAAAGCTACCAACTTCAACACTAATATCGTTGATATGTATTGTGTTTTTATTTATTTCTTCTATCACTACGCTTTGCTCTTCAATGGCGGTGGCGATTTGAATATTACGATCCATCAATTCTTTCACGGCTTCTGAGATTTCTTCCAGCATGTGCGTGGCTTGCTCTGTTTGCGACACACATTGCTGAGTTTTATCACGACTACTACCCATTGACTGCTGCACTTGTGTTGATGACACTTGGATTTGATCTATCATCGACTTAATTTCAGTCGTTGATTCCTGAGTCTTTGATGCTAAAGAGCGTACCTCATCTGCGACTACCGCAAACCCTCGCCCTTGCTCACCTGCCCGTGCAGCCTCAATTGCAGCATTTAATGCCAGCAAATTAGTCTGCTCTGCGATCCCGTTGATAACTGACAAAATATTTTCAATACTCTGGCTATACTCAGCAAGTTGAGTACTGAGCTCATAAGATGCAGTGATATCATCTGCTAGCGTATTAATTTGACCGCGAGCTTGGAAGAAAATCTCTCGACCCTCAGAAGTCTTTTCATTAACCGAAGTAATAGAACTTGCTGCCTGTTGTGCATTACCTGCTATCTCCGTTGAAGTAGTGCTCATTTCGTTCATTGCTGTTGCTAGATTTTCAATTAGGCTCACTTGTTTATCCAGCCGACTCGATGAATGTGTCGCCAGCTCTTTTGCTGCATCGCTACTTAGTACAACATCATCAGCACGTTCTTTGACCCGGCCCACTAACCCATGTAAAAAACCTAAAAACACATTAAACTGCTGTGCTACCACACCACATTCGTCTTCATTAACTATTCTCAAGCGCTGGGTTAAATCGCCTCCCCCACTTGCCATACCAGTGATTGCGGTTTCTAAATCATGAAGTGGCTTCAGTAGATGTATTGCCAGTGTTCTAACGCATACCACACCAATAAATACTGCCAAAACAGCAATAATCAATGAGTTCAGAGTAATTTCCGTTAATGTTTTATATGCTTTTGCTTTGTCGATAAGTACCGCAAGATACCAATCTGTTCCGTAGGTATTATCTAATGGATGTAAATAAAAAAGCCGGCTACCATCTTTTGTATCCACTTCTTGCAACTCACCGACGCCGGATAGACGCAAGTTTGAATACACCTGCTCCATCTTTTTCCCATTAAAATCAACATCATGATGTGAAATTACTCGACCTGCACGATCAACCAAAAAGGCATACCCAGTGTCGTCAAAGTTCACCAGATTGACACTACTTGCAATCGTTTTAAGACTTAGATCTCCACCTATCACTCCTTTGAAGCGGCCGGCAGCCATGATGGGCGATACCACAGACAGCAACAGCTCTCCCGTTGCCGCGTCAGTGTAAGGGCTGGTGTAGACTGTTTTATTTTGGTTTTTACCCAGCTGATACCAAGCGCGTTCTCTGAAGTCAACGCCTGGAGGGTTTTTGCGCGCAGGATTGTTAGACCTTAATCCCTCTTCGGTTGCTAACGTCCCAAAAGCAAGTAAAAATTCGCTTTTGAATACGGGGGTGTTCAAGGCTTGCTGGAAGTGCTCTTCACTAAAATTTTGTTCTATTTGGCTCTTTACCACATTAATCTGGTTAGCTTTGCCCGCGAGCCAGTTTTCAATACTAATTGCCAACAGTTTCGTACTGTCAGTTACGTAAGCATGCGTTTTAGCTTTTACTGATTCACTGACAAACCAATAAGTAGAGAGGGTCGTTACAGATATTATTAACAAGATCACAACGGCGGAAGCCACAGAAAACTTAGTCCGGATCTTCATATTTCAACAACCTGAATAAAAAGTACTCGAATATCGAAAGTGTTGTCTATAATTCGGTTATTAGCAACTGAGAGATGTAAAAACGATGAATTTTACTTTAGCAACCTCAACCGCACTAATAAGTATTGCTTGTTTGTTGACTCCGACAAAATTACAGGCTTCTGAGCAACCCGTCACTATGGCCGATATTCAAAACTTAGAGCGCCAGCTTGCTGATTTGAAAGCACGGTTTATGATACAAAAAAAAGTTACTCCGCCCGAACCTGCAGTAAAGCCACCTCCGGCACAACAGTCTTCCCAAGCGACTACGACTTTGCCAAAAACCACACTCCGTACCTACGCCACAATAAGACCAACATTTGGGTTGCTTAATGAAAATGACGAGAGCAATTGGGATGTTCGCGACGCACTGTCTCACGCAGGGGTTAAGGTCACCCATGAATTTATGCCTGGCTGGCAAGCTGAGCTTCATGGTGAATGGGGAATAGATCTGGCAAATGAAGGAAACTTCGGTAAATCTAGACGTGCCTATACCGCATTGGGTACGCCATTTGGACGCTTTGGAATTGGTAAACAACGACCTGCGCAGTATTTATTTATCGCTGAGTATGTTGATATTTTTAATCACGCAAGCAGTCCCTTTGCCTACGACCCTGAGAGTATTTTTTTCGTCGACAACCTTGTAACCTATCGCTATCACTTTGGCCCAGTGACGTTCATTGCGGCAGGGCAATTTAACGGCGACAAGGGCGACAACCAAAGCGACTTATTTAATACCGGATTAAGTTACGACCAAGCAGGGCTACATGCTGCTATTACCTATCAGCATAATGATGTATATGACAACGAACTGCATATCGGTGAAAACCGGTTGTGGTCTGGTGCACTTGCTTATCAATTCACGCCTGATTTATACGCTGCAGTGGCTTATCAAGATAAAGAGTATGAGCGCAATAGTTCTCTTGCTTCAAGGCAAGGGCATACCTTTGATGTTTCCTTAGCGTATCAACTATCAAAGCATTACAAGCTAAAAACTGGTTACTTTAATTTTGATGATGGTTACTACCAATTCGATCCGCTCAATCAAAGTTTTGACGGTTACAACATCACATTGGAGTGGCTTCCCACAGCACCACTCAGAGTTCACCTTGAATATTTGAATAAGTCTTATGATAATCAAGAAGATATGGATTCAATCTCTATTGGCTTTCGGTATGATTACAAACAAGAGTGGCAATTTGAATAACCAAGTCATCAAGTATTCAAGTGAGAGTGATACACTTAAGCCAAACCTCGGGGTATTCACGTTCTCAGGAGCAACATGCGTCACTCTCCCATTCCTTTAGAAAACGTCGTAACACAACAAATACAATGTGTTGTTGTGTTACACGGATTGTATATGTCAGGCTTTGTAATGAAGCCCCTTAGCGCACGTTTGGAAAGATCTGGCTATCGTATCTTAAACTTGAGTTACAACACCTTAACCCCCAATCTCGACAAGATTTGCAAGGCGATAGACGACTTTATTGGTAACCACCCAGCTGCGTTAGTTTGTCACTCGATGGGAGGCTTGGTCGCGCGTGCTTATTTAGAGCGCAATTCAGTGGCAAGTACACAGGTAAAAAAAGTGGTGACGTTGGGGACACCACACAAGGGTAGTGCCATTGCCAAACATATGCACGACAAAGGCCTAGAGTTACTGTTAAAAAACAGTGTGGAGTTTTTGTTGTCTCGTAACCAAGATTGGCCATTTAACGCCAAGCTTTACAGTATTGCCGGAGACTTGCCCATCGGGCTAATGCCATTGCTACAAAAAGGCAGTCAATCAGACGGCACTGTGCTGCTAGAAGAAACTAAACTCAATGGTATGGCTGAACATAAAGTATTTCACCTCAGCCACACCAGCCTAATTTATTCTCGCGCAGTCATGGATTATATATGCGATTTATTGAAAACCCCCTAGTGCTCTGCGCTTGCTGCCACTTTATATGCAATAAATGCAATCAACCCAACGACTAATGGAACCGGCGCAGCGATGTAACCAAAGGTATCAGAATTCGCAATACTTGCACCTGCCAAGTGACCAACCAGACCAACTACAAAAGCCACTAAAGCGATAACGACGACGACGATTTCCATTTTGTGTTCGGATGTTGTTTTGCCTTTCATACTCATTTCCTCAAGTAGTTAGACACGCTACTTTGTGTGCCTTGATGACCTGATTATGCGCTTCTACTTCGTTGATATTTTGACCTAAATCAATTTTAAAACCGCCAAAAGACCTAGCGGCTTTACGTTTTGTTTTGGATCAAATTTTATTCAACCTTGTCGATTTCAGGAAAAAGTTGGCAAACTTTATTCCCCAACGGTGGCGTCACTTTTTCGCTATTTGCTAACGATCTGATACAGGTCATCTTGTATTAATATTTGATGTGTTTTCATGATAACGATTGATTTTTTAGATTAAATGGTTTGATTTTAATCATTGGGCAATTCATCACGGTTGCGCCATACTGACTGTAAATCAACAAGGAGCATCGCATGACAAACATTAATTCTATCGGTTTAGACAAAGACAAAAGCCAAGCTTTAGTTACTGCTTTGAATACACTACTGAGTAGCTATCAAATTCAATACATGAATGCGCGAGGCTTTCATTGGAACATCAAAGGTCGTGAGTTCTTTGAACTACACCTAAAATTCGAAGAAATCTATACATTACTTCTGGAAAAAGTAGATGAAATTGCTGAACGTATTTTAACGATTGAAGGAAATCCACTACATGCGTTCTCAGATTACTTAGAAACCAGCAAAATTAGCGAAGCTAAAGGGATCAGCGACGGTACACAAGCGCTTGAGACTCTACTTAAAGGTTACACAACACTCATCGCCATGCAGCGTGAGATCTTAGCCCAAGCAGGTGATGCTGAAGACGAAGGAACCGCAGCACTCATGAGCGACTATATCAAAGAGCAAGAAAAGTTGGTTTGGATGCTAAAAGCGTATTTAAACTAGCCCATTTGCTTGAAAGAGCATTCATTCTTTAAATACGCCATTACCTAGCGGTATAACTGACTGCGACCAAACTCGCTTAGCCTTTGGGTAAAAGCGAGTTTGGCCGTGATACTATATGAGCAATTAAGCTTGGCTATGTGTGTCCAGCAAACTTATAAAAAATGCCATTTCTAAAGCACGTTCATGCAAGCTTTTAAATCGCCCAGAAGCTCCGCCATGCCCTGCTTCCATATCCGTTTTAAACAATAGCAAGTTACCGTCCGTTTTATATTCCCTAAGCTTGGCTACCCACTTCATCGGCTCCCAATACTGTACTTGTGAATCATGAAGGCCTGTAGTAACCAGAATATGAGGATAAGCTTTTGCCTCGATGTTGTCATAGGGTGAGTAAGCCAATATCGTCTGATAATCCGCTTGGAAGTTCGGGTTACCCCATTCGTCATATTCATTCGTGGTCAGGGGAATAGATTCATCCAACATGGTAGTTAACACATCTAAAAACGGCACATGACAGCCTAAGCCGAGATAGAGTTCTGGCGCTTGATTTGCAATTGCCCCCATCAATAAACCACCAGCGCTACCACCCGATGCAAATACCTTGTCTTTATCACCATAACCTTGCTCAACCAATGCCTTAGTTACGTCAATAAAGTCGTTGAAGGTATTTTGTTTATGCGCTTTTTTGCCTTGCTCATACCACTGGCGACCTAGCATTTCAGAGCCACGTATATGTGCAATCGCATAAACAAAACCTCTGTCTAACAAACTTAAAATCTGACTTGAAAAGTTCGGGTCTATCGTGATCCCATAAGAACCGTAGCCATATTGCAGCAAAGGGTTACTGCCATCTTGTTGAAACTTATCTTTACGATAAACCAAGGATACCGGGACTTTTACACCATCTCTAGCAGTAATATGTAGGCGCTCAGAGTGATAATACTCTGGTTTAAAATCACCTAGCACCTGTTGTTGTTTTTTTAATGTTTTTTTACCGCTTGTTAGGTTGCAATCATACACAGAGCTAGGCGTTGTCATGCTTGAGTAATGGATACGAACGCTGGTTGCACTGGGTTCAGGGTTACTTCCAATCGTTGCGTAATAACAAGCATCATCAAAGCTAAGATGATAACTCTGCCCCTGATAGTCATGTACAACAAAGCGAATTTGCCCTTGCTCGCGCTCGGTCAGAACAAAGTGGCTATTAAATAACTCCAGTCCCTCTAATAAGACATGCTCTCGATGTGCTACCACCTCTTCCCACTGCTCAATATCAACGATAGTTTGCTCGGTGGCACGCATTAAGCGAAAGTTTTTAGCCGCTTTATTTGTCAGGATATAATAAAACTCTCCCATCTTTTCAAGGCCATACTCATGACCCTCCACTCTTGGGAGTAGCGTTTTAAACTCTCCCATTGGGTCATTCGCGTCTAATATAAGCTGATCGCTGGTTTCTGTAGCAGCAAGATAAATGAAGATCGCACTGTCATCTCGGCTTTTACCTAGCCCCATATAAAATTGGCGGTCTTGCTCTTCAAATACTAAAATATCATCGCTTTGCGGTGTGCCCAGTACGTGACGATATACTTGGAATCCCAGTAATGTTTGCTCATCTTTTCTAACGTAAAACAGTGTCTTATTATCGTTAGCCCATACTACCTGACCTTCTGTGTTATGCAGTACATCAGGAAGTAGTGTATTGGTAGTAAGATCCAAAAACTTAATTGTATAGATGCGGCGACCATCAGTGTCTTCACTATAGGCTAGCAGCTGTTCATGTGGGCTTACGGTAATATCTCCGACATCATAAAACTCGTTGCCTTGCGCTAGTTGGTTGACATCAAGCAATAAGGTTTTGTCTGACAGATCTTCTTGCGACGCGCGATAGTGCTTGGCATATTCCTCATCACCATTCACTTCACTGACATACCAGTAACTGCCATCTTTTGAGGGCACTGAGCTATCATCTTTTACTATACGTCCTTTCATTTCTTCAAATAGCTGTGACTGTAATGTTTGGTGCGGTGCCATTAGTGCATCACAGTGGGCATTTTCCGCATTTAAATGCGCCAACACTTCGTCATTTTTACGCTCATCATCCCGCATCCAATAGTAGTTATCGATACGTTCATGATCATGATGTAGCAAAGATTTTGGTAACTTTTTGGCTAGAGGTTGTGTTTTATCCATCACCTAGTGTTCATCCTAAATTTCTATCATTTTTTGCCAGTGTAATATCAATCAGCTTAATTCTCCATGCAATTCCAAGGCAGACATAAGGCGTAAACAAAAAGGCCGAGCTATATGGCTCGGCCTGTTGAATGACTAATAATGATACTAAATTACTGGATCTCAGCTTCGTCTAGTGGTTCATCATCTGTCAGTGGCTTACGTCTGATTTTTCCTTTTAGACGAGCACCCGCAGCTTGTACATCGGCCAAGATAAGATATAAAGCAGGTACTAACACCAGTGTTATCAGCGTTGCAAATAACACCGCGAACCCTAGTGAAACAGCCATTGGGATCACAAAACGCGCCTGCAAGCTTGTTTCAAAGATGATGGGCATCACACCAGCAAAGGTCGTGATGGATGTTAGGGTGATAGCCCTAAAGCGAGCACAGCCGGCCTCAACTACCGCCTCTTTGATCCGCACGCCTTCTGCACGAGCTTGGTTAATATAATCTGTCATTACCAAGGAGTCGTTAATAACAACCCCTGCGGCTGCAACCAAGCCAAACATCGACATGGTACTCATATCTAAGCCAAAGATTAAATGCCCCCACAGCGCACCGACTAAACTAAATGGGATAACCGACATTACGATCAGTGGCTGTGCGTAACTTTTCAGCGGCACAGCTAAGAGGATATATACCATCAGCATACCCGCGGCGAAGAAGAGGATTTGCTCACTGGTTTGCGCTTGGCGCTCTTCAACAGAGCCACCCAATTTGGTTTTAACACCAGGGAACTGTTTGAGCAGATCAGGTAAAATGTTGTCTTCAATATTCTTCACCACAGCATCAGGCTCGATCAGCTCTTCATCAATACTGCCGTAAACATAAACGGTTCTAAACCCATCTTCACGACGAATATAGTTGATCCCTGGCTTTTCAATAAATTCGACTACGTCACCAAGCATGACTTCTTTACCTTGTGCGGTGGTAATGATAGTGCGCTTGAGTGAAGCAAGTGCCCTACGGTCAAGCTCTGGGTAACGTACCATCACTTTAATTTCTTCACCGTCACGGATCACGCGCTGCGCCTCACCACCATAGAAGCTATTGCCTACTTGAATGGCAACATCTGAAAGTTGTAAGCCTAATTCATAGGCAACTGGCTTCAATGCTATTTGCACTTCCTTGCTTGCAGGGTCAATACTTGAGCTAATATCAAATAGCCCAGGCTGTTGTTGCAGCATGGCTATAAGCTGCCTGCCAGCCGCATTAAGCGTGTCTATATCAGAGCCGAGTAGGCGATAACCAAATTCGCCTTCGCCACCGCTTTGCTCACCAACACTATCGTATACAATGATTGATTTTACTGCGGTAATTTCTGGCATCGCCTCACGCCAACGACGTGCCAACTCAAAGGCTGTAAATGGTCTAAGATCCTCTTCAACTAATGTCGCAAGTACCGAGCCCTTAGTTCGACTTTGGTTCCAAGCGTATACGTCTTTGATAATGCCTTGGCCAAACTCTTGAACAATCTCTTTATCCACGTTACGTACCATCAACTCAATTGCCTGCATTGCTGCAATCGTTTGTTCATCCGATACATTATCGTTCATGGTGATTTCTATTTTCGGATAGTCTTCAGGCACTTTCGGGAACGGAATAAAGCGCACAAGGTTTGAAGTCACCAAACTTAAGCTGAACACCAACATCGCAACAAAGCTCAGCAGTACAGTCCAGCGCCACTCAACACAACGCTCAATAAAACGTTTATAAGGCCCATTTACAAAGGCAAAAAACTTTTTGTTAAACGCAGCGCGGCGGCTGTTGGCACGCATTGGCTTAATCTTAGTGTGGGCGATATGCGCAGGTAAGATCCACTTAGATTCTATTAAACTGAATATCAAACATAATATAATCACCCCTGAAATTGATTTAAAAAATGCGCTTTCAGGGCCTGAAGAAAACAGCATAGGCGCAAACACCGCAATCGTCGTCAATACGCCGAACGTTGCTGGAGTCGCTACGCGCTTAGCACCAATCACCACATTCTTTACACTGTGACCTTTGCGCTCGATCTCTGAATAGGCGGATTCTCCTATGACAATAGCATCGTCCACCACAATACCCAGTACCATAATAAAGGCAAACAAAGAGATAATATTGATACTGATCCCAAGGGCTGGCATAAACAAAAACGCCCCTAAGAAACACACAGGTAAACCAATCATCACCCAAAGGGCCAACTTGAAGCGCAAGAAAAGTGTCAACATGATGGCAACCAGCAGGGCACCTTGCAGCATATTGCTCTTCATCATTTCTAATCGTGCGTTAAGGTAGTACGTCATATCCACAATAGGTTCAAGACGTAGACCTGAAGGTAAGGTTTGGTTTTTTTCTTCTATGTATTTATGTACCGCTTGCGCGATTGGGATCATATTTTGGTCTTTAGTCGCTTTTACCGACAAGAACACGGCATTCTCACCATTTAATCGAAAGTAGTACTCGCCTTCGGTAAGACCATCTTTGATTTCTGCAATGTCTTGCAGGTAAATCTTCGCGCCATTATCGCCAACTTTAACGGGGATATTTCTAAATTCATTTCCACGGTACATTTGGTTTTCCACACGCACCGCAATAATGCCGGAGTCTGTTCTAATTTGCCCAGCCGAAATGTTAGTTGAGTAACGACGTATAGCATTGCTCACATCACTGATAGTTAAGTTATAACGACGCAGCGCATCAGGGTCCACTTCGATGCCAATCTCGTAGTTAGGTGTTGAGCGGTCAACTAGGGAAATAGTTGGGATCTCTAATAGCTCGTCCTCAATCTCTTTCGCTATTGGCTTAAGCGCATTTAATGGCAAATTACCAGCAAGGGCAACATTCACAACATCTTGACGAAACTCCACCAACTGTACTTGAGCGGGCTCCATAGATGCAGGGAACGTCGCAATACTGTTGACTCTAGAGCGAATTTTATCTTCAACCTCGGTGAGGTCTTCATCTTTATAGATCTCTAGCTGCGCACTACCGCTACCACGAGCAGCACGGTACACCCCTTTTTTAATTTCGGTAACGTCTTTTAATGCTTCCTCAATCTTAACTAGGATACCTTCCTCAATTTCTTGAGGAGAAGCGCCTGGATAAACAGCTGACACTGTCACATAGTTAATTTCGAAGTTGGGAAACATTTGCCTTTGAATAGTCATGTAACTGATAAAGCCCATTATCAGTATAAAAACCATCAACAAATTCGCTGCTACAGGGTTATTCGCAAAGTAAGCAATAATCCCGCGCTGCGGTGCTTTTTCTATATCACTCATGGTCGCTCCTTGCTGTTACAGCTTTTCCGGCTGACTACTACTTGGCTTTGCTGACTGATCCGTGCCTGCTACTTTTACTTCCATGCCCTTTTGCGGGTACTCTGGTGGTGTCATAACTACTTTGTCGCGACTCGTAATGCCATCACCAATCAAGAAAAACTTACCCTCTTCGCGGATCACCTGCACCTTTCGAGGCTCAAGTTGGTTGTCTTGATTAAGCAACCAAACGGATTGATTATTCACGATTTCTTGAGGTAGACGGTAGATTTGCTTTAATGTTTTACCTGCAAAGCTAACCTGTACATAAGTGCCGTACTTCACTGCTGGCTGACCAGTTGTTAGCCCATAAGGGTCTTCAATACGCACCACTAAGTTATTCATCCGTGTCTGCTGATCAACCGTGCCCAAGTCTCTGTCTATAACAGCTTCACGGCTAAAAGCATTAGCACCTCGCTGATAAACTGTTGCTGCCAGTCCAGATACACGCTCAGGTAAAAATACGGAATCAAACCCCGCGATCGGAATAATAACTTCCGCTGTTTCAATATTATTTAAAATGCCAACCGAGCTGCCCATAGAAACAAACTGGCCAAGGCCCACCTGCTTATTCACCACCAACGCATTATAAGGGGCAATAACTTCGCAATTTTCAAGATCTCTTCTAGCGCGTTGTAGTGCTGCTTTGGCTGATTTAACTGACGCCTTTGCACTCATCACTTGGGGCTTGCGTAAGAATAGGTCGGTATGTTTTTTGGTTGGAAATCGTCTCGCTTCATCTGCGGCAACATCCGCTTGCGCTTGCTCTTCAATTAACTGCGCTTCTGCTCGTGCCAATTCAGCTTCCGCTTGGAGTACCGCAGCCTCATAATTATCTTGCTCAATTCGCAATAGCACTTCGCCCTTTTGCACTATACCACCCTCGACAAAGCTCGGATGCCAGTATTCTACTTCTCCCGATACTTGGATAGACAGTTGAGTGCTTTCAAGCGGTTTGACTTCCCCATAGCTCTGTATCACCACTTGATGATCTTGCGCGGCTAAGGTTTCCACTTCAACAACAGGACGAGAATCAACTTCTTGTTTCTCAGGCTCACTTTTAGCAACCGCATTGACGACATTAAAGCCGACAACACCGGCTATAAGCACGGTAAAGGGTAGAATCCATTTTAGAGTTTTAGCTTGCATGACAGTACCTATTGATAATTTCCTGACCGTATAGTAACAAGTTTAGCGCGTTCTCGGATGTGACATTTGTAAGAATCTGTTACACCTTCCCCACACCTCCTATCAATGCGCCTGAAACCTGGAGTATTGTTTATTTATTTCAAACAATTAGCGCCAAGCTACAAGTTACCTACAGCGCCAACATTTCGTATCACTATTGCAGATTTCATAACAAAAAGTTTCTGTTCTAGTTACAAACTACTGGGGTTCTTTGGGGTTTGCTTGTTGAGAAACATGATAAAGTTCAAGTATAAAAATAATACAACTGGTAAATACGCACGCAACTATCATATAGATCCATAACTGCGCAGTTAAAATACCAAACGCGCGACCTATAGCTAAAGACAGTATGTATGCGCAGATCATCACTGGTATTATCAAATATGCGCGCACTTTACATTGCTCGACTAAAATATCCCTGACTTTGGCTCCGACTAAACATTTAATCGAAAAAACAGGCGCACTAAGAATAGCTAAATACCCAATTAAGCCATACATACCCGCAACGACTTGAAACAGCATTACCACAGCTATCGCTAACCCTGCCCAAAAACTCAACATAGCGGATTTGTTCAGTTGCTGCATGCGCGCCTTTATGTCTACGAGTCTCAAGATAGACTGGCTTGGGTTATGTGCCTTATAAAGCTCAGTTATCGTGTTTAATTCCAGCGAAGCATTCGCTTTTGCGCGCACGATAATATTGCCGTTGATAAAGTTAAATGGCAGGTAGGCAAGTGGTTGCACTTGTAAACTATGACTGAAGGTATTCTCAACGATGCCGACTAGTTTTATCGGACGCTGATGCCTGTCGTATAGCGTCGTGCCAACATCATTGCTATTGAGCTCCAACATCTGTGCTAGCTTTTGGTTGATGATCACCTTTTGTCCAGTATCTGTTGTACTCAAGTCATCTTGATTAAACCCACCACCGGCAATAAAACGTTGACCCGTAGTGACAAAATAGTTTTCACCAATAAGCTGTAAATAAGCCGTTATCATATTAGTACCATCGTCACCGCGACTTAATGGCTCTAAAAATACAAATTCATGAGGAATGACTGCTGCTAGCGCTGCACTGTCTATATCTGGGTGATTATTTAACGCTGCTAAATTGATCTTTGCTTGGTTATATCTCGCTTGTATAGCGTCATCGCTCCGAGCATAGTCACTTTGCTGTAGCTCAACAAAATAAAGTGATTCAGCGTTAAAACCACTATGGGTAAGTAATTGACCACCAAAATAACTCAGCAGCCAAAATGCTAGCCCCATCGTAATGGCGCCAATGCCCATTTGTGTACCAAGTAAACTCTGGCCAACCCAGTTTGGTAATTGCTTGGTTTGTCCTTTGCCCGAGCCACTGAGTTGACTACGAATATCTCGAAATGAAACTTGCGATAATGCTAATAACACAAATACCCATGCACATAGCTGACTAAAAGCGATAACACTCAGAATGCTCCACCATGGTACAGATAACCATGTAACATGAGCCAAGCTCGCTTGTGTCCAAACGCGAAATAGTCCAAGTCCCCCTTGCGCTATCACCGCTGCAATCGCTGATGACAGTAAAAATATGAACGCGATATAACACCATTGTGCTCGCTTTAAGTCAGCGCGCTTGGCACCCATTGTGATCGCTAGCGCCAGTTGTGTTTGCTTTGATTTAAAATCTAAAAGGTATAGCGAAAAAGTATTCACTAACGTAATCAACAATAACGCGACACTAGCAAAAGTCAGCCAGTGCATTGTCGTTTTTAACTGGCCTTTGAGTTTATTCACCAATGGCTGTAAGGCAAATACAAGCTCAACCCGTCCAGGTAGTCCTTGCTGAATTTGCGCCTGCTTAAATGCGCTTTGTAGGTTTGCCTGTTGCACAGCAAGGTGTAGCTCAACGTCCTTACTCTTTGGTACTCGACCAACAAGAAACACATCACTTCTTACTGCTAAATGATCCAGATCAGAGATACCTTCCCCTATGGCCAAAGCAAAAGGCAGAAAAACATCACTACCTTGATTAGACTGAAATAACTGAGGCTCTTGGTCATCACACGCGGCAACGCCTACAATAGTGAAATATCGCTCATCTAGTTGTAGTGTTTGACCAATCAGCGCATCACCGGATAAATGCTGCTGAGCAAAGCATTCGCTAACCACAGCTTCATTCAACGTTTCGCCTAATGTATCTGATTGAGAAAACCACCGCCCTCGTTTAAGCGACATGTCAAATAAGGAGAAAAACTCTTGATGCACATAAGTGGTCGATACTTTGGGCTCAACGAGCGCTCCTCGAAGTAGCCCTTGGCTGTAAAATACCGCAGAGGCCTGTTCAAAAACCTGTTTATCCTGTGCTAATTGCCATGCGACAGGCGTAGACATCGCTTGCGCCATGACCACTTTTTGTTCGTCATCTACCATGTCTGAACGCAACCACATCAGCTTGTCACTTTGCGGGTAGGGCAAAGGCTGATATGCGTGCCACGATAGCGCAACGCTCATCATTAACGCAGCAAAAGATAAGCTCAATAAGATGACCAAAACCACGTTAAGTTTGGCTCGACTGAGTTGTGCATGCCAATATTTCATTACACCTCCTTGGTCGCGGTAGACTGATCTATGAGCACACTCAAAGGCATGCGCAGCAAACGTTGCAACGAGGTAAGTAAGCACACACTAGATGTAATAACGATGCCAATCGAAGCGAGTATGAAGTCGACAACAGAAAAGGGCTGTTGAAAATACCAAGACAACAAAAAAACCCCAGCTAACGCGATACAAATTGCAACGCCAAGATGTTGTACATGGGTATACAGCACTTCTATTCGTAAATCTTGAAATTTAGCCCCTACTACCATCTTTGTAGCGTAATAAGTAGACCTGAGCGACTGCCCATAGCGATAGACACCAGCTAAACCGACCACAACCAAAAGCAATACCAACGAAAATAGAAACAGTGCACCATAGGTTACTAATGTGTCAGTTAATAAATATTGCTCTCGCTGCTTAGCCAAAGACTTAAAGCTAAATATTTTTAAAGCTGGGTGTACTTGCGCTAGCAATGCTGAAAAGTGTGCTTTGTTCACCGGGATAGTAGTCTGTAATAGTATATTATTTTGGCCAAGTACCGCGTTGTAGACATGTGGTTGCAGTGGCTTTCCGGGTTCGACTAAATCGGCGACGATGCCAATAATTTCAAAAGCGGCGCTGTCATCTGTAATATTGAAACTGAGAAACTTTCCAAGTGCCTGCTCTTGTCCACCAAGTTGCTCTGCAAAGGTTTTATTAATGATGAGTTGTTGCTCACCGCTGCGCACCTCTTCACTATCAAAAAACCGCCCTTCTAATAATTCTAACGAGAAAAATTCGAAGTATTGGCTATCAATAACTCGCCCAACAGGGTGCACGCGTTCAAGCGTAGTCACTTCTTGGAGTGACCAAGTTCCTGAACCTAACTCTATAGGTGAGCGACTACGACTGACAGCTGTAACTTCAGGTGAATTGGCTAATACCTCACTGGCTTGGTGCATTACCTGTTGGTATTCAGATGCGGACATACTGTCTGGCGCATACAATACCATTTCATACTTATTTTCTAAGTCCACCGCGTAGGACTGCTGTAAGTGACTCAATGCGGACAGCCCCACTTGCAAACAAAAGAAAATCAACATGACAGAAAGGCTGAGCTGGCTGATGGCCATTAATGTTTGTACGCGCTTGCTGACTACCACAGCGCTTCCTTTACCACTTTGCTTTAGTACTTTCGCCAACCGCTGATAACGTATCGCAGACATACCACCACCTAGCAGCAAACCACTTGTTAGTAACGCAACCATGCACAGCGCCGCAACGCTTTGCCATGTTAGTGTTATCAGTTGTGCTTGTGGTAACAGACCAAGTAATTGTTGCTGTAGCAACTCACACAGAAAATAGCCCACAATTATGGCTATCACCACAGAGCCAAAACACAGCTTTAATAATGGCAGCCATTGTGACCATGCAATGTCTTTTACCTTGGCCCCAACAACAGCTTGAATAGCTAATTTTCGCTGGATCTGGCTGAGTCTAGCCAAATACAAATTACAAATATTCAGCAGTGCAATGGCGAGTAGACCGAGCGATGCGGCAAATATACCAACCAACAAAATAGGAGATTTACCAAGCATTATGGTTTTCAATGGAACCGCCCTGACTCCGATACTCCACCCCGCAAAGTATTCACTTTCACTCACCTTGCTTTGCCATAACGTATTCATTTCATTAGAAAGAGAAAGTGAAACCTCTTGGTGTGTTGTCGTGGGTGCCAACTTTCCCACCATCAAATTTAATGGGTAACGATTCCACCAATAAGGCTTAGCCTCTTCTGAGGTTAAATTGTATTGCCAAGGTAGCCATACTGCTGTTCGGTGGGACAACATTTTTAAGTTAGGTTCTGTAAAATCCTGTGCCACCACACCTACAATGGTAAATTGTTGTTCATCAAGCTTGACGGTTGTATTGAGAATATTAGGGTCGCCGTTAAAGTGTGTCTGCCATGCTTCAAAACTCAACACCGCAACTGGATTGCTTTGGGTTGCAGGCTCCGTTATCGCGCGTCCTAATGCCAATGGCATATCAAAAATGTTAAACCACTCTGGTGATACATAAGCAGTTTCTACACGTGGCATGTGTGCATGCGAAGTTAATAACTGCTCACCGTAGTGTACCAATGCAAGTTGCTCAATTGACTCTGGTTTATGCTCGTATAAGTGCATCAAAGAGGGGTAGTTAAAAGCTTCGCTGCTTTCATCACCTTTTTCATCAAACATCGGATATTCCAGCTTAACGATGCGTTCAGAGTCTGGGTATGGCAACGCAGACAAGTACAAACTATGTAACATCGCCATTGCCACTAACATAACCATAAACACACAGCTCAACGTGGTTATCACCCCAACATGATATACCCCTAACTGAGATAAATTTTTTAGTTTCATATCACCCTCGCTAGGCACTCTGATCTAAGGGCTGTGTTGATGCGACGGTACCTAACAGTTCACCGTCAAACAACTTCACCTGCTTAGGGGCCATATCGGCATAACGGGGATCGTGAGTCACCATGCATATTGTGGTGCCCTGCTGGTGTAACTCAGCAATTAACTGCATCACTTGGTCGCCACTTTTTGAGTCCAAGTTACCTGTGGGTTCATCGACAAGTAAAATCGTTGGCTCAGTTACCAGCGCACGCGCTATCGCTACACGTTGTTGCTGGCCACCTGAAAGCTGATTTGGGGTATGCTGCGCTCGGTGTGACAAGCCAACTTTTTGCAAACAAGACTCAACGCTTTGTTTTATTTCTGACTTAGTGAGTTTCTTGCTCCGATACTTTAGTGGCAATGCCACATTGTCGAACACCGATATTTCATCAATGAGATTAAAAGACTGAAATACAAAGCCAATATGCTCATTACGTAGTTCAGCAGCCTGATCGAGTGTTAATGACGTCACATCGTGACCGCCGATGGAATATACTCCGCTGGTTGCGCGCTCAATTAACCCCATAATTGAAAGTAGCGTCGATTTGCCACATCCAGAAGGGCCAGAAATCGAAATAAAATCACCTTGGTCAACGACCAGTGAGATGTTTCTCAGTGCATGTGTTTGAAGTTCTTCAGTTTCGAATACTTTATTTATATTTTTTAGCACTATCATCATGATATTCCTAATTTAATGAGATCGTTTCACCTAAGCTAGCAAGGTGTGCTAGGTCAGAAATGATAAGTTCGCTTCCAGCTGAGACGCCAGAATCTATAACAATATATTTTCCTGTTGAAGTACCAAATTGGACTGGCACTGGGTGAGCGGTGTGTTTACCGTTTAGCTTGAACAGCGTGTGAGTTTGATTGTCTTTGGCATTAGCTGGTCGCTGCACATAAATTGCGTCTTTGATGTGCTTAATGGCAATGCTCGCTGAAATACTCAGCTGCGCACGCGCTTGTTTTGGCAAATTATTGGGCAAACTTACTTCGACTTCCACTGTGTTATCTGTCACCACAGGGTCAATGCGAATAACATTGCCCTTTACCCTATCGTTTTGCATTTTTACCGTGACGACTTGACCTGTTTCAATCCAGCGTACTTGCGATTGCGGGACAGATAACACAGCGACAAGCGATTGATTTGACCCGATAAGCGCCACCATATCACCAACATTGACTCGCTGCCCTAGCGCCAAAGGCATCCGCTCTATCATGCCAGAAGTACTTGCTCGAATAACAAGCTGCTTCTGTTTGTCCAATAGGTTTTGTAATTCCTGCTCACGAATGGCAATTTCTTCATTCGCTAAAGCAAGCGCTGAAGTATGTAGCGCTTCCAGTTGCTGTGAACGCTTTTCTAGCATGGTGATCTCATGCTCTAAGGTGCTCAAGCTGGTTTGTGTTTGGGCAAACGTCAGTGCCGAAATAACCCCCTGCTGGGCCAAGTCTCGCTCCGCTCGGTGACGTAGTATCAAAGTTTTTAACGCTCCTTGTTTTTGCGTCAACAGAGTTTGTTCATTGAGCAATTCTCTTTGTTGTGAGAGCGCTAGCTGCTCATACCCTGTCTTTGATTGACGCAATGCTTGCATCGCTTGCTGTACTTGCAAATCAAGGTCTGGACTAGTTAATTCAACAATGGCTTCGCCCGCCTCCACAACCGCACCAGCTTTATGGTAGAGCGCTTTTACAATGGCGGCAGTTTGTGCATTTAGTAAGTGCTGCTGCGCACTACGTAACTTCCCAAAGCTATCCACCGATAAATTCAGTGGCCCTTGTTGCACCTGTGCAATAAGCACCTCACTGCGCGCTATGCGATGTTTAGAGTCAAGCAACTGCCACACAACAAGACACATGATGATGCTCACCACAACGCTCGCGATGACATAAAATTTGGTTTTCTTAGGCTTTGCTGGTTTAACTAAATCCATTTTCCCTCCTTACAGACCATCTGTTAGGAGCGAAAACTGTGCCAAAAAATAATACCCATATATATCAAAAACTTAAATTAAAACTATAACTCAAGGCCTAGTGTAATCTCCGATATCGTATCACCTATTTCGGAATCGGAGCGGATTTGTTGTGTTGATTACAGGGCGATTTATCTTTTGTTACATTCATTTGGACTAGAGTTTCTGACATCACAAAATGTTTTAGGTACACTCAAATTTTTATAATTTTTGGTCTAACAACATGAGAAAAACAGCATTGAGTATTGCGCTCGCTCTGACATTTGCCAGCGCGCCTAGCTTCGCTAAAAAAGACAAAAAAGAAGAAGAGAAAACCATCGCCTCGCTGATTGAAAATAAAACCAGTATCGATGCGTTATTTCCACTTTATCAAGACAACAAAACAGGTGAATACCTGATGCAGCTGAATGCGTCTCAGCTCAATACCCCATTTCTATATTTTGCACATACCGTTGATGGCGTCACAGATGCCGGTCACTACCGTGGTGGTTACCGCGAAACTAAGCTGATTGAGTTTAGAAGACATTTTGATCGCATTGATATCATCAGTAAAACTCCTCGTTTTGTCTTTGATCATAACTCAGCCATTGCTAATGCTAGTGATGCGAATATCAGTGAAGCAGTATTGGCGAGCATTAAGATTGAAAAAGCAGAAGACGATAAAATTTTATTTAAAGCTGACAAGCTATTTTTAAGCGAGTCTCTTCATAAAGTTTCTCCGTGGAAACGTGCTAACGATAAAAATGCCAGTAAACGGTTCGCACTAGGAAAGCTAGATGCGAAGAAATCACGGATCGTAAAACACCGTCCTTACAGTAATAATCTAGATATCGTCGTCGACTATGTATTTAGCAACCCAGAGCCTAAAGTCAGAGGCTCAAATGCCATTACTGACCCTCGTTTTGTGACATTAAAAGTTCAGCACAGTTTTGTTGCATTGCCAGAGAATGACTATCAACCGCGTTACGATGATGCCCGTATCGGATATTTCACCAATCAATTTGATGTGCAAACATCTCCAGATTGGACGCCTTACAAAGATGTGATCAAACGTTGGGATCTCGTGAAAAAAGACCCAAATGCAGCGCTTTCAGAACCAGTAGAGCCGATTGTATGGTGGATAGAAAATACCACACCACTTGAGTGGCGAGATACTGTTCGAGAAGGGGTATTGGCTTGGAATAGTGCGTTTGAAAAAGTTGGTTTTAAAAATGCTATTGTCGTAAAAGTACAACCTGATGACGCTGACTGGGATGCAGGAGACATCAATTATAATGTGTTGCGCTGGACTTCCTCTCCTCGCCCACCATTTGGCGGTTATGGACCTGCTACTGCACACCCACTAACAGGTCAAATTCTTGGTTCAGACATCATGTTAGAGTATGTATTCATGCGTAACCGCTGGATCTACGATTCTCTGTACTCACAGGGGCAAGCAAGCCAAAGCGAAGATCCCGAGCATCATGCCCTGCACTGCTCTTTGGGACATGAGATGCAAGGCCAATTAATGACAGCCAGCCTAGCAACAGGCGCAGACATTGAGCGTAAAGAAATGTTACGTCAAGGTCTAGTGCAACTGATCCTACATGAAGTTGGCCACACCTTAGGACTCAATCACAATATGAAGTCTTCGATTTTGTGGGGACCAAAAGAGATCCATGACGCATCAAAAACACAAGGGGTGTTAACGGGCTCGGTGATGGACTATGCACCAGCAAACATCGCGCCTGTGGGAATGAAACAAGGTGATATTTTCCAAACGAAACCAGGTCCATATGATAATTGGGCGATAGAGTTTGGTTATAGCCCTGCACTACAAGATGAAGCGCAAGAACAACTACGACTTGAAAAGATTCTATCTCGCTCTGGTGAACATGCCCTCGCTTTTGGTAATGATGCTGACGATATGCGTGCACCTGGACGTCATATAGACCCTCGAGTCATGATTGGGGATCTATCATCAGACCCAGTGACGTATGGTGTAGATCGTATGACACTGATCAACCAACTATTCACTGAGCTAAAAGATAAAGCGAGAGTCTCAGGCCAGTCACATCAGCAACTATTAACCTCAGCTAACATCTTGTTTAGCCAGTACAGCGGCCAAGCTCGAGTTATCTCTCGTCAAATTGGTGGGGTATATGTTGAACGTCAAGTAGTTGGTACTGAGAATGACACTAAGCCATTCATGCCAGTGCCACAAGCGCGTCAAAAAGCAGCAATGGCGGCGTTAAAAGACATGGTGTTTGCACCTAACGTGCTAAAAAACATGCAGCCATTATACAACTATATGCAGGCTCAGCGTCGCGGTTTTAATCACTACGGTAAGAACGAAGATCCAAAAGTGCATAAAATGGTACTAGGTATGCAAAAGTCAGTGCTTGATCAAGTGCTCCACGCAAACGTGTTACAGCGTATCAGTGACTCTGCCTACTACGGTAACCAGTATAGCCTTAACGAGTTTTTAAATGATCTTAGTGCTGCTATTTTTGTTGATGACAAGCATGCAACAACACTAAGCCGCAACCTACAAATTGAGTATGTAAATCGACTTATTAAAGTTGCAGGTCTCACGAAAGCGAGTAAGTACGACAATTTGGCAAAATCAGCTGCGCTGTATCAGTTGCAACTTATTTTGGACAAGGACACCTCATGGGGCGCTGATCAAGCGACGAAAGCACACAAAGCGTATCTTGATCGCTTAATCACTAAAGCGTTAGAAGTGTAATAGCGATTTAGAACGAAATGAGCGTGGCGATTGCTACGCTCTTATTTTGCTATTTAGTTGCTCTAAATAACCTGAGCTTCGGATAATTAATGCCTTTCTAGCAGCCAATTTTAACGCTAACTGGTATTACATCGCTCAAGCCAATGCTGGGCGAGAGCGATAATATTGGATGCAGCCAAGCTGAGCCGCATTAGTAAGTAAGATCATCACAAACATCATCACATGTGCCACGCTGACATGAGCAAGGCTCAACTCCGCCGCTAGTCCTATTCCACCAGCCAAGAATTGCAGAGAAAAATACCTTGCACTTAAATTAGAAACATCACCACTTTTTAGCGTTTTATATGTTTGTGGCATCACACGAATAGAGCTCATAACCAGGCCAAGATAAGTGAGCGCTTCAAATACCACCGATGCGGCCAAATTGGTAATCATTAATAATGTAAATGGCAACGCCGATGCACCCAGTAACAATGCAAGTTGATTACGCTGTTTGGTGCTTGCATTATAGCGAATAAAATAATATAAAATTAAAGCACTTAGTAATCCAGTGACCACAAAAGGCAGCACCATAAAGAAACGTTCAAAAAAGACGTTGTAAGCAATAAAGTAAGTGCTTTGCGCAACACCAAAGCTCATCATCAACAGCGATACACCTGACGCACTGCGATTTTTACGGATTTTCCCAATCAAAGGAATAAAGCTTAAAACCAAAACGAAAGAGGAAACGATCGGTAAATACTCGCTCAATGCAAACTCCAAATGTATAAAATGTTGCTAAGTTAAAGTGCTGTAAAACCTTTACTAAAAAACAGTAAAATAATGATTTTTAAGGTTTTATTTTTTGAAGGCGCGCATTTTAAGAGCTAACTTTTAAAATACAAGAATGATGGCGAGATCAGTATTGAGTGTGTTGGCAAGGTTAAAATACAGGCGTATAAAAATAAATACAGGGAACTCACAATGAAATGGCTATTTGTAGTACTTACCGCGATTGGACTGCTCGGGTGTAGCTCAACACCGACTTCTTCTACAGCTGATAAACCAAGTATGACGGTTGCCTCATTATTTAATCACACATTATTCACTCCTCAACCTGTAGTATCAGAGCAAGCTATCTTTTCACTGCCGCAGAGTGAAGTGCAAGCACTGTGGCAATATGTAGAAAAACACAAAAATAGTGACATCACCATAGATGAGTTACTCGGTAACTTTTTACAAAATAAGATTGGTGACTTTAGCTATGATGGCGCAACATTTATCGCCAAAGATGCCCTCTCACAACGCTCAGGAAACTGTATTTCGTTAGCAATTGTATCTCAAGCTTATGCCAATGTTTTAGGGATAAAAACCAGTTATGCTAAAGTTGATAGCTACCCTGTTTACCAAAAAAATAAAAGCTTTGTCCTGACCTCCAGCCATTTTAAAACCAAATTGATCACCCCAAGAGAGCAAGAAAACGATAGTATGATATTTTTTTCTTCGGGTACCATTATTGACTATTTTCCCAATCAAGACAGTGTGTTTTCTGGCAATGCAAACTATGCAGATCTGGTTGCGAAGTTTTATACCAACTTGGCTGTTTCAGCTTTATTAGCAGCAGACTATGACAAAGCTTACTCGCTACTGATGGCAGCACTTGAGTATGCACCCAATGATCCAGAAACAATTAACATTTCCGCGCTGTTACACAAACACGTAGGCGATAGAGTACGTGCAAAACAAATTTACGCCTACGCAGCACAGCAGCAACTTACTAGCACTAACCTACTTCTTAATTATTTAAACTATATACCTGCGGATCAAACCGCCTTGAGAGAATCTATTTTGGCACAACTCGAGCGCAGTCCTGCCTCTCCTTTTGACACACTAACTCTGGCTTCGAGTTATATTGATAAGCAAAACTATAGCAAGGCTAAAAAGCTCATTGAGCCACTGCTATTAAACTACCACTACCTGCCTGAGATCCATGCTGAGCTGGGTAAAATCGCTTATTTAGAAGGTAACCTTCAAGCGGCATTAGTATATTTTGATCAGGCAATTAATAAGTCCAGAGAAACATACAAAAAAACACTTTATAGCGCGAAACAAAACATGCTAACGCAACTGATGATGCAATAAAGCAATATTATCAATGCACAAGGTAAATTATTTGTATATTTTGTAAATAAAAACTTTACAATCCACACAGTCGTTTCTACTTTGGTGTATGGGTGTTTAAAAAACGCGCTAAATTTGTGCGCTATAGTGCACGTAGGTTATACCAGTTACCGTAATTACGTAGTCTATTTTGAGGCGAGAAACTCTTGTCGATAACACCGCTACCGCGTCCTGCTATCGGCAAGATAAAAATTTCGCTACTTAGTTGCTCTAAGTTAGAAATTTTTACGCAGTTAACTCCTTCAAACAGAGCAAGTATTAAGGCTAATTGGTATAAAACCAAATGGCTCGCAATGACCAATCACCCACTAAGCAATCTACGCTAATCACACTCAAAAGGAATAACAATGCAACGACAAATGATTACTGCCGTATTGGGTTTGGCCTCTGGTCTGGCAATGGCGCAGGCACCATTAACAGAAAACCAAATGATGGAATACACCAGTAAGGTGAGTAAAGCAACTATTGGTAAGAAGTATGATCTACATTTACCACTCGTATCGCAGCAAAGTCCCAGCATAGCTAACGCTTCAGCTGCAATTGTCCAGACAGTCTCCCACCCTGGCGCCAGTTATATCAAGCTACACTTTAAAAACCTGAACCTTGAACAAGGTGGCAAACTCATTGTGCGTTCAGAAAACAATGCCGAATACTACGCTTACAGCCAAGACAATCTTCGTGCTGCCACCATCGACCCTACGATATCTGATGATGGCATAACACAATTTTCAGCGATGTCGGTGTCTGCTGATAAGGTCATCGTTGAGTATATCCCAGGTGCAGGTAAAACCGATAAAATCCCTGAGATCGATTTTTACTATCATGGTGTTGAAGGTCAAAACTATCTTGAGAGTGCAACCGATGTCACTACTCTATCTACCTGTGGTGCCATGGAGCGTAAAGATGTACAGTGCTGGGCGCAGTCACACCCAGTGGAGTTTGAGCGCTCACGTCCTGTGGCTAGGCTATTAATGAATGGTAGTGGCTTATGTACGGGTTGGCGTGTCGGGGCTGATAACCGCATGTTTACCAATAATCACTGTGTTGGCTCTGCATCAGAGCTGGCAAATACTGAGGTCTGGTTTAACTATCAAAACACAAGCTGTAATGGAAGCCAACGTGAAACGGTCGTTAAAGTGACGGGTAAAGACTTCCTAAAAACAGATTACACCCTAGACTATACGCTTTTCACCATTAATGATTTCGCCAAAGCACAGCCGTTTGGCTACTTTGGGCTTGATGTGCGCAACCCATCTCAAGGCGAACGTATTTATATCCCACAACACGGTTCTGGCAATCCAAAAGAGTTGTCAATTGAGTCAGACCAAGACAATAGCGGCCTTTGCTCTGTGAACCAAGCAAATGCCAATGGTAGGGGAGCGGGCACAGATATCGGCTATTATTGTGACACTATTGGTGGCTCTTCAGGCTCTCCAGTACTGGCAGCTGCAACTAACAATGTTGTCGCACTGCACCATTTAGGTGGCTGTACTAACAAAGGTGCCAAAATTAGCCTGATCTGGCCGCAAGTTTCTAGCCACTTCGGTGGTCAGATCCCGGTTGGGGATAATGGCACAACCGATCCCACACCAATCGCCTTGTTTACCTATAACTGTACTGACCTTTCGTGTAGTTTCGATGGTTCAAGTTCCAGCTCACCCGATGGTGCCATCACACAATATAGTTGGCAGTTTAGTGACGGTGCAACTGCATTAGGTGCGCAAGCATCACACAGTTTTACAGGTTCGGGTAGCTACAATGTTGAGCTCACGATAACGGACAATACTGGTGCAACGGCATCAACTAGTCAGCAAGTAACTGTGAGCCTACCAGGTGAAGAGCAAAAGCTTTTCAAAGGTGTGGCAAAAAGCAACTTGTCGGGAAGCAGCGGTAGTGAGATGTTTTTCTACTATGATGCACCGGCGGGGGTAAATACAGTGACCTTCAATATTAGTGGCGGAACAGGTGATGCAGACCTGTATGTCCTCAAAGGTCAAGAGCCAACTACCAGCAATTGGACTTGTCGACCTTACCGCTACGGTAACAATGAGTCTTGCAATTTAAATGAAGGGGCTGGTCGTTATTGGGTGATGATCCGTGGTTACAACGCATACTCAGGATTACAAATTGTCGCAGACCACAACTAATACCGTTAGTTACAATTGTAAACTGGTATAAATTGCAGTGTAAAGCACATAGAGCGGGGTTTGCCCCCGCTTTTTTGACTACAACTCGTACCAAACTCCGAGCCAAACTCGGTTTTCATTTGCCATGTTATGCCCTTCTACGCGACCAATACCAGCACTAAAATACAGATCGGTTAAACCCGCAGGGGCAAAATTTGCGGCTCTGCCTAACACGGTTTTTGATAATGATGATTGCATTTTTATCCCGTAGCTTTGCCCAATAACGCTACTATCAACTTGATGCTGCTTATAGAATAATTTAGGTCTACCTTGCTGCCATGAGGTCGCAAATTCGTAACCCAAATAGCGACTACCTGTGGCAAACAAATAAGGTAACATTGGCTCACTTATGGCGTTCAAACCGTGACTAACTGAGGTACTTGTCAACTGACCACCGCCAAGTGAAATAGGGAGACTATTACTATAACGACTATCAACCGAAGCATAGAAAGGAATATGCCACGCTTTTGCGAATAAGTTTACTTGGTAATCAAAGCCATTTAGCTCTCCCAACCATTGACTAGCAGATACATGCAGCGCAGTACCATGTTGCTGTGCATCCCAAACCAAATTGCCGTTTGCCCCATAGCGGCTGCCGTTCCAAACAGTGTCACCCTGTTGTATCCGAATTACACCAAATTCAGGCGTTACATTATTGAGTATGTCACCAAAACGATAGCTAGATGTGAGCGCAAATTGCTTAAAGCGAGCTTCATTCCCCTTTCCTAATATTGCATTGGATTGCTTATCCGGTGCGAGATCTTGATACCCCGCATCTAGCGTTGTTTTCCAATTATGTTGATGGTATTCAAGCTGAGCAAACCCTCCCAATAACGCTCCATTATTAATGCTTTTCTCAATCCCCAACTGCCATGAAAGCTGCCTCAACACATCTTGTCCTTTTAATGCCACGCCAACACTGTCAAAGGCAGCGCTGTGTAGTGCACCGGATAAAGCAATGGAGTAAGACTGTTCAGATGCCGAATACGCCACGGCCTCGTGTGCTGTTTGATCTATTTTCGCAGGTGGTAGTTGATGTTTATGCTGCGCTTTTCGCTCAGCATTATCGACGGGCTCCGATACCCGAACGACTTGCCAACGCGGTGAAACAATTTGCGCCAATTTGACGCCATCAGGAGCCGCATAACTAACAAATACCTTTTGAGAGTGTACCAATACTTGCTTGAGTGGCTTTGCGTTTTTCGGTAAGGTTTCAAGTTTGCGGCTCGACAAATCATAACGCATCACTTTCATATGACCTTCAAGCCCTGAGATGAAATAGAGTTTATGTTCATCGCCTGACCAATGTAATGCCGTTAGATATTGGTGCTGCTTTGGTAGATAGACAATATCAATTAAATTGCCTGTAAGATCTTCAACTACCAGCTGCCAACGTTTATTTGGAGACACGCGCAAATAGGCTAATGTCGAGTTACTTTCAACTAATACAGGGAAATCATAGACATCACCAAGTTTTGCTGTAGTGATCGGAGTCAGCTCGCCAGAATCCAGCGCTATTTTCATTAATTGAGAATAGCCCTGACGCGATACCTCAGCGATGATAGTATTCGCATCAATAATACTAAAACGGCGAATACCAGCACCACGGGTTAGCTGCTTTAATACACCTGTATCACTTTGCCACAAGAACAAATCATTGACGAAGGTATGCTCTGAAGTTGGTGTTTTTGCGACAAAATAAATGTGCTTGTCATTGAGCCATTGTGGGTGATAGATCCCACCAAAGTTATGAGAATTAAATTGTGCAAGACGCTTTTTTGGAAAGACTTCCGGTTTAATATCCGGTACGTCTTCTGGATCAGCAGCCAAGATGGCTTGATTGCGCATGTTGAATTGCTCAGCAGCTTCGTCATTGTCTTTAGCTTCATAAATCCCTAGTGTCACTCGACGGTTATGGTCTTGCTCTACCACTAAGAACCGGCTTCGATCCGGCGAAAACACAATATCTCTGGCATCAAATGAAAACGTCTGCCACAACTGGCTTGCTGTTGGTGGCAGTGCCAATTCTTGCTGCATAGCTTGATAACTGTACTCAACAACAAAGCGTCGATATAACTGATTGGCAGATTTTCCAAACGCGCCTCGAAAAGCAGTTTCAAAATTACGAGACTCAAGCGCTTGCACTCTTGTCCATACCGCATCGAGAGTCTGCGCACCATAATTATCTTCCAACCATGCTAAAAAACGTACACCCACTAAATACGCCATAGAATTAGAAAGATAAGATTTATCACCATTGTTTAACGCACCATAAGTCGGCAATGCACCCTGCTGCGCATAGTAGCGCACAACGCTCTCACTGTAGTTGTCGTACAGCCGTCCACGACCCGTTAGTCTTGACTCCAACAAAGTGGCATACCCTTCACTCACCCAGCGTGGTAGTACTGCATCCAGCAAGTCAGTAATATCGTGCCAATCACGCAGATGCTGACGCCACAGGTTGCGGCTCGGCTGAGAAAGGTGTACCAAATGGATATATTCATGCAAAATCAAAAGCTGTTGCCAGCTCGTGTTGTTTGCGATAAAGGAATCGGATTGGGGAGGCGTTGCCAGCAGTGCCATCATTGGTTTATCTGTGCTAGGTAACGCAAAGCCATTTGCCGCATTATGAGGGTCATAGATCACCACATCAGCGCGCTCATCCAATGCCCTCCCTTGCTGGGCTAGCACTTTCTCTCTTACAATTTCTAGTTCATTTGCCGCTGAATAGGCCCAGTGTTGCAATGAACGGGGATAGTGGACATTAAAATTATCAGTTTTAATGGTTAGCCATTGAGCCTGTGCACCAAAATTTGCCACAGCGACTAATACGACGAGTAGAGCACGCATAACCTGTCCTAAAACGCTTAGATTATGACTAGCTTATCAAGATATTGAGAGAAAAAGTGTGATTTTTATACTTGTTAGTCGTTAAGTTTCGTTATTGTTGCTGTGGCTGTGCCAGCGTTATAAACAGGCTGAGTACACCCAGAGAAACAGCAAATACAAAAAATATCACTGTCGTACTTAGCCCAGCTTGCCACTTTGCAGCCGCAATCAAAGTTGCGCTTAACAGCACCGCACATTTCGCTTTGGTTTGCCCTTGAGGTTGACAAGACTTGGAGTAACTATTCGCGACAAACATAAATGCACAAGCCAATAGGTAGGTGAATAGCATATAAAAGCTCCTTGCTGAGATTTCGAAGACAACATTCATTATATGCTAATGATAATTATTATCAAATAGAAAAGATCATTTTTACTTGTCCACCTGTCTCTGTATTTTCACACACCAGTTGTCCATCATGTAGCTCCACTATATTACGGCTAAAAGTCAATCCAATGCCTTGGCCAGCAGCTTTGGTCGAATAAAATGGTGTAAGAATATTATCCAAATTAGCAAAACCAGGACCATTATCAAGCACTTCAATAACGGCCTGTTGCTGCTGGTAATACGCTTTTAACGTTAATTGTGCCTCTGTTGTGCATGCCTCAATGGCATTTTTGACTAGGTTAATCAATACTTGCTCAATCAGCGCTTTATCTAGTTGTAAGCTACTCACAGTACAATTTACTTCGATGTCAGTTGACTCAAACAAGGCTGCCACCGACGATAGCAACATCTTCACAGAGATCGGCTCTCGGGTTAACTCTGGCGTTTGTGTGACTTTTGCATATTGGCCAACGAATTGCCGTAGATGCTGGCAACGCTGACCGATCACACTCAGCGCCTGTTTATCTCTATCATTCTGTGCTTTAGCCAGTAACGTTTGCGCTAAAGAGCTCACCGGTGTCAAACTATTATGGATTTCATGGCTGATAACTCGGATCAGGTGCTGCCATGCGGCCAGCTCTTGCTGACGCAGAGCTTTGGTAATATCTAACGCCACCAATAAAGAAAACTGCTTACCCTCTTGAAAAAATTCACTGCTGTGTAGCTGCCATCGCGACTGTTTTGTGGGATCTCGAAACTGCCAATGCCCATCCTGCTGCATTAGTCCAAATTGAGTGACATTTACGCCTTTACATTCTTGCCATGGACGATGATAAAGTGACGAAAAAGCGCCATTGGCATACGCCAATTTCAAGTTATCATCAAACATTAAAATGGGCGTATTTAAGCTGTCAATTAGCTGATAAATAATAAATTGTTGGCTATGATAACGACGCTTTTGAGTATGAAGCTGAGTACTTAGTGCCAATAGCCGTTGCTCAAACTCAGCAACCACACCTGTTTTATAGTGGGGCTTCATTGTTTGAGTAAAGTCGCTCTGTGCGATGGCTTCTAGCTGCCAATTGGCACGTGTGATAATACGCCGACAATGGGATAACACCCGCAGTTGTAAAGCGCTTAACAAGATAAAGACACTCGATACTATCACCCCGACCCATACGATGTGTAATGGAGACTGAATAAGTAATAGCAGCACAAGTATCGAGCAACTTAGGGTTAATACGGTACAATACCAGTTGAGCCGCTGTTCGGCACTAGTTAGCAGTTTTAAGGCCATACTTTTCTAACCGCCTATAAAGCGAAGAAGCAGTTAACCCTAAGGCTTTAGCCGCAACGGCGACGTTTCCTTGAGCGCGCTGCATCGCTTGCTCTATCATATCGCGCTCGACTTGTTGTAAAGTCTGTCCAGAACCACTCGGCACGATTGAAGGCGCATGTTTAAACCGTAATTGGCAATCGCTTAGCGCAATATAACCACCTTCAGCCATCAACACTGCCCGCTCTATCACGTGACTCAATTCTCGAATATTACCCGGCCAAGTATGTTCTACCAATGCCGCCTTAGCTTCATCGCTTAATTGCCTTACAGGTTCACCATATTGCTGGCTGTACTTGGCAATAAAAAATTCAGCCAACGGTACGATATCCCCATGTCGTTCAGCCAGTGGTGGCACCTCAATCACTATGGTATTAATACGGTAAAATAAGTCTTCTCTAAACTCACCGGCGCTAACCATCTGCTCAAGATTGGCATTAGTTGCGCAAATGAGCCTGCAATCCGCTTGTTGAGTTTGACTACTTCCAACGACTTCAAAACTGCCATTTTCTAAAACGCGTAACAATTTGGCTTGCAACGGTAGTGGGATCGTCACTATTTCATCAAGAAATAATGTTCCACCTTGTGCCATCGTAAAGCGCCCTACCCGATGCTGTTTTGCATCAGTAAAGGCACCTTTACTGTGACCAAACATTTCACTCTCAAACAAAGATGCAGGTACAGCGCCCATGTTAACCTCCACCCAAGGTTTTTGAGCTCGCTCAGAGTGTTGATGTAACCAGTGAGCTAAATGGCTTTTTCCAGTTCCGCTAGGTCCTGTCAATAATACTCGCGCCTGTGTTTTCGCAACTTTTTCAAGCTGCTTATACAGCGAGCGCATCACGCTAGATTGCCACTGGAACTCTGAGGTAGTAGGCACCTGTGACATGATATTCGTTTGCTTTGCCGTGATGGTGAGTTGTTGTTGTATTGCTTGTAGTAATTGCTGGTTATCCCATGGTTTTTCGATGAAGTCACACGCACCAAGCTGCATTGCAGATACAGCCAAGGTCACATTCCCCCAACCGGTAATGCAGATCACCGGCAGCGTAATGTGCTGTGACTGTAACCACTGTAAAAAAGCAATACCTTCATTTCCCGAGGTGGTATCGCGAGCAAAATTCATATCTAACAGCGCAAGGGCAATCTTGTGTTTAGTAATGAGTGTTTTAGCAAGCTCAGGTGTGTCGGCTTCAATTACATTAAAACCCTGATCTTCCAAAAAAAATGCAGCACTTAGACGAACTTCAGCGTTGTCGTCAATAACCAAGATGGTCGGATTTTCCATAGCAGAGTTTTTATTCTTTTATTGCTTTTGCGGAGCGAAGTTACTCCGCAAAGATTTCATTTATGCCAATTTACTGAACCTGAGCTCAAAAGATGTAATATCACGCTAGCTCGCAGTTCTTTCTTGATACAAAGCAAATTTGTGCGTCAATAGCTAAACAAATTTAACGCTGTAGTAAGAGGTAACAGCTGCTAGAGTTCAAGTTATTATCCCGAATTCAGGTTGCTCAGTTATTTGCTTAGTTAAGTGAGCTACTTTTCACCGAGGAAACCTAGTCGGCATCACCACTATCACTACGACCTATACATCCTTATGCTATTTAGTTTGTACTAAATAACAACATTTAATGTCGTTAGTGTTTGATTTAGAAGCAAAGCACACACAAACACGCGTTATAACCAGCGCAGCACCGTGCCTAGTGTATGACTTTCTCCAGGTGCCAACTGTACAGCATCGTCCATAACATTCGCAGCTTCCAAGCACAGCATGTTGTGGTACTCCTCGTCATTAAAATTACTTAGGCGTTGTGACTTCTCAATCCAGGGGTTCCACAATACACAAGAGCTAGATTGCTCACGTTTTACTTCAATAATTCCAGCTGGGGTATTAATCGTTTGTACTGCGCCCGCTTGGGTATAAACCATGTCTGTTTCGCGCGCAAAACTCACTATCTCATTTTGCTCATATGGGCCTTCACCAAATTCAATATACTTAGCACCTTGTAACCCATCCACCGTGGTGCTGCCAATCTCTGGTGTCGGAAAATAGGTGTGTAAAGCTTGTGTCAGAGTGAAAGGCACATCACCTGTATTCGTATTGGTCAGTCGCACAGCCAGTTTATCTGAAAGCACAAATTCAACTGCTAATGTTGATTGATGGGGCCAATATTGCGCTTCGACCAAGGTCATTGGCAAAGTGAGTTTTACGATAATTTCGTTGTCGTTTTCTATCACACTATCAGCACGCCAGACCAATTTACGCGCGACGCCATGGATAGGCCACTCAGCCTGACTATGCACGCCAAACCAAGGCCAACAAATAGGAATACCACCACGAATTGGTTTTCCTTCGAGATAATCTTCAGCCTCAGAAACCCAGATTAAGTTGCCTTTTCCAGCTGGTGTAAACTCCGTCAGCTGTGCGCCTTGTAAAAAAATCTTTGCCTGACACAGTGCACTGTCAACCCAGATATATTCCAGACCTGACTCTGTGCGCTCAATCGAAACAGAAGGTGATAGTTCCATGGTAATTCCTACGTCAACTCGATGATATGCTTACCTTACCACTTAAATACTGCGAGTAAACTGTTATCAATCATTTTGAAACTTATTCAATTACTTGATAATTAAATATTGCGTTATCAGGTACTTTTTGAGCGCAGGGAAAAGCCTTAAAATATAGTAAAAGCGGGTTACTATGGGCGATTAGAACCATTCAGCTCACCCATCCCCACTTTCAGCGATACACATTAAGGTTTGGATAAGAGTGAGCATACTCATGCTGTTTCAATCTATGGCGAATCACACCTTAAATTTGCCAACTAAATCGGTCAATGCGCTAGATAAAGAATGCAGCCTCACTCCGTTTTCATTTGTGTTCACCGCTATATCACTCACACTATCTGCGGCATTTTTAATCTCTACCACGTTGCGATTAATATCTTCTGCAACATGCTGTTGCTCTTCGGCTGCGGTAGCAATTTGCGTATTTAAATCACTGATATTCACAATTGCTTGAGTGATCTCGGAAAACTGTTGCTGTGCAGAGTTAGTCAGCTCCACTGTTTTTTCTGTGCGTGTGAGGCTGCGCTTCATTTCCCCAGATACCAACTCAGTCATTTTTCGCAGCTTATCAAGCTGTGATGCAATTTCTTCTGTTGACTCTGAAGTACGTTGCGACAAGGCTCTTACTTCATCTGCAACCACAGCAAATCCCCTACCGTGCTCACCTGCGCGCGCTGCTTCTATTGCAGCATTCAACGCCAATAGGTTAGTTTGCTCAGCAATGCCTCGTATCACGCTTAAAATAGACATAATATTTTCGCTTTCAGTATCCAGCTGCATAATATCTGAGGTCGCCTTGTTAATAACCTCAGATAGAGTGGCTACACTCTCTACCGATTCTGTAATCACACTTTGCCCAAGCTCAGAGGCTTGTTGCGTTTGACCAGCCAGCTCTGCGGCATTTGCACAACTGGCCGCCACTTCATTGGCCGTAGCCGCCATTTGGTTGATGGCTGTGGCAGCCATTTCCAGCGCTTGTTGCTGTTGACTCGTCGCCCCAGTGAGCTGATCAGACTGTGACGCGGTTTGTTTTGATGTTTCATTTACTTGCTGCGCACATTCATTTATTTGTGCCACTAATTCAGCGATTAAATTTAGGAATTGATTAAAACTAGTTGCGAGTTTACCTGTTTCGTCTTTGGTTTTTATATCTAGACGTTGGGTTAAATCACCTCCCCCTTGCGATATTTCAGTCAGTCCATCACTCACCTCTACAATAGGCGCTGAAATCAACTTGGAAATGTAATTGGCCAGCACCACAAAAATGGCAATCAGCACGGCGCTCAAGATTAGAATGGTCAGCGTCATTGCATTTGATGCTGCCATTACTTCACTTTTTTCAACTAACCCAATAAATTTCCAGCCAAGCTTAGGCGACGTATAAATGTTAGCAAAATAGTCTTTTTCGTCTATTTCCAACTCAAATAGACCGTCATTATTTTGCGCCAATTCGCGATAACGGCCATTTGCGATGTCATTTAATTTCTTAAACCGGTGTTCCGAAAACTTCGCATCAACTAGGACATTACCGGTATCCTCCACCAGCATTAAGTATCCCGTTTCTCCGAGCTTAATATTACGAATAATCTTGGTTAATCCCTGCAAAGATACATCCATGCCTTGCACTGCAACATTTTGGCCGTTAGCTTTCACGGCCTTCACCGTCGACACTATCACCATATCATCTGGCGCCCAATAGTACGCACTTGTGCGGATAGTATCGCCATTACCGCCCTGTCCTGTTTTAAACCATGGGCGCTGACGTGGATCGTAATTGGCATTTACTTGTCCCAACGGCCATTGAATATACCCGCCTTGCTGATTACCCATATAGATATAGGCAATGCCAGGGTGGGTTTTGCCAAAGTGCTCAAACAGGGTATATGCTGCGCGTTCACTCTCACTACCAGCCATTGAGTTGAGACGGCTTGCACTGGTTTTGTCCATATACGTTTGTACGCCTTGACGGGCACTTAACACATCAGGGTGGGAAGCTAGATAATCAACATTTTTTGCAATTTCATCAAAAAACATCTGAATGCCATTATCGACTTGGATCGCTTCTCTATCGCTTAGCTCTGAAAAAGTCTCAATACCCTGCTGCCTTGTTTGACTAATAATGAGCCCCGCGATAATCAGTAACGGCAGGGCGATTGCCACTGCAAACGATAGTCTTAACTTTTGCGATATATTCATGAATCAACACCATTTCATCGATTATAAAAATATAGTGATAGATACCTTATTGAGCAAGAATGACACAAAAATATGACTACTTGAGCAGCGATTATTGTTCGTTATGACCGCTTATCTCGGTGACTTTGGGGTAAAGCCTTCGGCATGTTATTGTAACAACTTGATAAAATGTCTGGGTCAGGTGTGATAACGCACTTTTCAACTCAGCTTTTTAATTACTAGACCATATATGCCATCTTCTGCAAAATTGGTTTTTATAGTCTATTATCCGTAAGAAGTTTTTGCGCTCAACCACTTAACAACGGGACAACTATGTTAAAACTTTCAACCATCTCACTGGGATTAGGTCTAGCACTAAGCACTAATCCAGTGCTTGCCAATAATTCAGAAATTGACCTATTAAAACGCCAATTGGCTGAACTTCAAAAGAAACTCACGCAATTAGAGGAGAAGGAACAAGCTCGAGCTAAGCAGGAAGAACTTGCAAAAGCTGAAAAAGCTGAAGCGCAAGATAACACCACAACCACCGTTGCCGCAGCAGAGCCAAAGCCAAGTATCAAAGTTGGCGGCGCCGTACGAACTAATTTCAGTCATACCTCATACGATGATGACAATAAAAATCGCGGCGGTGATTTTGATTTCGATATTTTCAGGCTTAACTTTTCAGGTAACGTAGGTGGGTTTGGCTTAAATGCAGAAATCCGCTTTTTTGACTACATGACTGCTGTAAAGTATGCCTATTTAGACTACGATTTCGCCGAGAATTGGCAAGCACAGGTTGGTATGACCAAAGTGCCTTTTGGCAATTCACCTTACAACTCTCATAACTGGTTTTTTAACACCACCTATTATATTGGCCTCGAAGATGATCATGATATGGGGGTGGTCTTTAAACGAAAAGTTGCAGATAACTGGCAGCTCGACCTCGGCTTTTTTAAAAATGACGAGTTAGGTGGCGTAGATGGTTACGTTGATGACCGCAGTGACCGCTATTCTTATGACGTCGTCGGTTTTCGTAAGGCGGGAGATGGTGTCTATGATGATCCCACTCAACCAATCGGTGAATACAATACGTTTGTTGGCCGCTACGCCTACCACCTTGAGCACAGCGGTGGTGTCACAGAAATTGGCCTCTCAGGATTAGCCGGTGGTTTACACGACGGTAATGACCGTGCCGGCGATTACCACGCATGGGCGCTGCACCTAAATAGCAATATAGGCCCTTGGAACTTGCAGTTACAGCATGGCGAGTACAACTACGATATTGATGACGTGAATCGCATGGCTGTGGGCGCTTATGCTTTCTATGACTCAATTGCAGCAGAAGCAACCATGTCAAATGTTAACTTAGCTTACAGTATGCCAGTTGAGTTTGGTCCTATTACCGATCTGCAATTTTATAATGACTTCGGTATTATTTATGATAAATCCGATAACACTGAAGATACATGGATGAATGTAACGGGCGTATCACTTGCCGCTGGTGCATTTTTTACCTATGTTGACTTAGTTCACGCAAAAAACCAGCCGTTTATTGGTGGCTCAATTGCTGGCGATAGCGATGAAACCGAGCGTCGCTTCAATATTAACTTTGGCTACTATTTTTAGCCGTTCATGGGACGCCAATAAAATTCACGCATAAACCTGCAAAAAGCGTGGTATTCAGGGCGATGTAGCTATTAGCGCATCGCCTTTTGGTGCACGCAATGGAGCAGCAAATTACTACCCGCTTCAACATCATGCCAGTGACTCCATTCGTCTTGTGAATGGCTAACACCGTTAAGAGACGGAATAAAAATAAGCCCCGTTGGACATATATCACAAAAAACCTGACAATCATGTCCAGCGCCACTTGGCATGATTTGATAATTAAGTGACAAAGCGTCTGCCTGTAGGCGAATAAACTGGATCATATCAGGTGAACATTTTACTGGTGGTACCCAACTCATCCGCTCATGCTCAAACACCAATTGATGCTTACGAGCAATCGCGCTTAATACCTTATGACAGGCCAACTCCAAGGCTTCCATTATCGTTTCATCCATATCGCGCGCCACAATAGTAAAATTAACCTCGCCCGCAACAGTATGCGCAAAGCCAGGCTTGATTTCCGCTTTGCCAACCGTGATCCTTGTAGTATCAGTACCATCTTCGGCAATAATTCTATCAAGCTGATAAGCAAAGTCTGCCAGCCCCATAAAGGCATCACTGCGCATTTCCATTGGCACAGTACCAGCGTGGCTCGCTTTACCTATTAACTTAACCATCCATTTAAATACGCCAGCAATTCCCTCTACCACGCCGATTTGTATTCCGCTTTGGTCAAGTACAGGACCTTGTTCTATATGAAGTTCTAAAAAGCAGTCAATTTGCTCTGGCGGTAATTTTGCACCCAGCGCCGCCATCGGTTCTAACCCTTGAGCACGCATAGCGTCACTGAGCATATATCCATCGGCATCATGGCTACTGAGTAATTGCTGTGTGGTTAACTTTCCAGTTAACGCCTGTGCGCCAATCATGCCACTAAAACGTCCCTCTTCCTCACTAGTACCTATTACCCATACTGGATGAGTCAATGCTACCTCTTGCTCTTTAAGCACTCGCAGGCATTCAAAGCCTGCAACAACACCCAGCGTGCCGTCAAACATACCACCAGCTGGCACACTATCTAAGTGCGAACCTATGATCACTGCGGGTTTTGTTGCTATTTCAGGAGAAGTCATTTCAATGATCACGTTGCCTGCACCATCCATTCGGCTTATAAATCCCTCTTGTTGTGCACAGGACATCAGCCATTTTCTAGCTGCAAAATCTTCGTCACTAAACCCTTGTCGATAGATCCCCTTGTCTTCATGGTTGTAGCCAAACTCTGCGAGCGCGAATAGCATTGACTTGAGACGTTCCAAATTCACTTTCATAACTCATTCCTCATTTTCGATGACACCTTCCGTGTGCTGTTATTTACTTCGTAACTATAACCCTTAGCCGACAATGTGTGCCTGCTACGCTCACAAGTTACTACCTATACCAACTAGGTGCTCACATTGATTCAGGCTTGGGCTCTGCCTTAAGCTTAGCTTTAGCTTAGTTGAAAATTCGCGAATTTCCGGCTCTGTGGTATGCTTTTAAGTGTGTGAAGTGACTGTCTCTGTCGCTTGAAAAGTGAGAATTTCAATGCCAAAACATAACACCTCCCTATTCAACCGCTGTTTCTGGTTTCACGCAGCAGGGATCCTGTTTGTTGGCCTTGGCTTTATTGGTATGGCGTTACCTGTGATGCCTACGACTATTTTTTTCATTCTCGCGCTGGGCTGCTTTACGCGCTCCTCTCCAAAATTAGCGCATTGGCTACTGACTCACCCAAAATTTGGCCCCAGCCTAGTGGCATGGCAACAATATCAAGTTATTCCACCCAAAGGTAAAATTGGTGCAACAGTAGGAATGGCGATTGGCCTTGTCATACTAAGTCTAAGCGCTGCACCTATGTGGGTGATCTGGGTTGTCGCAAGCATCGAGGCCACAGTGCTTTGTTATATATTTTCACGCCCAAGCACAACACCCGTTAACATTAGAGATTAAAAACACACAAATAAAACAAAGTAAACCCAAAGTTTACATTACTACCCATTTAAGGTATATCTCTTGTTCTTGTAAAAGAAACAACAACAAGTTGAGATACTATGAAAATAAAAATAACCTATCTAGCAACAGTGTTAGGCATAATGGCAAGCTCTGCCAGCGCCCAACAGGAATACCCTTTATTTCCCGGTGATCCTCTCGTACACCAGCAATGGCATCTAAAAAACACCGGACAAAATGCTTTTTCTGAACGAGGTGGCGTGGCAGGAGAAGACCTGAACTTAAGTTTAACTCATGCGCTTGGCATTATGGGAAGCGGCGTCACCACCGCTGTAATTGACGGTGGTGTTGAGCTCACACACCCCGATTTAATTAATAATGTAAAACCAGGATCGTGGGACTTTCTAACCAACTCACCAGACTTAAAACCAGCCAACAGCAGTGACAGTCACGGCACCGGTGTTGCAGGGATTATTGCAGCAACTGCATTTAATGGTATTGGTGGTCGTGGGGTTGCTCCAAGAGCTGGACTTGTTGGTTTTAACTACCTAAAAAATGGCAATATGGAGAACTGGCTACAGTCTCACGGCATGTATTCTGATGGTTTTAACAAGGCTTCATTTGATTTTCCTCGCGTGTTTAACCAAAGCTATGGTCGCACCTTATCTGCACCGCAGCGCTTTAATTATGACTCAACACCATGGCTACAAACCTATGAACAGGCACAAGAAGAGATCACCACCACCAGTCACAGCGGACGCGGTGCTATTTTCGTGAAGTCAGCGGGCAATGGGTATCGGGTACAAAGCTTTAACGCCCGTGGTCTTGGCTCAGGTTACTTATGGTTTGCAAATCGTAACCACGGCTTACCCATGCAAAATGTAAACCTTGAGCGAATTGATACCAGTTACTGGAACTTAGTGGTCTCAGCATATAACGCAGATGGCAAACTTTCTTCATACTCTACGGTCGGTTCAAGTGTATTTGTGAGCGCGCCGGGTGGTGAGTATGGCTCCACAACACCAGCGATCATCTCAACCGATATCAGCGGTTGCGATTGGGGTAAAAACCCAGCCAATTTACGTAACAGCTTGCATGGTGGGCACCCACTCGACCCACACTGTGACTATAATGCCACAATGAATGGAACGTCTTCAGCAGCACCAAATACAACAGGTGCAATCGCATTAATTATGTCAGCAAACCCCGCTTTGACTTGGCGCGATGTCAGGCACATATTAGCTTCTACCGCACGCAAAATTGATGCGGAGCACCCAGGTGTCACCCTGACTTTTAACAATGCACAGGGCGAAGCACAACAGTACGACGCTATCCCTACATGGCAAACTAACGCGGCAGGTTATGACTTCCATACCTTTTATGGTTTCGGTGCCGTAGATGTTGACGCGGCAGTTCACATGGCAAGATTCTATAATGCAGATCGCGGCAATTTTACTATCACACCGTGGCAGCAAGTTGATGCCAACGTAACCATACCTGATGGTTCAGTTGCAGGTGGTGAAAGCTCGGTACAAATTGATAACGATGTCACCGTTGAAGCTGTCCAGATCCGAGTAACAGGAGAGCATACCAGCACACGAGACGTGGCAATTGAACTTATTTCTCCAGCAGGCACTCGCAGTATATTGATGACCCCAAGAACTGGAACGATCACAGGTCGTAATGGTTTTGATGACATGCAGATGTTGTCACATCACTTCTATGGTGAAGCCGCTCAAGGCCAATGGACAATCCGGCTCATTGATACACAAGGTGAAGATGAGGCGTTCGTATTTGACCCTCGTAATGGCGCACAAGATATTCGAGCAGTTCACAGAAATAATGCACAAGATGGTGTACTCACCTCATGGCAAATTCGTTTTATTGGTCATAACTAAGGAGAACCTTCATGAAAGCAATCGTTTTAACTACCTTATTACTGAGTGGCCACGCTTTTGCAAACAACGACGCATTGATCGAGCTGGTAGAAGCCTCTCAAGGCGCTGCTGTTACTATTAATAATCAAGAGTTTATTGCTGTAGAAGCGAATAGTGTTACCTTAACAAAAGGCTTGCAGCTACAGTCGCCGTCAACCGGCGAATTGTACACGGTCACGGGGGAAATTATCGTGGAGCACCTTTCAGTGATCGATGCCACAACTTTTGCGCGAGATAATACGCTGGTTTTAAGTTATGTCAGGGACAATCGTGCTATTTATAGGCATGCTGACTCACAGATAGATCTTCAAGTATTAAACGCTCAATTACGCGCTCAGCCAGGAGTATTGAGCACACAAATTGGTCTACAACTCGAAGGATTAGAAAGCGAGTAAAGGGTTATGAAGTGGAGGCGCTACGCCTCCTCTGCACACTATGCAAACGCCTTAAAAGCGTCATCTAGTGGCGTGTGTGCAATATGATTCACATAGTTACTCATCACTTTTTGACTTAGCGCTAAAATGATTTCCAACAGGTTTTGCTTGGTGTAACCCACGGCAAAAAACGCTTTAGTTTGTGCATCACTTAACTTACCGCGCTCACGCAGCATTTCGAGTGTTGTGGCACGCAATACTTCTAATTTTTCATCGCCCAATGGTGCTTGCTCACGCAATGCTTTGACCAACTCATCACTCACTTTCATTGATTTTGCGATAGCGGAGTGAGCAGGCACACAATAATGACATTCATGCTCTACGTTAATCGCTTGCCATACCACGGTTTTTTCATCATTATTGAACGAGCTGTTTAAAAACGCTTCGTGTAACACTTGATAACCATGTAGATGCTCAGGCGACTCAGCCATCACGCCATGAAGGTTTGGAATACGGCCAAACGCTTGCTGGGACTTCTCGAGTAATGGTTTACCTTTTTGCGGTGCTGAGTCCACAGTATGGATTGTAAAGTCAGTCATAACTTGCTCCTTTTGGTGCATTTTATATTGGTATAACCCGAGATCTAACTAACCTCAGGTTAACTACTCATTGAGTACTAGACTAACCTTACTTGAATGATCGTTCAAATAACTATTCGCTATAGTAAACACAATAACTTTCTAAATTAGTATGAAATATAATTCGCTACTGGCTGGTCGGGTCAAGCCAGCAGCATTGGGATCAAAAATAAATTTTGTTCTCAGCATAGTCGATAACTAGCTTGTCATCCTTAAAGTTACTTAAGCCAAGTAGGATAAATGGCTCATCTTTATATCCAAGCACCTCAAATACCGGCATATCTGACAAGTGACTTTCAGTATTGATGATTTCCTTGCCACCTACGCTAAAGCGCAGTGACTCTATGGCGACCTTTTTGTTTTCTATATTATTTAGACCTCGGCCGATATCTTCTTTACCAAGCGTCAAAGGTAGCTTATTTGCCAAGTGTGAGTTGATGTAATTAGTTGGCGCGCCGGTATCTAGTAACGCATCCACCCGTTCACCATTAAAACTTGCTGTGAGTTTGATAAAGTCGTCGTCTATTGTAAAGCGTGCACTTTCTAGACCGTGTGTCACACTACTTGGACAAGCCTCTTGATACAAGCTAAACGCATTATTTTTAAAATCAAACACATTACAATACTGCGACATATATCCATGCCCCAAAATGCCAGGTAAGACGCCTTCCACCTCTAAGTTATCCATATCTTTAAATACATAAGGCAGCGACTCAATTGCAAAATGCCCGACACTCGTGTGCTCTATCTTTGTCAATTCCAGCTTTGAATTACCATTAGCCCCTTGCACATTCATTGTGCTTATTTTGTCTTCTGGCAAAGCAAGTGCGGCTTTTAAATGAGAGGGTAAAACCCCCAAGTTCGCAGCAGTGTCTAAAATCATGGGATGCGTGATCTGATGATTAAGCGCTGTCATTACATAGGCATGACCTTTCTCGGTATACTTCATCGGTAAGGTTAGTGACTCAGGTTTGGTAGACGCGGTGATGCCACAGCCAACGGTAGTACATGCTAATACTGATAAAATAATTGCTCTCATAATCTTGCTCTCACACTGTTGATGTTTTTGTTGAGCTAACTATGCCGAGCAATTGTCAAGCAATTATCAAGTTATACTAATTTGCTTAATTAAGTGGTCTATTTTGAGGCGAGAAAATCTTGTCGATAACTCCGCTACCGCGTCCTGCTATCGCCAAGGTACCTACATCCGTGTAGGCAAGGCAAAAATTTTGCTATTTAGTTGTTCTAAATAAGAAATTTTTAACACTGTTAGCGTCAGATTTACTCCTTCAAATTGAGCAAGTATTAAGTCAAATTGGTATTAGTCGAGAAAACCTCAGCGTAAAGCTCGCTCCTTGATTTTCAGTGCTATTGGCAGTCAGGGTCGCCCCCATCAACTCAGCAAGTTGACGACAAATGGGTAAGCCGAGCCCCAAACTAGATGTGTCATGGCGTGACGCCTGAACTCGGTAAAAGCGTTCAAATATTTGTGTTAATTGAGTAGGAGACATACCCTGACCGCGATCAGTTACCGTGATAACCAGTTCATTGTCTTGATAATGTAGATGTAGCATTACAATGCCGCCATCAGCGCCGTATTTAAACGCATTATCGAGTAGATTCACCACTATCTGCCTAACTCTTCCTGCATCGAGCGTCACGGTTACGCCCGCTTGAATATCCGCTGTCAACGCCACACCTTGCTCCTGTGCCTGCGCTTGATAACGCACCAAAAGCGCACTTAGCAACTCAGAAACATTCACCTGTGTAGGTGACAACGTCAGTTGTTTTGATTCGGTTAACGATAATAAGCACAAGTCGTCGATGATACGATTGACGTTGTGAAGGTCTTGGGCGATCACTGCCAGCTGAGCTTTGTCCATCGGCAAGATGCCGTCTTCCATTGCCTCCAAGCGTGAGCGAATGCCGTTAAGTGGGGTTCTGAGCTCATGAGATAAGTCTGAGTTCATTTGTTTATATTGCTGATGTAACCCCTGTAACCACGCAGCAAGATTATTGAAGCTGCTAATGATTTCACCCACTTCATCATGGCGCTTAAGCGCCAAGCGGGTATCTAACTCGCCCGACTCTATCGCCTTAAAGCTACGTTTAAGCTGTTTAAGCGGCGACAAGAAGTACCACGACCCCAGCCACGCAAGTAATGCAGCAATAATCGATAAGATGACCAAAGTAAGCATAAAATCGTCCAGCATCGCTTGCTGTAGCGCTTCCTTTTCAAACGACCTGTCTAGCAGTACCTTGGGAAGCCAAAATAATTCTTCATTTTGCGCCAGTTCGTGTTGCACTTCATTAAATTGCACCACAAAGGCTGCAACACCGGGATGATGAATTGAAAATTGATGACCGGATTTGACCTGCTCATACTCAATTGAGAGCGTTGGGTCAAGGGTTTTTGCACTCGTGGTTAACTTGGTGTCTCGCCAAATAAACAGTTGCTCGGGAAAAGTCGCTGATAAAAACGTCAGCGTCGCTTCTGGGTTTACAAAAGCTTTGTCAGCCAATGCGGCTTCCACTAAGTCATCATCAAGCAATGTATGCCCAAATGTCACCGCACTTTGCTTATTGAACGCTAAAAAGGTGCGCTCCGCCGAGTGTTTAGATAACTGATAAAAGCTCCCAAGCAATGCAAAGGTACATAGTGCCACAAGTAAGGTAAATTTAGTTTTTAATTTCATGGCAATACCTTATTCGCGATAAATTGATAACCCTGACCATAACGCGTAGCAATAAACTTAGGCTCAGCTTTGCTATCGCCCAGTTTCTTACGAAGGTTTGCTAAATGCGTGTCAACGGCACGGTCTGTGATCGGTGCATCGCTCCCCCACACTTGCTCTATTAATTGTGCACGGCTAAATACTTGGTGAGGTTGTTTGGCCATGGTGAGTAGTAACTCAAACTCTACCGCCGTCAACGCAGGAGTCTGCTTTGCCACAGTGACGGATTTGCTCTCTAAGTTAATGCTTAAGCCATCAAACAGCAAAGCGGCACTTTGCTGTCCACGATAGCTGCGCTTACATAGCGCTTTTGCTCGGGAGATAACTTCACGCGGACTGTAAGGCTTACACACATAATCATCCGCGCCAAGTTCAAACCCCTCAAGGCGGTCGGTTTCAGACACTTTTGCGGTCACCATAATGGTAGGAATGTTGCGCATAACGGATTCTTTAAGTAGCTCACGGCCATCACCTCCTGGGAGCATAACATCCAAAATCGCAAGCTCAAATGTGAGGTTTTGTAAGGCTCGATGGGCATCTGGGGCGTTATCGAAATGGACAACCTGCATATCCGCTTGTGCCAGATATAAACTTAAAATCTCGGCACTGCTTGGGTCATCCTCGACATATAAAACAGTATATTGGTTAGGCATTGTTGAAATTAACTTAACGAGTCGTGCTGAAGTATTCGAAGCCTTTTGATAGCCGCAATACCTTTCATCATTATTGTGATGAGAGTCAATCGCGCCCACGCAAGTAAGCGATCCGTCAGCTGATAATGTCAATAGCTGCACTATGCCACAACCGCACAGCTTATTAAACGTAGTGACCATAGCAAATTATACCAAGCTGCAAACACCGCATAACAAAAAACAATCAACCATTCACCCTCTTGATTGATGGTAACTATCTATAATAAAAGGACTTTTACATTACTTATCAATGCAAAACTGCAACCTTTGCAACTTGTAGTTAATAGTGTCACTAAGACACAAATATACAACAATACAAATTTTGATCGATTTAAATATTAGTGTCACATAGACAAAAACTTATATTTATTAACATAAAAAACCCTTATTTTTGCTTTAATCTGGACAATCGTTTATTGTGTCCAAAAGACAGTATCTAGATAACCGATGACTTCTGAACACGATTTAACCGAGTTTCACACCCCACTTTTTTCAGTAAACAACGTGCTATTTACAATGTTGCAGGACAGCCTAAAAGTACTGTTGGTAAAACGTACTAGCGCCCCATTTAAAGGTCGCTGGGAGTTACCTGGCGGGTGTGTTGATATTGAACTGGATGACAACACGGATATGAGTGCGCTGCGCAACATCAAAGCGCTCACCGCTGCCACTCCGCAATTTTTTGAGCAGCTACAAGCCTTCTCTGGGATCAACCGTGATCCACGAGGCTTTAGCGTATCGCTGGTTTATTACGCTTTGATTTCACCGCAATGTATCGCCGTAAAACCAAGTGCAGTAGAGGAAGTAAAATGGATGGATCTGAGTGCGATCCAAGATCTCGCAATAGCTTTTGATCATAAGCAGATCATCGCAACGGCAAGATCTCAGCTACAACAAAAAGCATTATATTCAATGATCCCCGTTTATTGCTTAGCGGATCAATTTACCATCGGACAACTTAAAGCTGCCATTGAGGCCATCATCGCCAAGCCTATTCAACGTAAAAGCTTAATAAGGCGTGTTGAAGCTTCCGGCATGCTTGAAGCACTCGATGAAAAAGTGAAGTCTGGTGGGCGACTGGCACAGTTATACCGGCTAAAGTCAGACACAGAAACTGTGTATTTTGAACGGAGTTTGAGCTTTGGATAAAGCACAGATCGTGGTAGTTTTTACGACAACGACAATACTGCTCCTTGCAAATAATCTAGTGCCTGACATTGTGCTTGCAACTGTTCGATAAAATCCTTGGTGTGAGCCGGTGGGATCCGCTGGTTTGGCCAAAGCGCATAAATGTTACGAGTAAATTGACAGTCACCGATATATTTAAATGCTGTTTTAGAGTGCGCGCGCAGCGCGGCTATTTCCGTCATTGGCAATACACCCGCACCGTTCTCTGAACCAACCAATTTTCTCACCAGAGTGATATCACCCACATAAGATACGTGATTGAACTGTGCAATTAGTGTGAGCCACTCATCGGTTGCTGGAATTTGTGAAGCTTTAAACGGTAAGAACAAAGTTTGCGTAGTAGCAATTTCTTCAGCGACCACTACCCGCACTGTAATTTGCCCCAAGCGCTTTTGATAGACGCTAGAATCCTCCAGCTCGCCAACACGGATCGCTAAATCAAAGCGTTTTTGGCTTAACAAGGCCACACTGTTGGCAGGTTCAACATGTAATTGAATATCAGGATGTTGCGACTGAAACGATTGCAGTGCATCGTATAATGGATCAATTATTAGGTTTTGCGGGCATAGCAGGTGGAACGTCTTAGCTTCTAGTGTCGAAAGCGTTTCACTTTTTGCATGCAGCGCAAGCAACGGATCAGCCATCTCATCGACTACAGCTTGACCGTGATTTGTTAGTCTAAGCCCTCTGGCACTGCGCAGTAATAACGGATAACCAAGCTTGTCTTCTAGCGCTAACATCCGTTTAGACAGCGTCGGGGCGCCAATCCCAAGCTCTTCTGCCGCCTTGGCAAAACTTCCCCAGCGGCTTATCTCAATAAACAGTCGTAAGTCATCTAGCATAATTACCCTTGCAATCTTAGCTTTCCACTTCTGCCATTCTGATCGACTGGCTATTCCCTACAATCATACCAACAGCCAAAGGAGAAAACATGCAAAAACTCGTTTTTACATTGCTACTGTCACTATGCCTGTCACTTATGGTGTCTGGGTGGGTTACGTACATCAACTTAGGATTAGTGGCAGACTTTACCATGCGATGGGCACATGCTTTTGCCAACGCTTGGCCAGCCTCGTTTGTCGCAGCTTATTTATTATCAGCCCCCGTTACCGCCGTTACTAAACGCATTATGGAGAAATACCATGACCATCAGCCACAATAACGTTAACTTTATCGCCCATATCACACCTAAGCCCGAGCACTATCAAGATTGTATTAACGCAATCCAAGAGATCTTGCCTGCCACTCATGCAGAAGCAGGTTGTTTACGCTTTGAACTTTATGAAAATGAAAACCGCACCCAGCTTACCTTAGTTGAGCGCTTCATTGATCAAGCCGCGTTTGATTTTCATCACCAGCAAGCTTACACCAAACAGGTATTTACACTGTATCAAGGATGGTTGGCAAAAGCGGTGGATATAATCGCCATCAAACCGCTGTAACCAACACTTTAGCTCGATATAGCACAATGCCATTTTACTAGGTGTTGTGCGATTGGTTTAGTGACTTGTTAAACCTTGGGTATTTTTACAAAGACGATATACTAAGGTGAAGTACAACAATAAAAGGAAAATGCCATGCCAGGATTACCAGCTGCACGGATTTCAGATATGCACGTCTGCTCTTTGGTGACTGGCACCGTGCCACATGTAGGCGGGCCAATATCAGGCCCTTCGGTGCCAAACGTGTTAATTGGGGGAATGCCTGCTTCTGTTGTTGGTGATATCGCTGTTTGTGTTGGTCCACCAGATACCATCGTAAAAGGCAGTACCAGTGTGCTTATCAGTGGCAGACCAGCAGCAAGAATGGGGGACACCACCAGCCATGGCGGTAACATCGTCCTTGGCATGCCAACGGTGTTAATAGGCTAAACACAATTAGCGGTGAGCTTGAAGCCCAGATCTACGCTCACTCGCTGTCCAAGCACCACGTTAATCAGACAGTAAGGCATATCGCCTATGCAGCTTTTCCAAAGACATAGCCAAAGCCTGTAGTGCGTTACGCTCCGATTGACAAGCCGCATTAAGCCTTGTCATCGCAGGACGACGAGGACTGGTTCGATGTGTCGAGTCCAGCTGAGATAACCACTTTTGTGCAGGGTACAATACATCACGCTGCAAGATCTCGATACGGTGAGCAATGATGGCTAAGCAAGCGGGGATCTGCTTACAGTTACGTGGCCTAATTAATGCCTGTTTGCGCTGGCGGAAAAACTGGTAGTACTTACCAATACCATTGTCGATAGCTTTAGTAATTTCGTGACGGCGACCAAATTTCACCCATGTTAGCTTTTTCCACTGCGCGACATTAACTGGCGTCTGCTCCAGTGTATTCAAATCATGCGACAGCGACGATTTACCTAATAACGTTTGCCCAAGCAGCTTATAGTCTAAGGCCTGCAACTCCATTTCTAATCGTTTTAGTTGCGATAGCTGGTCAAACTGATTGGTGCTTTGTTGTTTCAGTACTTTTTTATTAAAAAGCTCAACTTGATCCAATACACTCACACCCTGTTTTACCGTCGTATTCGCTTTACTCAATGACTTTTTGTTGAATAATTCCAGCTGGTCGAGCACACCAACCCCGCGCTTTACTTGGGTATCACTTGGCATTAATTGTGAGGGGTTAAATCGGGTCACCTCATCTAGTAGTCCCAAACCGCGCTTTTCTATTGTTTTCACCGAGTTTAAGTTGCTCTGATTAAACAGCTCAATATCATCCAACAACCCATGACCGTGCTTTTCCTGCGTTGACGTTGATTTTAAAGTAGATTTATCAAAGCTTCTGATATCATCAAGTAAAGAGCTAGGCTTAGATAACTCCACTTTACTCAGTAAGGATTTATCAAAATTTTGTACTTGTTGCAGAAAAGGCGCAGGACCCACTTCATCGCTCTTGGTTTTCAGATCCTTCAACCGAATTTTACGAGACTCGATATATTCTTGCGCTCGCTCCTTTAGCGACTCAAATTCAGATAAATGCTCATTGCAGTAGTCAAGCCACACTGCCATATCCGTATTGTCTCGCACTGTTGCAAATAAAGTGGAGTCGGTTGCATTGACAATAAGGTAAGCAGCAATGAGCGGATCTTTTAGCAAATTGTCATCAAGATACGGATGATGTTTATTGATTTGCAGTAAATGTCGGTTAATCTTTCGAGTGTAGTAGTACTCTTTCGCTAATACTGCGATCTTTTGTACATAAAAAGCGGTCAGAGTCAGTATTTTCGTGACATTACCAGGGAGTGTGATCCCAGAAATGACCGAAAAGCTGTTATCAATTGCCTTCACCAACTGTTTACCTGCCTCAGCCATCGCCAGCAAGAATTGGTTATTCGCAAATGTCGTCAAGGCTGTTCTCAGCTGATAGGTTTTATTGGCCAGCATCATCGTTTTGCTATCTTTAAAACGCTGAGAGCAAGCTTTAGCTGCCATTTTCACCGCATCTGTGTACTCTTTTACAGATTTGGCGGCAGAAACGATAGCGTTGATACCAGGCACTAAAGCAATACAAATTTCAGCAACCAAGCTTATCAACAGTTCGCGGATACTCACCCAGCATTCTTTGACAAAGAACATAAAGTCTTGCGCTATGCCTTTCAAAAAATCGATAACGGTTTGCGCGATTTCTTTTACCCAGTGGTAGCCCTGTTTAACGGCGGTAGCCATGACATTGCCACTTTTGATTTGACTCACAATCGCATTGGCAATTTTATGAATTTCTGATGATTCACGCCGCTGCTCTTCATTGTAATTTGACTGTACTTGGCGATCTTTCTCTTGTTTTTCACGCTTTGACTGTGTGATGTCTTTCTTGGCCTGCTTCACCATGTCTTCCAAGTCATCTTTATACAGAAACTTTGCACGGCTGCCGTATAAAATCCTCACACAATCTCGCTTGGCCTCTTTGGCCAGCAACAAAGAGAAGTCATCAATCTCTTGATCTTGTTTTTCTGGAAATAGAAAGTGATGCAAGCGCTCAACAGGAAAGTTATTATCAGCCGAGTTTCGCTGGCTTGAACGCCAACCGTCTTGCTTCAAATATTTTTCTTCTTTGCTTACCTGCCATAAGAAATAGGCACTTTTTAGTTCTCTAAAGTTGGCAGCAGTTGCAGACGCTCGATACGCTGCAACTTTGCTATCCACTTTTCGTAATAATTTGCCTCTAGGTGTCAGTCTAATACTGGTGTCATTGCGCCATGTATTCAAAATATGAGTCGTGGCAAACGGCATGAAAGCTCCAAGGGATTATTGATCTATCATAGATAATAATATTGCAGCATTGATAGCATGGCCAACCATATTTTCAGGTGGTAGTACCACAGGTAACTCAGGTGCAACGATTGACCCGGTTCCTGACCAAAAGACTGAGTAAGCTAGCCAACCAAATGCGTTGTCTAGCCCTACCCGTTCAGCGAGTTGTTGTGCACGAATACGTAAGGTTTCGCTCGGGGACTGCAACCAGCTCTCTACACAGCTTAATACCTTATGCTCATCATCTGTGTTTGCGCCATAGGATTTCACTATTTCAAGCCCCCAGCGGATAGCATTCATCACCGCTAGACCATGTGCAATAAGTTGAATCGCATCCCGCTCTAGATCAGCTTTTAGCAGTACAGCGACCCCCTGCTGTGGCGTCAATGTTGGCTGTAATAAATGGCTGGCTTCTTCAGAAGCCTTATAGCGCCCGATAATCGTCGCGATAGACGCTTGCTTGAGTTGCCCAAGCACTTGCTCATTAATTCTCGTCATTAATCTACTCAGTTTATTTTTACCAACGCACCACTGATCTCAGCCATTGCCGTACCACTGAGCTTTGCCATTGCCGTTGAAGTGACTTGTGCACCGGCCGTCCCTTCTAGCTTTGCAATGGCTGTAGACTTAACATTGACCCCAGCTGTCCCCTCTAGATTAGCTTGAGCCGTGGCTTTTAAGTCCAAATTGGCGGTAGCACTAATTTTGGTGGAAGCTTTGCTAGCACTCGTAAAATTCATCGCCGAGATCGATGTATCTTGAGACGATTTCAGGTCAATAGCCGCGCCTTCTATTTTAATTCCAGAGCTAGATATTGTAATTTGATTGCTCCCCACTTTTAGCGCAATCTCACTGTCTCCTTCCAGTGTAATTTTATCCGCTTTCAAGCAATAATTTTTCGTCACAGAAACCGTTTGTGACTCTTCCACTGAAGTCGTCTGATTTTTCTTAACCGTTAGGCTATCATCGGCATTGACTAAATGTGTGGCATTATTTGCCACTGTGACGGTAAAGTCTTTACCTGACGTAATCGACAGTAACTCCTCACCTTTTTTGTCATCAAAGCAAATTTCATGGGCGGTATCGTCGGCTAAACCCGTTTTAATGCTCGACTGTGTCGCATCTTTTTGTGGGTAAAGTGGTTTAGTGTTGCTATTAAAAACACTGCCAATCACTATCGGCTTATCAATATCGCCATTGATAAAGTCAACGATAACCTCATCCCCTATCCGTGGGATAAACTGCATTGCGGCCTTACTACCAGCAGTTTGCTGCATTACACGCAAATAGCAACTGGTGGACTTATCATCTGCCGTATCCCAATAAAAATGTACTTTGATCCGCCCATCAGTATCTTGACTGATTTCACCTTTACTATCTGCAGCGCCACTTTCCGTGACTACCACCGCAGAGGTGATCCCACGAGCCAATGGCTTAGCTGGATGTCGGGGGGTCAATGGTTGCGCTTCATCACGACAGCGCACCACACAGCGATAACTAGTCGCTTGATTTGACTGACGCACATCAATATGGTGATTGACTGCTAAAACGTTATAATCGCCTTCTAATTGACTTTGAAGGTGCGTCACCACTGATAGCTTGTTCCCTACTACGACCACATTCGCATCTGTCTCCATTTCGATATCGCCACCTTGTGCTTGTTCAGCCTGGTTTAGCTGCGTCGCGAGTGTACTGACATCGCTAAAGTCATTGCTATCGCTTTGTAACCCAACATATTCAAAGCCGTTGCTCGTAGCGGTAGTCACACTGGAGCTTGAAACTTGACTTTTGGCCGACTCGACTTTTGTTTTTGTATAGTTATAGCCAGACAGGGACAGTGACTTTTTAACCAGCTTTTGCATCGGTTCAAAGCGTTGTAGCAAGAGGTTTTTCGCGGTTTTAACTTGCGCATGGTCAAACTTAGCTTGACTGTTTGTGTCTAGTGGTGAACTCGCACTTTGTACCTGCAAAGTGTGTTTACCACTTGATTGCGCAAAATAGAAAATAACACCTGACTGTGCCATCAATCGAGTAACAAACGCTAAATCGGTTTCATCATACTGGGTACAGTATTCCAATTTGGCGCTAGGCATAGTGCCAAACTTGTACATCCCCTTAAAACCCGCATTATCAAAAATATCCGACAGAATATCTTTTACAGATTGCCCTTGATAAATTCGATATGTGCGATTAAAACGCAGTAACCAGAGCCAAGATTTGAGCACCAGTTGAAACCGTCGCACACTATCAGCTCCGCTTTCAAGTTCAGTTATTTCCGCCACATACGCCTGATACTCTAATAAATTATTAGGTCGACCCGCGACGTCCTGATACCAGTTTACTGTTAAAGTTTCTCCTAGCAAACTGGTGCCATCATCACCATCAGTAACAAGTTCCACTTCAGCAGATACGCCCTTATCTACCTCATCACTAATGTTGCAGTAGTTCAGGCGATACGTTTTGCCGCTGGCTGTTTTTGCAACCAAATAGCTCACCTCACCTGCAATATAAGTTTCCATATTGATACCTTATTGAAGTAGATTAATCACTGTAAAACGGTACTTGGCACTGACAGCCGAGCAAAAAATTCAGGACTAAGTAAGCTGCTGTTATCACCAGCGCCTTTAATATTAAACACCACAGATGCGCCTTGTTGCGTACTTATCTCAATCGCATCTTGTCCTGTGTGTTGCTGAAAGCGCTCTATTAATCGCATGGGCGACCACACCCCTTCAAAGGTTTGTGTCAATTTTTGGTTGTTAAGATCGGTTAATATCAGCTGTAAAGACTGCTCTGAGAAATTTTCTGGCCACACAAACTGAGTCTCCACTAAAGGCCCATGCGTGTAGCTCAATTTACGCTCTCCCACCCGGAGCAAAAACTCACTTAAGGCAGCAGACATAGCTTTTGGCGCTACGGTAATAGTAAACTTCAAATTTCCATCTTGACCATAAAGTGTTTGTTGTAGTTGACGATACGTTGACAAGAACTGGGTGACATCCGGTGCGATGGTTAGGCTTGCCTGTCGTCCAAATACGGGTAATTCAAGCACGTCACCAACCGTTACAAATTGTGCCAGTATTTGTTTATCAAAATCACTAATAGCACTATTTGGTGCAAAGAATGCAGCCAGTGCACTCAGTTTCAAATCTTCACCAGACTTATTAAATGGGTAATAAGCAGCCACATTATTGCGGTACGGGGTTACCACATCTTGCTGCCATTGCTGTTGTAAGTATTCAGAGACCTTACGCTTAACATGGGTAGTGGTTTCACGCAGCACCTGTTCAACAAGTTCAGCCATCAAAGGCTCATCATAACGACTTAACCAAAGTCCAGAAAAGTCTTTAAAGTGAGTGGGGTCGTTAAGCTGCTCAAAATATGTTTGACCAGGAAACACCGTACTATCAGCTTGAGCTTTCCAATCTTTTAATGCTTTTAATTCAGCAACAAAGACTTGATACTCTGCTGCTAATACATCTGCACTTTGTACGAGAATAGGACTACTAGAAAATGCTTGGCGGATCTTTCCAGCAATCTCGTTAAACTCCTTGGCCTGTTCTATCTCCAGCAACAACGCTTTATTTAACGTTGCATTGGCTTTGTCAGCCAACTGCTGCGCTTTTTGTACTTTAGCTGCCAGCTTTTTTGGTGCATTCGCAGCCGATACTTGCGATTGTTCTGTACTAGGCACATCAATGGACTGGACGTATACGTACGCTCGCAATGTCGTGTAAAGTTGTAATAACGGAGACTGTTCACTTTCTGTAAGTTCAGACAGCAACACCTCTAACGACAGCTCAGGTACAAGATGGATCCCTGAATAATACTGCCGCCAAAAACTGATATAGTCATTGATATAACTAAATTTAATATAATTACCAATGCGGGCAAGTTCACGCTTAGAAGGTGTTTGTTGAAACAGACCATGATTGTCTTGCACTAGTTTCTGCATAAATGCAGACTCTGGTAAAAACGACAGCTGCTGTAATGCCTTGGGAGTAAATAGTTCAGGTACGAGAAATTGGGTATTTTCGCGCGAGACTCCAAACAAGCTCACATGGTTGTTATGCTTTGCTAAAAGCGTCGGCCTAATGTCAATTAACTTAGCAAATTCAGGTAACTGCTTAACATATTCATACATAAGCTGATTGGTGTCTTGCAGTGCAAGCTGTGAATCAATCAGTGCCAGTAATTCTTCGTTGGTATCTATCTTGTTGTAACCAAGTAGGTATAGGTCATCAATTAGGCTCAACACGGTCTGAATTTGTGTATCGTCTAGCATACCACTTTGCGCTAACGACTTTGCGAGGTGCTTTTCTACTTGTGCTTTATTTTCTGCTTGCGCAAATGATAGATAGATATCCTTCACATTGATCACATTAAGGTAATCTTCTAATTCTAAGTAAACAAAGAGTTCTTGTTCCAAGTATTTACTCAATGTTGGCTCTAGTGTGGTGGCTAATTGCTGTTGGTATAAATCTCGATAATGCTCTTCTCGATCAATAGAAGCCAAAAAAGGAAATACATACCAAGGTTTGTGCGCTTTACTTTGAGAAAACGCTCTATAGCCAGATTGCAGCAAGGTGAGCGGCTCAATCAGTGAACCCAGTTCATCAAAACTGATCGCTTCTTTGTTTAAAATATACTTATAGTCTTGATGTAACTGACTAAACTCTTGATGCAACGATTGGTTATAATCATAGGCTTGCCACCCGATCCACGCAGAGCCTGCCAATACCGCCCCTGCGGTACCAAGCATAACAAGCTGACGAAAACTATGACGCCAGATCTTCCATTTATTTACTGGTGCTAAATGCGCTAATGGCAGTACTTGGTTGGTAAACGTTTTTGTGATTTCTGCTTTGGGTTTTAAGGTGGTTTCAGCTACGACCGGCAGTAAAGACTGGTTGACCTCAATTAATGTATGAGCCGTTGCAAGATTGACACGTTGCTGCCCGCCTTCCGACTCAACAAGGTGAAAACTTTCAATTTTGTACGGTAATACCTGACCATTAAAATCAGCCAGCTCATCAATAAAGTGTGACACCGCAAGCTTTAAATACTGCAGTTGCATCGGCCCTAGCAGCTGCTTACGTTTAAATTCATCATCTAACTGCAACGATACTTGTTGCAGGTTGTTGGCAAATAACTTTTTAAATAACAAGTCATAAGCTTCACTGAGCGCCTGAGATGACTGTAACCCTTGCTCAGAAAAGTAAATAGAGAGATCAGCAAGCTCAACGCGCTCATTGAGGCTTTCAGCAATACCATCAAGTTTGTTAATACCACATAAGAACAAATGCGCCGGAACAGGATAGCCACTTCGTAAGTAGATAGATTCAAGGCGAGCTTTAAAGTCTGCAATAAACTCTTGTTTTGCTTTTTGCGAGCGCTGGATCACGCTAAACGCATCACTCAGTAGCAATACACCATTTAGTGGCTGCTTGGCACGAATAAAGCTTAACCACGCCAAAAAGTGCTGCTGCTCCTCAACTTTAGCTTGAACATGCCAAATCAGTGCTCCTTGAACATGGTAGACCGTAATATTGGCCGGCATTCCATTGAGTTTAACGCGGTTAAATTGAGCAAATGAGTCGCTGGTATTACCTTCTGAAATAACCAGATACCAAGCCGTTTTATAAATATTTCCACTTAGCTTCAGCTTTTTCGCAATCCGCTGATAAAGGGTGGAATATTGCTTAAAAAAGTTTCTTCTTTGGTATCTTCCCACCACAAAGCGGTTAATACTCGGCACATAAATCACCAGTAAACTCACCAGCGCAAGCAGTGCTCCAAGCCAATACCAGTGGGTCGCCAACGTTAATAAAAAAGTCATTATTACGAGCAGCATAGCCAATAACATGATGGATGCACCGATCCATAAACGAGCTAATGGGGTCTTCACTGATACTCCTTGATGTAGGGTGAAATATTACAACTTTCAGCAAAGAACTGACTCACCTCTTTCGCTTGGGTAAAACCATTGGCAATAAAGCCAACAAATTGGCTTTGTCCGACTTCTTCGATAACTAAGGGGTAGCGTGCATTGTCACATTGCTGCTTCAACTTCTGCGCCCGAGCCATATTTTTAAACGCGCCAATTTGCACTAAGTAACGAGTCGCCGCCTCTGATGTCATCATCAAATCTGACTGACTATGCTCTAGCGCAACTTGTGGTTGTGACTGCTGTAATGACGGATCACTAGGCGCTGTAGTGTCAAGTTGCTGTATTTGTCGGCCATCATAAAACCTCGCGTTTTCGATGAACATTTTTTTCGGCTGCAACTGCTGGATATGCAAAAAAGTATCTCCCGCCATTTCTTGGTATTCTTGGTTCTGCTGCGCATAGATTTCACCAAAATACTGGTTATAAATAAGCAAACCCGTGATCATCAGCGCCATGAAAGTGAACCAAAAGCTCAGTGGTGAGATCCCGGTAAACAGCCCTATGTTTCGGCCTAATTTTTGAGCTGGAGGAGCAGGTGCTTCCAGTGACAGTTTGAATGCACCAAGCTCAGTTAGTGCAAAGCTTACCTCTGCGGTGAGTTTTTTAAGTTCAGTTACCTGACCGTTGTGATACTTTCCTTTAAAGCCCAACTGCAAAATGAGATAGCAGATTTTAAGCAGTGCCAGATGTTTTTTGGGAAACTCCATCAGCTGAAACACTAGGTTAAAGAAGGTATCACCACTGTTACGGATCCCAAATAATTGGCTCACTAGGGTCTTGTTTTGCCACTGAGTAGTATCCAAATGACAACCGTAACTGACTCGCTCATCAAAAAAAGCAGCCCAAACAAAACAGAGTTTATCGAGCAATGCTGGCGATACCGCTCGCTCTCTTCCTCTTTGTTTAATACTTTTCAGCTCAGTAATAACATTGGCTCTAAAGTTTTCTAGTGCCGCAGCATCCTCTAACGACGATACCGACTCAACCATCGCAAGCAATGGTAAGCTAAGTTGTAACAGTGCCTCTTCCTGCCAACTAAACTCTGTTAGCAAGTCTTTTAACGCGGCATTTTTCTCATCTACAAGTGAAAACTGGTTCACCGTATAACTGGCGGTATTCATCATTAACTAATCAAAAATAATTTAACGTCATCGACATGAATACGGGCATCAATATGTAGTGCCAGCATCTCCTTGTTGTCTACTATTTTTACCCACAGCGGATCGTCCAAATCAATCTGAAAGAACTCGGTTGAACCTTGCTCTTTTAGCTCTGGTGGCGCATAAGGCAACGCACTGACTCGCACGCCTGGCGTCGCATTTTTTATACAGTTAATGATGCTTTTATTGCCCGCCAGCTTAAACCCTGTAGTAAATAACTCTTTAGCTAGGCTTTGCGGACTAGTTACAGCAATTACCATGCGTTTAGTCTGACTAATATCGTGTTGCTTCACCTTAACCAGCAACATTCTGCGACTATCAAACAGGGATTTATCCCAGATATACTCAATGACATTTTGCTGCTGCGTAATCGACAATTTATCTTTGATTTTTGCCAGTACGGTATGGAATTTCTCATACAAGCTATCGAATGTTAGCGGTGTCCAAGGGGTACGCATTTCAAAATCGATACTCAGTAGTGCCGCTTCAAACTGCTTAAGTTCAAAGTAAAAACGACCTAACTTATAGTGCTGTGTTCGCTGTGTAGCCTCCAGCCAAGGCAGCCAGTGGTAAATCACCGTCAATAGCTGCTGCTCTTTATACCACGCGCTGTTACTTTGCGTATCCACCACAGACTGTAAGCGTGTCAGGAGCTGATTGACCTTAGCATTAGCCAGTGTTTCTAGCTCCTTTACTCGCTCCAGAAGAATATCGGCCGCCCCGATACTCAAGCAATCAGGAATAAAGGCACGATCTATCACCACTTCACCGTCGCTGCCCACTTCTAATACTTTCCCGACCGCCAGTTTCACAAAACCATCAAGATTTTCTTGCTCTAGCTTCAACGCCACATTTAAGCGTGCAGTTTCAATTTCAAGCTCAGCAGCTTGATTGTTGGTAAAATCAAACACACGCGCAAATTCTGTGGTATACCTTGAGTTAGACGCACCATTGTCAAAGCTATTATTGCCAGCAAGATAAGCAGGTACAACAAGATAAACCATTTGGTCTATCGTCCCTGCGGGGATCTGAAATGCTATTTCATGACTGAGTTTAAAATACTGGCCGTCTGGTAATATCCCTTCACATGACATCACCGAAAATTGACCAAGCTTCAGTAACCCCTCATTGATCTTTAACTGTGCCAAACCGCAATGGGGAGCAAATTCACTAGTTGTCAACGCACTATATTGTTGCGTAACATTTTCAAGGTGCGCTTCCATTTGCTGAAAGTGCTGAGGATATAAAAACGTGCCCTCACGCCAAACAATTTTATTACTCAAAGTTATGCTCCCCAACTAAACAAACTATCCATCCAGCTTTGTTGTGGGATGACAGAGAACTTTATTGAAGTCCCTTGGAGCCCCAGCCAAATCACTGTATTTTCAGATACGTCTTCTGGCACTTCAATCACCGCTTTGGTTGTGCCTTGTTGATAATCACTAAATTCTACCAATACCGCCAAATACCTCACCCCAGGTAACAGCTTAAGGGTTTTTTGTTGTTTGGTATTGGGCATCACCGGATACAAGCGCTGCTTTTCAATTAATTGTTCCGCTAAGATCTGAGTATCAGATTGAAACAAAGAGATAAACTCGCTCTGCATAAACCTATCCGACTTAGTCAGCTGGTAGACACGCACAGCAACTGGGTTGGCGACTTCGTTTGCCCAGTTCAGCTTTTCATCGGCCTCTAACTGTAGTTGGATCGGTAACGAAAAGCGCTGTAGCGGATCAGCACTTGAGCAACCCACCATAAAAAAAACCAACAGTGAAACTAAAATTACTTTTGCATACATTCGATTAATAACGCTTTAAACTGACGCTTAAAGTGTCCTTCGTTCATTTTTCTTGTGTAATAGTGCTTATATGCAGTCCAGTGCTTGCCACTCCATCGTGAAGGTGGCCCCACCATTTCCTCTATCAACTGTGGGTCAAACTCTTTGAGAAACTCATCCATCACTTGGTCGAGCATCAACAACATTTGTTTTTGTTGCTGCCACGGGCTGCGAGAGGCCTCAAGTAGCTTATCTAGCTTTTGCTCAATGGCTGCATTATTGACGCTACTCTCTGACTCTACCGCATTGCTATGCTCTCGTTGGTACTCTATAAAAGGTGCTTGCTCCGCTTGTTCTGTTTGCGTATTTATCTGTTCCAGTTCAGTCTCTAGATCAGCAAAAATATTGCTAGCATCAAACTCAACTTCATCAATAACATCAAAAAAAGCTTCTTCTTTTGGTTCGGTGGTAAGTGACCCAGCTGAAAATTCAGACTGCATTGAGAGTAATAAGGTGTAACCGAATACGACGATAATATCGCCATCAGAGAGCAACGATGAAGAGTGTGTGATCTGCGGACGGCCATTTAAGCGCACCCCTTCGACTTCAGTGTAAAGGCGCAGCTGCCCACTGTCGGCTTCTTGTTCGATGCGCGCGTAGATGTCATGCTGCTGCGTCTCTTGTTCTGCGTGAGGTAAGATTAAGTCACACTCGATTGAAGCGCCTAACACCACCCCTGACTTGGAAACCGTCGCCATTCTCGAGAGTAGCCGAACATCATCAGGACACTCTGTGACTTGTAACATTGCAGCGTTCATTTATTACTTCCTATTATCGGCAACAAGACAATTTGAGGCGGCACTATTAAAAGCCTCAAGAAAAGTGGGGCGCGCTTTTAAAAAGGCGTTTGAGAACAAAACACCCAGTTCTATGGTGCCATACTCGCGCCGAGAAAAGTTGGTATTATGTAGCTTAAACTTGGCCAGCTCATACTCAAATTCATGTTCATCGATTAAGATCGCATCGACTTCATGACCTAATAACAACTTTAACAGCGCATGTCCGTTGCGTGGTTTCATTTGTACGTTGTAGCCTTTACGTTTGATGTCAAACCATTCATCTGAACCAAACTCAGCTGCCACTTTATATTTTTTATACAAGGGGTTGCTGTCACTGATATCCATTTCAGCACCAGAGAAATACCAGTACAAGTGTTTTTTCGCGATGGCAGTAGATAAACTCCCATAGCGCGATCTTGCTTCACTCCCCGCGACAGCAAAAATGGCGTCCAGCTTACCTGTACGCAACTTAAGCTCGGCTTCTACCCAAGTATCAAATTCTGCACGATACGGAGTTTCCATGCGGCTAAATGCGCACTGAACTTGACGGATCACCTTTCCTTTAACCAGCTCGTTTTCAACGTAGTGGTACGGATAGGCGTCATGCGTTGCCAGTTGCACCACCTCTTTGGCCACCGAGTGTGTTGTCGTTAAGGCAAGACCCAATATAAGGGTCTGTATAAGGTTGATTGTTCGCATCATTTCGTTAATTTATCGTCAGTTCAAAACCTGAGCTATCAGCCGTTCCCGAGATCACCACCGCTGTGATGGCCTCACCTTGACTAATACGTTCAATACAGCGCTCAGCTAGTTGCGGCATCAAATTGCGATTGATGATCTGCTCGATAGCACGGCCACCAATCGTTGGCTCATTGCCTTTTGCTACCACATATTCCACAAACGCCTGATCATAACTAAGCGTCGCACCATATGTTTCCGATAGCTTTTGTGCCACACGTTTTAATGAAATTTCAGTAATTTCAGCCAGCTCATCGGTATTTAACGGATAATAGGGAATAATATTACAACGACCTAAAAAGGCCGGTTTAAAGAAGCTTTGTAACGCAGGTCGCACATTCTCAACAAGCTCCACTAAATCTGGACGTGAATCACTGACATTACAAAAGTCGACAATAGCGCTATCTGCGGCATTGGAAGTCATGATGATCAAGGTGTTTTTAAAATCTATATTGCGACCTTCACTGTCTTGAATGCAGCCTTTATCAAATATTTGATAAAAAATATCATGGACACTCGGGTGGGCTTTTTCCATTTCATCAAGCAGTAGCACACAATAAGGGTTGCGGCGAATAGCTTCCGTTAATACACCACCTTTACCATAACCAACATAACCCGCTGGAGAGCCAAGCAACATAGACACTTTATGTGCCTCTTTAAACTCGGTCATATTGATGACCGTCATATCCTGCTCACCGCCAAAAAGTTGATCTGCCAACGCCAATGCGGTTTCTGATTTACCGACCCCACTTGGGCCACACATTAAAAACACCCCAACTGGTTTACGCTTATCCGTCAGTCCCGCACGCGATACCCGAATGCTCTTAGACAGCTCATGCAGTGCATGTTTTTGACCAATAATTCGCTGATGTAATGCCGTTTCTAATGTCAGCAACTTAGCCACTTCGTCTTTAACCAAATTACCAATTGGGATCCCCGTCCACGCGCCAATGACTTGTGCAATGATGTGCTCATCAACAATTGCATGTACCATTGGCTGCTCACCTTGTAACGCTTTTAATGCTGCCAATTGCGCCGTAAAGTCGCCTTGCTCTTCACCAGCTTGGATCTTTGCCAATGTTGAAACTAATTCTTTTTCCTTCTCCCATTGCGCCTTCAATGACACTAATTGGGTTTCAAGTTGCGATTTTTGTTCTTCTTTTTCAGCTATTGCTGTTGCCTGATTAGCCAGCATCTCATGTTCTTTAGCCAAAGATACTAGTGCTTTTTCTAAATAGCGGATCCCTTGCTCTGCAGCTTCGATACTGGCAGGTTTAGCGCTTTGTGTTAATGCAATCCGTGCACATGAAGTATCTAGCACACTAATAGCTTTATCTGGCAACTTACGACTTGGTAAGTATCGGATAGATAAGCCCACTGCCGCTTGCAGCGCCGCTTCCGTGATGAATACTTGATGATGGCTTTTTAACGATTCAGCTACGCCACGGAGCATCTGAAGCGCATCCTCAGCATTGGGCTCTTCAACCTTGACTACCTGAAAGCGACGAGTCAACGCAGGGTCTTTTTCAAAATACTTTTTATACTCTTCCCAGGTCGTCGCGGCGATAGTGCGAAATTCACCACGTGCTAATGCCGGTTTTAGTAAATTAGCAGCATCATTTTGCCCTTCGGCACCGCCTGCGCCAATTAAGGTATGTGCTTCATCAATAAAAACAATGATGGGAACTTCAGAGTTTTTCACTTCATTGATCACATCTTTTAAGCGATTTTCAAATTCACCTTTTACACTCGCACCGGCTTGCAATAAGCCAAGGTCTAGTGAATGAATTTGCACACCAGACAATACTGGAGGTACTTCATTGGCCGCTATTTTTTGCGCAAGTCCCTCGACCACCGCTGTTTTCCCAACCCCAGGTTCACCAACAAAAATAGGGTTGTTTTGACGCTTTCGGCACAAAATATCTATCGCTTGTCTCACTTCATCAGCGCGACCAGATACCACATCAAGTTCATTATCTGCGGCTGCTTGGGTAAGGTTTACGGTATATTTATCTAATGCACCAGTAACGACATTATGTGCTGCGGTATTTGCAGCGCCCTTCGTCGATGTCTTCGGTGCAACAGACAAAGATTGAATATGTGCTTTTAAACTCTCCACCGAGACATTTTTGAGTGCTGCATATTCTTTTTGTTTAAATGACAATGGATCTGGCTGCAATATCTCCAATAATAAATGGAGTCCAGCAACAGCACTGTGGGAAAACTCGACAGAGGCAAGTAACCAAGCTGATTTAACTAACTCAATTAGCTCAGGACTAATGGTTGGCTGTCCAGAGTGGCTTGGCGACAGTTGGCTTAATTTGGCTTCGAGTTCTTGTACGAACTGCGCAATATTAACCTGTTGTGACTCAAGAAACTGTTGTAGTTTAGGGTCTCTGCCCTTCAATAATGAAAGTAACCAATGCTCGACCTCAATAGCACCAGCTTGACTATTCATCGCATCTGCTGCTGCATATTCCAACGCATTTTTTAAGTTACTATCTAAATAAGAAATTAGTTTTGAAATAGATACTTGAGACATGATTTATCCCTAACTCTACAGAGCCCTTACTGTTCGTTTCTGGTTGCCATTGCGTCGTGTTACATTCGCGTTCACACCTAACACAATGCCCTTTTGATGATGAGTGAGTACCAAATCAGATGGCACGGTTCCAATATATTGTGCTTCCACTTCAACCACGACTTCGTGGCTCACATAGTGGCTGCATAACGACTTGATCGCGCTTAATAGCTCAACTTGCTGCGCTTCTTGCTGCTCTAATTTCGAAAAAATAGCAGCATCTTCGTACATAACAGTGACCGTTAATGTTCTGCCAAGCTGAGCAAACTGTGCACCGAGTACCGCGCCTCGACCAAGCTGACAGGAGCCTAATTGGCTTCTTGCATGTGAAGGTATACTTTTGACCTCAATGTCACTCATCGTTAAGTGAATTGCATGAGGAAAATAATGCCTTAGCAAGCGCTGTAAGTTACTCAAAGAATAATGCTCTGCCCGAGTGATAAGTGTTGCAGGAAGCATGGATAACTCGCCGTAGTGCTCTGTAAGCGAGCTAAAATAGCTTTGCAAGAGCTGGCGCTGTTGTTGTGCTGTGGTCGTTGTTTCTGTACGAAAAATCAAAGAAGAAAATGATTTTATCTGTAAAGATTGATGCACCAAGGTATTATCAAAAATAGCAAGAAATCGTAGATAAGCTCGGTTATTTCGCAGATACGCTTCTTTGAGCCAATCTAAAATAAAATGTGCCAACCCGCCACGCTCACCAAATAAAGTGGCTTCGTTACTGTCTACCACAAAGTGCTTATCAGCCAGCTCTTGATAGTCTATTTTTCTTTTGCCATAGGTGTCTGAAAACAAGTGCTGCTTGAAGCTGATTTTTTTCGCCCCAGCCACCCGCAATAATCGAGTAAAGTGAAGTACCGAAGAAACTTTAGCAAATAGGCGTCGCGTCAACTGCATACTCGCGCTCCTAGTTGCGCATCAAAGCGCTTTGCAGGCCAGTTGTAACTGGTATATTTCACGGTTAATTGACTACAGCGATCAAATGGAGTTTGCGCTGCTAAAAAGTCATTAATAAGCTCAGCGAAAAGTGAAAAGTCAGCATTGAGCTCTGAGTTATCTAACGTCAGTGTAAGCGCCATGCCAGGTACAAATATCATTCTTCCTTCAACAAGAAATGGTGCATTGATCTTTTCAGCACACACGTCATAAATTGAATTTAGTTCCTGATGAGTGGCATTAGCATTGACAAACAATTTTAAAAAGCCAATTAATGACGTTTTGGCGTCTTCTACTTGTAATAGCTGAGAGAGATTAAAAGACATGAGCTTGAGCAAGCGCCAGTAATTTTTTTCATCTGTTGCGACATTACTCGGCTGGATAGTGACACCGCCAACGTTAAACTCTCCTGCCAACGCTTCTTCAGTATTCACCACGATTTGGTTACCTACATGGACTTTGTTGGCAAGCTGCGCATCATAACAGGTGATCTGTGCAAATGCGGTAAACCCATTAGGGTAAGTCGCTGTCGCCTTGTTTATAGGTAAAACAAGGTGCTTAACCTCATCCAAAGAAGCTGTTTTATTAGCCTCGTCAATATGCCCTAGTTTCACACTCTGAGACCAATATAACTGCGACTCAAAATCGACGGTCTGCGTACCTACCACAGGCGGGATCTCTTGCTGCCCCTGGGAGGTCACAACATACACTTTATCGATGGAATAAATTTGCACATGATGCTGACTGGCATCTGCTATCACGGGATATGACAGCTCTTGATAGTTCACTCTTACGGGCTCAGATGATTGATGAAATAAATTACTAAATAGTGTTTTGTTTATCTTCACTGAGAGATTTCTTTCTTCCAGCAACACAGCTCCTAGCTCATTTAGGTAAAAGTCGATAAACACACTTTTACCATGACCGACATTAAGCTTATGCGGGTTTTTCAAAATAAAGAACTGGCGCTTTGCAGGGACAGAAAAGTACTCTTTAAGCTTAAAATAGGCGGGAATTTCGTTACTATCTATCGGTGAGATAAGGAAATCGTCGTCAGCCAGTAACGGATGAAAATTACCTTTACCCACATCATATGCAAAGTCGTCATCGGCCACACAAATGGCCACTTTGGTGACGGCTTGGTTAATAATATCGGCAACATTACGGCCAATAGACTCGTTACTAAAGTGCAACTGGATTGGTTGTGCCAGTGCTTGCTGCATATCCACATCACTGCTCAATGGCGATAATTCGACACGCAAGCAATATGGTGAAAGTTTACTATCTAGGTTGGCAGGCACAGCGTGTTGAAATGGGGTTTGCTCTAACTTAAAGCGCGATACCGACATAGGTGAGAAAGTCACAGGCAAGGAGTTACACAACTTAACCGTGGTGTTATCGTCACCTTTATTAATGACATCCAACTCAACTTCTACTTGTTTATCTAAAAACACCGGTTTGTTAAAGTCGTCGGCATTAGGCTGAAAATGCGCTTGCACCACCATAGGTAACGTTTTAAACAAATTAGGCGAGACAATATCCGCAAACTCTTCTACATGACGTGTTCGTAGGGCATCAATTTCCATCGCATTTTTTGCCGCAACCCATGCAAAACTGTCAATTAACCGTGTGACATTAGGATCTTCTTGGCCTTTGTCATTGAGGTTAATATGCTCAGCTTCTCTTCGAAAATGTTTTCGAAAGCCTTCTAAGCCATAGCGAATGCTCGCTAACTCATCTTCGAAGTGCTTTAACATACGACTAATCATATTGACTCTCGTTTTCAATCAATACAGTAAGACGCGTCAAATCAATATCAGTGTCAAACTGCAATAATTCTTCTTTGCCTTTAATCGAAAGTACCGCTGAGATCTCAAAACGCATCGTATTAGCAATATGTTTTTCTTCGTCTTGCGCAAGATACATAACTTCTATGCTGTGAAGTCTGGGCTCAAATTGACTTATTTTGTTTTTGATCCGCATGGCGATTTGCTCACCACTATTGAGTCGGCTAAATAGCGCAATGTCTTCAAGACCAAAGCAAATACTCGATTGATTGACCAATTCTCGGTCACGTTCCTGTAAAAATGCGGCCTCTGTTTTTAAGATCAGACCGATATTATGATGGATCGACTGCACCACCTCGGTAGCATGATCCGCAGAGACATCTTCTCTATCCATATAAAATGCACTGAAAAAGCTCATCGCTCTACCGCCGTGGATAAACTTACCGTACTGGCGACCCGGTCAAATTGATACTGTGGCACTAAATCAACATGACAACTGTAACGCTTAAATTCACCTGACTCTTCCACGACACTGACTTTAGCCGACTTTAGGGGCATCTTCGCGAGTGTCATTTCATCCGACACAATTGAATTTGAGCAGTACTGCTCTAACCAATGTGTCAGGTTGTTTTCACAATCATGTGCTTCCATTGAAGAGCCAACCATTTCCCTAAGTTGCACCTTAAGATAATGGGCAATGCGACTGATCATCAGTGTAGTTTGTAGCAAATAGCGATTTTCTGTCTCACTTTCTGTTTTGATAGAGCAATTGGACTGAAAAAAGTATCTTTCATTTAATGGGTTATGGAATATGGGGATCAAACCAAGCTGAGAAATAAACGCCGCATTACTGGCCGCAAGCCGCGTTTTAAATACCACGGGCAGCTCCTCCTTTTTGGCGCCATAATAATGAATGGCGCTGCCCCCTGAGCCATCTAATTTGCGTGATTTTAAGAATCCAAACCACCTAACCCGATTAAACTCAATAATGACATTCTTTAAAAATGTCGTCGCCGTATTTCCCCAACGAAAGTTGTCTTGAGCATCTTCATTAAACACAAAACCCGCGGGGTGATAACGGTAAATGCGTCGATAACCGACCTTGTTAAATACCAAGCCAATAAAATGGCTGTTGTCTTTAGCTCTGAGACGATGCCAACTCTCAAATTCATGGGCGGCCAGCACCCGCTTTACCTTCGCGGTATCGCATAAAAAAGACTCTCCTGTCGCCCCGAGGAACGCTTCATCAGCATCCAAGACGATAGGACAGAGGCTTTTCTCGCCAAGTTCTGCAAGTAGCTCAAGGGTATAAATATCATCAAACTCATTAGCATAATCGATATCTAAGCTAATATTATGATCAATAACGATAAGACCATAAGGCTCCCCACCAAGTGTATTAAACTCACGGTTAGCTATTAGGTTATATAGCTTTGCCTGTTTAACCGACGGCGAAATATTGAGATCTTGAGATATTTCAGCCCAAGAGATATTCAACAGCTTTACTCTTACCGTCTTGTAATTAACGGGTAGGTTAACCAGCTCATGCAGTGATCGCCAACGCGCCTCTAATGCCACAAACTGGCGATGAGACATAACCAATGACAGCTGTTCACTGATCAAATTGTCTATCTCAGCAATTAATAGCTTTACTTGTGCAATCTGGTTTGAGTGATGTACTGTCGTAGACATGGGGAATCGCGTTCCAGCGCTCAATTAGTTAATACAAAGAAGTGGAGTGAGCATACCCACAGGTATTATCTCACTGCCACTTAATGCTTTTAACGCTCAGGTGAGGCGATAAAAACGTTTTTATCATTAGCCAGGTAGGCTTGCTACCATACGCACAGAGGTCGTTAGCTCTTCCATTTGTAACCAAGGACGCAAATGCGCAACGGCTGAATACGCCCCAGGGCGACCTGGTTGTTCGATCACTGAGATTTGTGCTTCAGCAAGTGGGGTTTTAGCGCGCTCTTCATTACCCATAGCACCTGAGTTTGTGTACATCGCAATCCACTCACTCATTTGCTTTTGAATATCTGCCGCTTCCATATTCGAACCAATATTGTCACGCCCCATTACCTTGAGGTAATGAGCGATCCGGCTACTCGCCATGATATATGGCAAACGTGCAGAAATAGCTGCATTAGCGGTCGCATCAGGATCCGTATACTCTTTTGGTTTTTGCGTAGTCTGCCCACCTAAGAACACGGCATAATCTGTATTCTTATAATGTACTAGCGGCAAAAAGCCCAAGTCGCTCAGCTCTTTCTCACGCTCATCGGTTAAGTTCACTTCAGTTGGACATTGCTGTGTAATATCACCAGAATCCGTGAGGTACGTAAGATTTGGTAAAGCCTCTACTTTACCGCCGTTTTCCATACCACGAATTGCAGTACACCAACCATAAGCTTCAAATGCTTGGTTCATTTTAAGCGCCATTTCGTAGGCCGCATTTGACCAAACAACTTCATCATTACTTGTCGGCTTTGGATTGCCAGCGTTGTCAGTTGCAAGCTCTTCAAACTCAAACGATTTGATTTTTTTACCTTTACCACCGTACGGTAAACGCGCCATGGTGCGAGGCATAGTCAGCGCTACATAACGGGCATCATCGCTTTCTCTGAATGAGTTCCACGAAGCATAACTAGGCGAATCAAAAGCAGGTGCTATTGGTTTACCTTCACTGAAGGTAGAAAAGCTACTTAGTTCGAACATTTCTGGCGCCGCCGCTGCGATAAATGGCGCATGGCTTGCCGCTGCCACTTCTCCCATATAACGCAATAGCGCAACATCTTCATCATTTTGTGAAAACGCGTAGTCACCCAGGATCAGGCCGTACGGCTCCCCTCCAGCTGTGCCATACTCATGTTGATATAGCGTATTGAACAATGGGCTGCGGTCTACTGCTGGCGCATCTTCAAATTGCTCAAGCAGCTCATCTTTTGTGATGTTGAGTAATTTCACTTTTTGAGATGTACCCAGTGCACTGTTGCGGATCAGTTTTTGTAAACCTAACCACGAACCTTCAAGCTCTTGAAAACTGTCTTGCTGCATAATCGCAGAAAGCTGCTGAGACATTTTTTTATCAATCTCAGCCACCGCATTTGCAATAGTGTCAGTGAGGTTTTTATCCCATGTTACCGTGCCAGACATTGCTTCTTTGGTTAAAGAAGTCAGTAGCTCTTTGGTTCTATCAGGTGCCGTTTGACTCGTCGCACTGATAGCACGGTCTAAAAACGAACCGCTATCGCCTGCTGCTGCGCCGCCATCTTGCTGTAATTCTTCAGACATTACTCTTCTCCTTTCACGCCAAGCTCGCTAGACAGCGCGCTCAATGAGTCCGCGCTTTGTAAAATGTCTTTAAGGAGCTTTTCAAAATCGCGAGAGCGATCCGCTTTACTTAGCAGCTCATTCAGCTGATTACGGGTTTCCAGTAGCTTTTTCAGTGGTTCGATACGTTGAACCAAAGCGTCAGGCTCAAAGTCTTTCATAGATTCAAAATCTAGATTAACTTCAAACTGGCTGTCATCAGCTTCGATGACATTATCTACTTTCAATGAAAGTGAAGGTTGAATACGGCCCAGTACATCATCAAAGTTATCTTGATCGACTTGAATAAACTCGCGATCTTCAACTTCTTTTGGGTCCTCTCTGTCACCAGAAAAATTACCGAGTACCGCTGATACAAACGGCAGCTCTTTTTTCTCAGTAGCGCCGTTAGTTTCAACATCATACGTAATACTTACGCGGTTTTTACTAACACGCTTATGTTGCGAATTAAGTGCCATAATGATTTACCTTACTTAAGATCAGCCGCAGAAGTAAGCTGGTTAGTGGTTGCATCGTATTTAACAGATGCAGCTTTCTCAAGCTTACCGCCTTCGTCTTCAACGAAGAAGATTTGCTCAATTTTGGTGTAAGTAAGCGAGAATGACTCAGACGGTTGACCGCCATCGCTACCTGAAATACTAAAGTTTGCCATACGTGCTTCTTCAAGAGAGATAACATAGTAAGGCACAATCCCTTTACCATCACGAGACGGCTTAGTCATCACTAGCTCAACGGTTTTACCGTCTGCACCTGGCTGGAATAAGTAAGTTAGTAGGTACGGTGTTGCACCATCATACGTTTTAGAAATGCTGATTTCACCCAGCGCCACCATACCGTTATCTTGGTTGTTTGCATTGCCAATATCTACAGAAACGCCACGCATAGCGCCCCAAGATAGGCTATCTACTGCGAACCAACCTTTTTTGCTGTTTAAATCGGCAACTGTAGCAGCCCCTTTGATGCTGTCATTGCCGTCGATTCTCATGAAAATTGACGCCATTTGTATTCTCCATAGCTATGTTATTTTTCCCTACTTAGTGTAGGCACAAATTTAAATCTTTCATTTCCCTGAACCATAAGTTCAGGGCTCTTCGCTACCAAAGCGGCCCTGATGTCGCGCTGCTATCTGTTGCAGGCTTTACTTCAGGCTCTGGTTCAACGTTTGCTTGCACGGGTTGCACCGGTTCTGGCACAACGGGTTCAACAACCGCAGGAGTCGGATTAGATACTGCTACACTCTCTTCCGACAATAATTCACCTAAGTCATTGTCTACGCCCGTCAGCTTGCTGATTTCTGCAAGTGCTGGTGAGTCTTTGGCAATTAACTCTCCCATTAAGTCGGAGAACGACATATTTCCCCACCGAATTGCTCTTGCAAGCAAGTAAGGAATAGGACTGTGTGGCTCGGTCTTTTTGAAAAAAACCGCAATTCTATTTAATTCTTCCAGCGCATGTTCACGTGTATACACAGCTTTTGCGACAACTGGCTGCGTGGCAACTACAGCGGCTTGCGGTGCTTGATAGGTGGCCTGTGGCGCGCTCTTGGCGGTTTCATTTAGCGTAGCGACAACAGGCTCTGCTGACTGTACTTCCTCAGTGATTGCTGACTCTTGCTGCTCAACATCAGGAAAAAAGTACTGATACATCAACTTTATTTGCTTGATCGTATCGCGTATAAAGCGAAAGCCAAGCAACGCCAAGCCATGTTTGTTACGATAACCATTGATGAATAAATCAACGTCTTTAAGCTTGCTTTCAATCTCGCTCAACAGGTTAAAGCGCTCACTCAACTCGCCTTTTCGCGACTGCAGCGTGGCTGCAAATTCCGCTTTTTTCGCCTCAAGACTGCCATCTTTTTGCGCCAGCAAGTAGTCACCAAAGGTGTATTCATCTAACAACGGATAGTGCATCAATGGTACGTTCAACAAGCCAGAATTTGGACTGTCGCCAGTTAACTGCTCAAGTGGTTTGGTTTGGTTATCACAATGCTTTTGTGCAGCCTCTGTGGCATCTAGCTTGGCGACTTTCTTTTCAGGAAGCCTCGGATGAATAGATTCTCCAAGTTGCTTAAGTGCAAACAAAAAATCGCCTAACCCTTTATTAAATAAAGATAAGTCATCTTTTTTGTACGCCAATGAAGCAAGCCACCATACAAACACTTCGATGTCACGAGAATCATTTTTAAGCGTTTCACCTGCACTTTGCTGCAACTGATACCAATCATCAGCGTTTTGGCGCTGAAGCACTTGATCTTGAGCCGAGGCAGGCGTTTCTAACAACTTACGCAGGCTGGACTGTGCGACGTTGAGTAAATTACGTAGTTCCCGAAACTTAGTCCGCTCTTCTTTAAGAAATACACCGGCATCAAGCTCAGTACTCGGAGAAAAAAGTAACATAGGCGGCTAATTTCAACCCTATACGCGTTATTATTTATTCTTCATTCCATTGTGGAGCAGAATGATCCAAAGTCAAGATATTAATACCTTGTTAAATTATAGGGTTAGATCACAAAACCGTTAATACACAGAGAAAAAACCATTGTTTTTCGCTATAAATACAAGCATGAACCGCCCTAAATGACGAGAAAATATCAAGCAACTATGGACAAAAAATGAATTTATTCAGACTTTTTGCTGTTTTTCAAAAAAACCTAAAAAACACTTTAATTATAGTTTTTTAACTTTGATTCAACTTTTACATTCCACTATAGTTGCGCCAATTGGCGTCATACAAAGAGGTTTAAATGAAAGACAATTTCATCAGGGATGGCATTAGAGGCAACTTAGTTGTTAAAGACTTTGTGCCTGCCACAAAAATCGGTAAGTTTGATCTCAAAGTGGAACCACACAAAAAGAAAATCACCGTGATTGTCAAAATCTTTTATCGATTTATCGACAACACCGAAGATCAACTCTCTTGGTCCATGAATGAAAAGAATGAATTTAAACGCAATGCCCGGCGCGTCATTTTAGAGAAATGGGCAAACAATTATAAGATCCGCTGCACTAAACAAAACTGGGAAGAGTTTGTGATGGACATTAACTTTGTCATTGCAGAAGTGAACAACCCAGCGTACTGCCGGTATATTGTCGAGGTGAAAAAGCTTGCACGGTATAAATCTAGTGGTGGTATTAATCATGGTATGGTTCCGCATGTTTGCGGCGTAAACAATTTCGCCAATGAAATTGACACCACCAAAAACCAAGAGCGGATTTTCAACTACAAAGAGGGGTTACTGCGCTCAGGATTGAGAAGCTTGCTGCCTGCCGGTGATGGTGACTATATTACTTTTTCATCGGATCAACACATTCTAACCAGTGGTATGAAAAGCTATTTAGACCGTTTTTTAACGGTTGTAAGAGCACGTAGAACCCCAGATGTACTTGGTATTAAAGCGTACATTATTGGCCTGAAAGGCAAAAATGACAGCACCTTTACATACAATTTAGAATCACGCCGAGCAAATTCAGTTGCCAACTATATTAACCAGCGCATTGTCGGCGACAACTTCGCTATTGTGGCCAACACGTCTCAGCAGTGGGCAAAAGACGCAGTGACCTTTTTAAAAACTCGCGATCGTAACCACACGGTGTCTGGTCAAGATGGTGGCGTACTTATTGTTATTCGCACTCCGCATAACGTCGATCGCACCGTACCACATAAATACATTGTGATGACGCATGAATTTGGGCATATGCTTGGGCTGCCTGACGAGTATTTTGGTGTGCATAGCAACTCCACAATGGCGAAGTTAAGGCTAGATAATGTTTGGCCAAGCACCATACGCTCACAAAGGGTATCGACAGGGAACAAACGCCTTAGAGAGATGCAAGACGGCTTTACGCAAATGGCCACGCAGGCCAATGTGTCTTTGCCTAACCTGATTTCTAAAACCACCATAGTCAAACGGCCAGAGGCTGAACAAACTTATCAAGAAATACAAGATAAAAATGACCAAATCACTCGACGCAAGCAACAGTTAAAAGATACCTTTGGTCAAAATAGTTGGGCCTACAAAAAGTATAAAGACTCGCATCCTAGACTTTATGCGCCCCCGAGCACAGAAGCAATTTCCAACAGCATCATGCACAGTGGCAGCGATATTCAAAAGGTGCATTTTGTGACAATTTGGTCGGCGTTGTGCAAAGCAACTGAAACACATCTAGATGTCACTGAATGGGAGATTATCCCCGCTGAATAAAGACTATCACTCCTGACGTGTGAGTAAGAAAGGGGTAAGCAACGACAACAGTCTTTAGTGAACAATAATAACCATGTAGCACAAACTAAGGGGGAAGCATTGTCTGGTTTTCCCCATTTGATCTTTGTTAGGTATTTTTATAACGAAGTTGTGTTTAAACGATATTCCACATTGTTAATTTTGATAGCGTCTGGAATTTGAGCAGTAGTGAAGCAACCAAATGAAATAACGCTAAATAGTACACCTATGATGCGAAATTTCACGCTACCGTCTTGGTAAGCCTAACGCTTGCCTAACTGGCGCGAAATAGCAGGCAAAAGTCAACGACAAAGGAACGCAAGCCTGCTGTTTTGCTGCCGTGGTTTAGGCACTTGTTAAGCCTCATTTACTTACGAGTTCCTTAATGCTTTTTACGACCAAGTCACTGTCATGAATATGCAAGAAATGTTTTTCTGATTCCGAATATACAATTTTGCTATTTTTTGACAAGCTCTTGAAGTAACCATCTGCGTTACTATCAAGATCATCCATTTTTTGGGCAATCTCGTCTGGAACAAATGGCGGGTCATAACGTTTGTCCGTATTTTTTGCACGTATTGTAATTAAAGGTTTTGATCCAAAAGTTGAAGCATTCTTTAATTCTTTATAGCTTTTCATGTGATCGACTTTTTCTGGTACCTTTTCAAATAACGGATCAAGTACTGTTAGCTCAAAGTTCATCTGACGCAGTAGTTGCTTATTATCTGTTTTAAGTTCTTTTGGCCAACGTGTACCCATAGTATAAAAGTAGCCGAAAGTTGGTGGGTCAATTAACACCGCTCCAAGCACCTCTTTTGGAAACAAGTTATTATATGAGTTTATGATATATGAACCATACGAATGGCCTGCAAAATAATAAGGGGATTTAACATTTGCAGCTTGTAATAAGTTGCGTAGCCTTCTGGACATGTCATTTACTGTAAATGGAACAGGGCCTTTTTCACTCTTTCCAAGGCCAGCACGATCGTATAAGCACACACTAAAATCGTTTTTTAAGCGTTTTATGTTTTTTAGCCAAACCCCATCAGAACCAGAAAGACCAAAGCCTTGCTCAAGTATTAATTGAGGCTTGTCATTTTCGTAGCATTCAAGATACAACTTAAACCCACCCACATCATATAGCCCTGACTTTGTTGGTTGTAACTCTTGCTCTGTACCTAGGGCACCAAAGCTAATAAAAATTGAGAATAACCATACAATTGATTTCATTTAGACTCCACTCCCTCAATGAGGCTTAACATTTTAGTATTTATGCGACACGCAGTTTGTGTTGCATAATCGCTTGTTGGACTGAGCCGCTACCTGCTCGGTGTGACAGAGTTGGTGTTGTCTATGCTATAGCTTAATTGGAAAAATAGGCTTTTTGGAGGCTCTCACTTTCCTAGCTAGTGTAATCAGTTTAGCTACTGTTATGTAAGCTTTCCCTGCATTGCTCAGCGCTTATTATGTATTCATTACACCTAAATTTGCCTTAATAAGCAATTATATTTTTACGCGTAAAGAAGCCACTAGCCTGAGCAGTTAATCAGGTTAACCAGTTGATTTTAAACAGCTATCTAGCTACCAACTCGTTCGATCTACTTTGGCCGTTGTTGCATCTAACTTGAATACGCCAATTAGCCGCAAGATACCTGTTGTTGTGGTTCAATAAATCCGGACACTATTTTAGGTGGTATCATTACCATTCAACTAGTGAGCAAATTCGCTGACACCCACTGAGCAAATTCGCTGACACCCACCACTAATTTGCACCTTCATGAGATGCCGCCTAAGCTTTAGCTCTACACTCAATGGATTGAGGAAACCAAGCGATGGCGACTGCCCGTAAAAGACAAATCAGTTTAACCGACACCAAATATTATCACTGTATCTCCCGTTGCGTCAGGCGCGCATTTCTCTGTGGCGAAGATAAATTTACTGGTAAATCATACGAACACCGCAGGGATTGGGTTGAAGAAAAGCTATTGATGTTGGCTTCCGTATTTTGTATTGATGTCTGTGCTTATGCCGTGATGAGTAATCATACTCACATTGTTTTATATGTTGATGATAAAAAGGCGAAACGTCTGTCCGATGAAGCGATAGTGATACGATGGCACAAGTTGTTTAAAGGTAATTGGATAAGCCAAAAATTTACTGAAGGTGAGCCACTCAATGAGTCGGAGCAGTTGATATTCGACGAGCTGGTTGATAAGTACAGGCAAAGGCTGGCCGATATTAGCTGGTTTATACGAGTACTTAACGAAGACATCGCCCGCCGAGCAAATAGAGAAGATAATTGCACAGGTCGGTTTTGGGAAGGACGGTTTAAATCCCAAGCATTACTGGATGAAGCAGCGCTGGCTGCTTGTCTCGCATACGTAGACTTAAACCCCATTAGAGCCAACATCGCCGCAACGCCTGAAACCTCAGACTACACCAGCATCAAAAAACGCATCGACCACGCGAAGATGGGAAAGCAACCAAAAAACCTACTACGCTTTGTGGGCAGCCCACGAAAACATATGCCAAAAGGCTTGCCTTTTGAACTCAAGTCCTATATTGAATTGGTTGAACTCACAGGCCGTTGTATTCGAGACGACAAGCGAGGCTATATCTTTGAATCTCAGCCCATACTCACTCGACTCAATATAGAACCTGAGAACTGGATAAAACTCACTACGCAGTTTTCTCAGGTATTTCACGGTGCAGTTGGTCGAGAGCGAACAGTAACCACCTACTGTGAAACACTGCAAAAGCGACGGCGGACAAACCTAACAAACTGCGAGCGCTTGTTGGCTTAGCAAGGCGAACCTATCAACTCGAAAATCTATAACTGTTGTATTTACAACTCTTTGTTGTGCGCGATAACCCAGCTTTAGTGTAGGGATATGCTTGGGCGCTAAAAATTGGCCTACCGAAAAACGTTTTTGTACCCAGTGATTGAGGTGTTTATATACTTTCTTTACTTCACTACCTCAGTTTGGATGCTAATTGTGATGGGTGTCACTTGTTTTCTCACTTGTTTTCTCTTGTTTTCTCTTGTTTTCTGGTGTAGCGAAGCGAAACTGAGCCAAGCCTTAGCAGTCCCGCACTTTATTGGCTTGTTAAGTATTACCTACGCCAATTCGCATAATTTCAGATTTAACATCGTTTATTTGTTTATAAATGACATAGCTATTTTGCTCGAAGTCCACTAAATATTTTGTGTTTGATTCAAAATCTAATTCGAAGCTTTTGCTCGTGTTTAACTCATACCAAAACTCACCACGTAGCTCTTTCCAAGTTAAGACTAGTTCATGAGTTCCAGGCTGAAACTCTGCTGCACTAATATATTTACTGTCACCCACGACTTTTCCATCAAAGCTTTTTATACGAACAAGAGCAGGTTTTTTGGTGTCTATTTTGGAAGAGAATACCATCATAGACTGGCCCAATTGTGGTTGTGGAATTCCAACAAAACCTTTCGTATGGATTTCAGAAAAAAATAGAGGTTTAGCTATTTCAGGTCTTGTCGCTGCACAGCTAATTAAAAGTAAACTTAAAAGAAACACTAAATACTTCATAATCTCTCCATAACTGAAGTAATACCTAACGCCTCGCTTAACCGGCGCAAAATAGCAGGCTAAAATTAGCGACGAAGGAGCGCAGCCTGCTGTTTTGCGTCCTTTGTGGTTAAAGCGTTTGTTAGGTGTTTTTGTCCCAAACTATTCTTTCAATTTCCCAGTTTTTATACTCTTTGTCTGGGTTAACCCAGTTAATTATTGGAGTTTCCGCTGTGAAAAAGGAAACATCAACAGTATCAGTAGCAATATGATAATAGTGTTTACCGTCTGTTACTTTATCTGTTACATCAATCAAAATGCACAGGTATTCGTTCTTTGTATCATCAGGCTCTCCGTAATAGTTAACTTTTAAGTCGTAGACCGAACTAAAGGTAACATCACATTCCTTTTCATCTGTTTCAGGATCACAGGTTAACTCTAATACGACAGAAGGAACTAAAGCATCAACCTGTAATTCTGACACCCAATAACATTGTTGTTTGAACAGGACTTCTTTAAAAGGCACCATCTGTAGAAACACCTAACGCTTGCCTAACCGGCGCAAAATAGCAGGCTAAACTTAGCGACGAAGGAGCGCAGCCTGCTATTTTGCGTCCCTTTTGGTTTAGGCACTTGTTATATGCCATTTATTAAATTACTTCAATTTCTTAGCTAACAGAGCCTGAATTATCGCCCTGAAATTTAGTATATAAAACAACACAACAAGAAAAATAGAAGAAACTAAGAAAAATGACTTTGTGTAACTATAAGACCACCCATAAGCAATAGATAAAACCCCACAAAGTACTGCCAGCGCTATAACTGTATACGCTGGGTATAATAGTAAGTATTGAAACAGTAACTTACGCTTAGTTATCATTTTGTCTAGTAGTCATAATTATTAAAGCTGGCTCAATTTCAGCTATACCTACTTATTTTAAATATGCCATTCGACGAAACCCTGTATGGCATATAACGCCCGCATAACGGGCTAATAAAGCTTGGCTATAATTGGTGAGGCACGAACCAAGCCAAGCTTTATTAGTCCATGCGTTGATGCGTTTGTTATGTATTTATAAAAATACAGCTATTAATACAACTATCAAGGGAATTCCCGTTATTAATGCAAGTAACCAAATGTTTGAGGAAAGGTTGTTAATTTTTTCGTTTAGGTTGTCAATTTGTTCATGAATATTATCTTGGCAAATACGTTCGTTAGACATCGAAGACGCCGAAGCTATTAAATTAACACCTAAGGAGATCAACACAACATTTACCAAAATGGAGCATATGACTAGCATTGTTTTGAAATCATTTAGTTCTTTTTCGCTAGACTCTTTTATAGGCTCACATGCTTTAAGTTGCGCGGTATTAATATTTGGATTTGCGATTTTTGTGTAAATATAATTCAATTGGCACGTTTCATACTCTTTTTCATATTTACCTACGGTATCCAATAAAGTCATAAGAAGGGGCGCAATTAAAATGCAATATATTATTAACCCCCCACCGTTTATCAGTAACTTATTCCGGGTGGGGGTTTTGAGAGAAATTGAAGTGTGCCCCATTAAAAGAGCTGGAATGACAACAGTAAAAACGGCATACATAGCAGCATTTAGTGCACCAGACTCAAAAGGAAATAAGTATGTAGAAATGAACTCAACCATGAGCTAGAAACTCCGAAAATACATAACAATTTAATATCGACCCAATGGGTCGTTTCTCTACCGAGTCATGGGTCATTAATCTCATTGTACCAGTTTTATC